>JAUZFQ010000114.1 GCA_030838445.1 Pyrinomonadaceae bacterium | reverse complement strand
GCCGCGTGCGCGCCGTCGGCGAACTGCTTGAGAACCAGTTTCGCATCGGCCTCGTGCGCATGGAACGCGCCATCAAAGAGAAGATGTCGATCCAGCAAGAGATGCAGACAACGATGCCGCGCGACCTGATCAACGCGAAGCCCGTCACGGCGGCCGTGCGCGAGTTCTTCGGGTCGTCGCAGCTCTCGCAGTTCATGGATCAGACGAACCCGCTCTCGGAGATCACGCACAAGCGTCGCCTCTCCGCGCTCGGGCCCGGCGGACTCTCGCGCGAGCGCGCGGGCTTCGAGGTGCGCGACGTGCACCCGACGCACTACGGGCGCATCTGCCCCATCGAGACGCCGGAAGGGCCGAACATCGGCCTTATCTCGTCGCTCTCGTGCTTCGCGCGCATCAACGAGTTCGGCTTCATCGAGTCGCCCTATCGCAAGGTGGAGAACGGCCGCGTGGTCGAGTACGTGCGCGTCATCAACGGCGGTGACACGAAGTACAAGCCGGGCGATCACATCCTGCAAGAGGACATCGAGAAGGCCAACAAGCGCATCGGCGCGGACGGGAAGAAGGCGGACTCCGAGCCGTACCCGTTCTACCTGACGGCGTGGGAAGAGGACAAGTATGTCGTCGGGCAGGCCAACATCGAACTCGACGAGCAGGGCAACATCGTCAACGAGCGCAACGCCGCGCGTAAGGCGGGCGAGTTCATCGTCGCCATGCGCGACGAGTTGATCTACGTTGACGTTAGCCCGAAACAACTCGTCTCCGTCGCCGCCTCGCTCATCCCGTTTCTTGAGAACGACGACGCGAACCGCGCGCTGATGGGGTCGAACATGCAACGCCAAAGCGTGCCGCTCTTGCGCGCCGAGGCCCCGTACATCGGCACAGGGATGGAGCGGGTGACTGCGCGCGACTCCGGCGCGGTCGTCGCCGCACGGCGCGACGGCGTGGTTGATTACGTTGATTCCGAGCGCATCATCGTCAAGGCCGATCACAACGTGGACGGCACGATCTCGCGCGAGGTGACGGCGGACATCTACACGCTCACGAAGTTCAAGCGTTCGAACCAGAACACCTGCATCAACCAGCGCCCCATCGTCAACATCGGCGAGCGCGTGGACAAGGGACAGGTCATCGCCGACGGGCCGTGCACGGACAAGGGCGAACTCGCCCTCGGCCGCAACGTGCTCGTCGCCTTCATGCCGTGGCGCGGCTACAACTTCGAGGACGCCATACTCGTCTCCGAGCGGCTCGTCAAAGACGACTACTATACTTCGATTCACATCGAGGAGTTGGAGATCGAGGCGCGCGACACGAAACTCGGCCCCGAAGAGATCACGCGCGACATCCCGAACGTCGGCGAGAACATGCTGCGCGACCTGGACGACTCCGGCATCATCCGCATCGGCGCGCAGGTCAAGCCCGGCTCAATTCTCGTCGGCAAGGTGACGCCGAAGGGCGAGACGCAGTTGACGGCGGAAGAGAAGTTGCTCCGCGCGATCTTCGGCGAGAAGGCGGGCGACGTGAAGGACGCGAGCTTGCAGTGCCCTCCGGGCATTGACGGCACGGTCGTTGACGTGCAGGTCTTCACGCGCAAAGGCCAGGAGCGCGACGCGCGTTCGATGGCGATTGAGGAAGAGGAAGAGAACCGCCTGCGGCGCGACTTAGAGGACGAGATGCGCATCCTGCGCGAGCAGCGCGACCAGCGCATCTACGAACTCTTCGAGGGGCGCAAGCTCTCGGCCGATCTTCTCGTGGATAAGGAAGTCCGCATTCCGAAGGGCGAGACGATCACGCGCGAGATGCTCGCGGGCGTCGAGCCGAAGGCGCTACGCAAAGCGCACCTCGCTTCGACGCGCGTTGACGTGGCGGCCGAAGTTAAGGAGTACGAGGATCGCACGGATCGTCAGGTCAAGATTCTGACGGACATCTACGAAGACAAGATATCGAAGTTGCGTCAGGGCGACGAACTCGCCCCCGGCGTGATCAAGATGGTCAAAGTCTTCATCGCCATGAAGCGCAAGCTGTCGGTCGGCGATAAGATGGCCGGTCGTCACGGTAACAAGGGCGTCATCGCGCGCATCCTGCCCGAAGAGGACATGCCCTACCTGCCCGACGGCACGCCCGTCGACATCGTGCTGAACCCGCTCGGCGTGCCTTCGCGCATGAACGTCGGTCAGATTTTGGAGACGCACCTCGGCTGGGCGGCGCGCGTGCTCGGCGTCCACTTCGCGACGCCCGTCTTCGACGGCGCGACCGAGCCGGAGATCAAGCAGAAGTTGAAGGAAGCGACCGCACACCTGCGTGAGCAGGGGTTGCCGGATATTGTCGGCGATTCGGGCAAGACCGTGCTCTACGACGGTCTCTCCGGCGAGGCGTTCGAGCAGAAGGTGACCATCGGTTACATCTACATGCTCAAACTCTCGCATCTCGTGGACGACAAGATTCACGCGCGCTCGATTGGGCCGTACAGCCTGATCACGCAGCAACCGCTCGGCGGCAAGGCGCAGTTCGGCGGCCAGCGTTTCGGCGAGATGGAAGTGTGGGCGCTCGAAGCCTACGGCGCGGCGCACATCCTGCAAGAACTCTTGACGGCCAAGTCGGACGACGTGGCCGGGCGCTCGAAGATTTACGAGGCCATCGTCAAGGGCGAAGCCGACTTCAACCCCGGCGTGCCGGAGTCGTTCAACGTCCTCGTGCGCGAACTGCAATCGCTCTGCCTCGACGTGGAACTCATTGACCGCAACGCCGTACCCGACGAGACGGCCGACGGCGCGGGCAAGCCGGTCGTCGCCCTGCTCGGCGGCACAGAAGGGTAGTAAAAGTAAGCAGTGGGCGCGCACACCGGCAAGCAGTTTTAGCCTGTCCCCGGCGCGCGCCCACCGCCAATCGCTTTAATAATTGTTGACTGTTTATCGGCTGACTGCTTACTAGGAGATAACAAGTGTTTCGATTCCAGCAAGAAAAGACGCAACTCGCGCCCGACTTTGAAGCTATCCGCATCTCTCTGGCCTCGCCGGAGAAGATCAGGCAGTGGTCGCACGGCGAAGTGACGAAGCCGGAGACGATCAACTACCGCACGTTCAAGCCCGAACGCGACGGCCTCTTCTGCGCGCGCATCTTCGGCCCCGTCACCGACTGGGAATGTCTGTGCGGCAAGTACAAGCGCATGAAGCACCGCGGCGTGATCTGCGACAAGTGCGGCGTCGAGGTGACGCAGGCGAAGGTGCGCCGCGAACGCCTCGGCCACATCGAACTCGCCTCGCCTTGCTCGCACGTCTGGTTCTTCAAAGGACTGCCGTCGCGCATCGGCCACCTGCTCGACATCCCTCTGCGCGAACTCGAAAAAGTTCTCTACTTCGAGTCGTACATCGTCATCGATCCGGGCGACGCCCCGGTCAAGGAGCGCGAACTCCTGACCGACGAGCGTTACCGCGAACTGATGCGCGACTTCCCCGGCGCGTTCGTCGCCAAGATGGGCGCGGAGGCGATCAAGGAACTGCTCGCGATGGTCAACATCGAGGAACTCTCGGTTGACCTGCGCGTCAAGATGAAGGACGAGACTTCGCAGCAGAAGAAGCTCAAATATTCCAAGCGGCTCAAGGTCGTCACGTCGTTCCGCAAGTCGGGCAATCAACCGAACTGGATGATCCTGGACGTGATCCCGGTCATTCCGCCTGAGCTTCGCCCGCTCGTGCCTTTGGACGGCGGACGCTTCGCCACGTCCGACCTGAACGATCTCTACCGACGCGTCATCAACCGCAACAACCGTCTCAAGAAGTTGATGGAACTGCGCGCGCCCGAAGTCATCGTGCGCAACGAGAAGCGCATGTTGCAGGAAGCCGTTGACGCTTTGTTCGACAACGGTCGCCGCGGCCGCGTGCTGCGCGGCGTCAACAACCGCCCGCTGAAATCTTTGAGCGACACCTTGAAGGGCAAGCAGGGTCGCTTCCGCCAGAACTTGCTCGGCAAGCGCGTGGACTATTCGGGTCGTTCGGTCATCGTCGTCGGGCCGGAGTTGAAACTCCACCAGTGCGGCCTGCCGAAGAAGATGGCACTCGAACTGTTCAAGCCGTTCATCTACAACCAGCTTGAGAAGCAGCAGTACGCCGCGACGATCAAGCAGGCGCGCGAGATGGTTGACCGGCAAGAGCCGGTCGTGTGGGACATCCTCGAAGAGGTGATCCGCGAGCATCCCGTGCTCTTGAACCGCGCGCCGACGCTTCACCGTCTCGGCATTCAGGCGTTCGAGCCGGTGCTGGTCGAAGGCAAGGCGATCAAGATTCACCCGCTCGTCTGCACGGCGTTCAACGCGGACTTCGACGGCGACCAGATGGCCGTCCACATCCCGCTCTCGCCCGAAGCGCAGATCGAGGCGTCGGTCTTGATGCTGGCGTCGAACAACATCCTCAGCCCGGCGTCGGGTCAGCCCATCGCCGTGCCTTCGCAGGACATCGTGCTCGGCTGTTACTACCTGACGCGCGACCGCGCCGGGTCGAAGGGCGAGGGGCGCGTCTTCGCCAACACCGACGAAGTGTTGCTCGCGCTCGACGCGAAGGAAGTCACGACGCAGACGCCGATCAAGCTGCGCCTGCGCAACGACCTCATTGATCTCACGCAGGAACACGACACGCAGGACATCATGCGTGCCACCATGCAAGAGAACGTGAGCCGCGTTATCAACACCACGGTCGGCCGCGTCATCTTCAACGACTCGATCCCGGCCGGGCTGCCCTACATCAACGGCACGCTCAAGAAAAAGGCTCTCACGGCCATCGTCAACTATTGCCACCTGCGTCTCGGTCACGCGATGACGGTGAAGATGCTCGACGATTTGAAGACGCTCGGTTTCAACTACGCCACGCGCGCGGGTATCTCCATCGGCATTGACGATCTCGTCACGCCGGATGCGAAGAAGGTGCTGGTCGCTCAGGCCGACAGCGACGTGATCGAAGTTGACAAGCAGTATCGCGACGGCGTGATTACGAATGGCGAGCGTTACAACAAGGTCATCGCCATCTGGTCGGAAGTGACCGACAAGGTCGCCAAGGAGATGTTCAAGGCGATGGACAAGCGCGAGAAGGATTCGGGCGAGTTGAACCCGATCCTGATCATGTCGGATTCCGGCGCGCGCGGTACGGCGCAGCAGATTCGACAACTCGCGGGCATGCGCGGCCTGATGGCAAAGCCTTCGGGCGAGATCATCGAGACGCCGATTCGTTCAAACTTCCGCGAAGGCTTGAACGTCTTGCAGTACTTCATCTCGACGCACGGCGCGCGCAAAGGTCTGGCGGACACGGCGCTCAAGACGGCCGACTCCGGCTATCTCACGCGCCGCCTCGTTGACGTGGCGCAGGACGTGATCATCTCCGAACCCGACTGCGGCACGCTCCGCGGCATCTCCTCGACGGCCATCGTCGAGGGCGGCGAGGAGATCGAGTCTCTGCGCGACCGCATCGTCGGACGCACGGCTCTGGACGACGTGATCGATCCGGTCGAGGGTCGCATCATCGTGGACACGGGCGCGGAGATTGACGAGGACATCGCGGCGGAGATTCAACGCTCCGGCGTGCAGCGCGTCCGCATCCGTTCGGTGCTCACCTGCGAGTCGCGTAGAGGCGTCTGCATCAAGTGCTACGGCCGCAACCTCGCGACCGGCAAGCCCGTGGACATCGGCGAGGCGGTCGGCGTCATCGCCGCGCAATCCATCGGCGAGCCGGGTACGCAACTCACGATGCGCACGTTCCACATCGGCGGCACGGCGCGCCTCGAAGAGTCTTCCAAACACGAAGCGCGCACCGACGGCACGATCCACTACGTCGAGTTGCAGACGGTCAAGAACCGCAAGGGCGAGATCATCGCCATGAACCGCAACGGCGCGCTCACCATTCACGACGAGCGCAACCGCGAGGTGGCGCGCTTCCAGATCGTCTACGGCGCGCACCTGCACGTCGAAGAGGGTCAGCGCGTCAAGCAGGATCAATTGCTGGCGACGTGGGATCCGTTCACCTTCTCGATCCTGACGGAGGTGGCGGGCAAGATCAAGTATCAGGATTTGAAGGAAGGCGTCACGGTTGACGAACAGGTGGACGAGGTCACGGGACAGTCGCGCCTCGTCGTCAAGGATTCGCCCGACGAGAAGAAGCAGCCGCGCTTCGAGATTCGCAGCTTGAGCGCGAACAAAATCCTGAAGACCTACCAGATGCCGGTGCGCGCCAACTTGATGGTGAGCGACGGCGACGAGGTGGAGCCGGGCGACATCATCGCGAAGATTCCGCGCGAGACGACGAAGACGAAAGACATCACGGGCGGTCTGCCCCGCGTCGTCGAGTTGTTCGAAGCGCGCAAGCCGCGCGAGACGGCGATCATGTCCGAGATTGACGGCATCATCAAACTTGGCCCCATCGCGAAGGGCAAGCGCAAGCTGATCGTCGTCGGCAACGACGGCGAAGAGCGCGAGTACGACATCCCGCGCGGCACGCACATCAACGTGCAGGAAGGCGACCGCGTGCGCGCGGGCGAGGCGTTGATGGACGGCCCATTGAACCCGCACGACATCTTGCGCGTGCTCGGCATGAACCGTTTGCAGGAGTACATCGTCAACGAGATTCAAGAGGTGTATCGCTTGCAGGGCGTGAACATCAACGACAAGCACATCGAAGTGATTGTCCGACAGATGTTGCGCTGGGTGAAGATTCGCGAAGTCGGCGACACCGAGTTTCTCTTGGACGAACAGGTGGATCGCTTCCGCTTCACGGACGAGAACGCGCGCGTGGCGGAGTTGGAGGACGGCGGCGGCGAACAGGCGAAGGCCGAACCGTTGCTGCTCGGCATCACGAAGGCGTCGCTCTCAACCGACTCGTTCATCTCGGCGGCTTCGTTCCAGGAGACGACGCGCGTGTTGACCGAGGCGGCGATTTCGGGTCGCATTGATTACCTGCGCGGCCTCAAAGAGAACGTCATCATGGGTCGCCTCATCCCGGCCGGGACGGGCATGGAGTTCTACCGCAACGTCACGGTTGACCGCGACGAGACGGCCGACCAAGGCGCGCACATGGATCGCGGCCTCGACGACCTGCCGGACATCATCAGCGCGGGCGTTAAGGCTGCTGCGCCCGTCATCCCCGACGCTGCTTCGGTCGTGGCGGCAGGAGCGGGCGACGGCGCGGACGAGGCGTTAGGAGACGACGAGTAACGGGCTACGTCTTCTATCAAAAAGAGCGAAAACGTAAAGGCGCTTCCCTGCGGAGGCGCTTTTGCGTTTCTACCTGCCCCGCTTGAGTGACGTCGTCTTGCGCTCTCGTCACCGGACGGGCGAGGGCTTGGTCGTACCAACCATATTTCGCGCCCGTCCAATAGATGCAGCCCGTCTTGCCGGACAGCTTTTGCCAGATCAAGTCGCCGCGCAACAGGGGGAGCGGGCGTTTCTCCGTATTCACGCGCGCCGCTTTGACTGACTGCGCCGTCATCCCTTCGCCGACCGCATTCTTGAGCAGGTAAGTCTGTTTCGCGTCCGCGTTGCGCCATCCCGCAGACTTGTAGCCGTGAATGATCGCGAGCAGCGTGTCGCCCGCTTCGACTTTGACGGGCGCGGGCGTCGGCAACTGTTCGTCAGTGCGGATTTTCTGAGGGGGCGACACGCGTTGCGGGTCTACGACGATCCAGAGCGAGTTTTCGCTGTTGATCTCGGAGAGTTGCGCCGCGTTCGGTTTGACGACGACGGCGATGTCTTCCGAGCCGTCGCCGTTGAAATCGGCCGTGAGCGCGTTGACGCCGCGACCCGCGTCGGCCGCCACTACTGCGTCTCGATAGACGCGCGCGAGCGCACCCTGAATCTCGGAGGGCTGCGGCGGCGCGGTGGAGACTTGAAGGGGTGTCGGCGTCGCCACGAGGGGCGAGTTGGCAGCTAACGGCGCGGGCGTGGCCTGCGAAGACTGAGGCGGGGGCGCAGTTGCTTGCGTCGCCGTTTGTTCGGCGCGCCGCTGGCAACCCATGAGGGCGGCACAGGAGAGAAGCGTGACGAAGAGGCAGAGTCGCGTCGCGAGAGTTTTCCGTGTGAATATTTGGAGACGCATGTTCCTGATTCCTGTGGTCGGTCGGACGCGTGCGTGGCTGCGTCCGTGTTAACTCAAACTATTTTGATGTGCGAGTTGTTTGCACGCATCAGTGGCGGGTTAAACGGAGAGGCTAACCGGATGTTCTACGTCTGGCTAGCCTCTCCGGGTTGGACACAGTCGCCCGTGCGCCGTGCCGGTTAGAGCGAGTTGAGGAACGTGGCGATCTGGTTCCGCTGCGTCACGCTCAGCGAGCGGAAGTTGTTGATGACGAAAGTGGCCTCGCCCGCGTGGCGCAAGATCGCCTCGGTGCGCGTGAGGGTTTCGCCGTCGTGCATCAGGCGGTCGCGCGTGCGCACGCCCCAGAGCGGCGGGGTGCGCAGTTTGTTGGCGGTGGACTGCCCGCCGTTCTGGACGATGCCGTCGCCCGTTCCGACGTTGTGCATTAGGAGATCACTGAAAGGGTGGATGACCTTGTTGCCGAGCGCCGCCGTGACGGTGAACGCGCCGCCGTTAATCACGGTTCCCGCCGGGGCGGTCGTGATAGACCGGACGTGGCAGATGTTACAGCCGACCTGGTTGAAGAGAATGTCACCGGCCTGCGAGTCGGCGGTGGCGGCCACAACCGTGTCGCGGGGCGGGGCTTTGGTGGCGCGCATGAATTGTGCGAAGACGTTGATGTCTTCACCGGGGTCTTCCGCGCAAATCACGTTCGGGTTGCTGTCGCACGGCGTGTTGTCGGGCACGGTGTCGAACGCCGCGACCGAGCGACCGAGCGAAGTGTTTTCCGTCCGCGCGAAGCGGTTGGTGATGCCCATCTCGTTCAGATAAGCGTCGCTGGAAAAGGAGACGAGGCTGGCGTGTTGATTCTTCCAGCCGAAACGACCGACGCGCAGGGCGTTGTTGGCTTCGAGCACGGGCACTTGAATGACTTGCCCGGCAATCTGCCCGCCGCTCTGGTTGGGTTGGGCATTGGCGATGGCGACGATGGTGTTGCTGTCTATCGCCTCGATGAAGCCGTCGCCGAGGATGTTGAGCGAAGTGCGGAACGTGCGAATGTTCTCCGCGCTCGAAGGGACGCGCTCCTGTATGGAGGCGTTAATCGCGCGGTCGTTAATGAGCGAGCCGCCGGGGGCGTCAACGAAGAAGCCGAAGCCGTCCAGATGCCCTGCGCGTAGTTCGGTGATCTGGCTGATGCCGCCCGACACGGGGTTCTGGTGGCACTCGCCGCAGCCCTGCGCGTTGTAGACAGGCCCTAGCCCGTCGGGAATTACCTCGATCTCGTCGAAGATGAGTTGGTTGTTGACGAAAGTGCCGGGCACGGGTTCTTGACCCTCCGGCGGTGGCGTGCCTTGCGGGATGTGCCCATTGGTACGGTTGTCGAATGCAGCGGGGGCTTCGGTGGCAGTCTGGCTCTGAACGGTATTGGTAGAAACCATTGGGAGAACAAACGCCGTTGCGAAGAAGAGTAGGACAGCGACTTTGACTAATTTCATGCTGTGTTCCTCCTTCTGTAAACTTGGACGAAACTGCCTTCCAAGATTGGGTGGGACTACGGCGCGGCCAACAGAACTGAGGTTGGTTGCGGCGAGGGGTACAAATTACCTCCGGGGTCTTGCGCGTTTTGAGTTTGACCCGCCGGGTGAAACGGCAGGCCGGAGCAGACAGAGACTTAAAAGCGAGGTCACGCAGACCGGAAGATGCTGCGGGACAGTCTTCGGCTCTGGCGTGGGTGATGCTGAGTTGGTGAATTAAATGGTGAAGGACGGGGGCGGGCTGTGTTGCCCGAACCCGATCCAAGGTTCCCTTCGACCCTTTGGTTCAACCGCTTGTCGGTGATATTGCTGCGCGAGGGTTCGTCTGCCGGTGCGGTGCTGGACAATTTCCGTTGACGACAGAAGCTGTCGCTGACGATTCTGGGGCGTTCGAACTGGCGAGAATGACGAGGCCGGGAATCGTCAAGAAATGGTGAAGCGCGGGCAGACTATTAGCAAAAGCCGCAAAAGTCAATAATTAATTCATTTCAGCGTATGAAAATTTAAATATGCGTGGAAAATCGCCTATCGCCCGACGGCTCGTGAGGCAGGTCGATTTTGGCCCGTGAGCACTGGATAAATGAGGGCGTTTCGTGACCGCTGTCGGCAACTTGACAGATTGTAGGGCGATCCGTACAATCTCTCGTTTGGACTACAGTCCATTTCCCAAGTGTGCAACGCTCAATAGGTTCTGTCGGTGTGGAGGCGTTGCCCGGCTGTCTGTTTTAGGGGCGGTCGCTTGATAATTATTGTGGCGTAAATGCTCGCGCGCCGCCGGTCAGGCAAGTTCAGACCGCCAGCGGATTCCAGCGCGCAGCACGCGAAAATGGCGCGGTTTTACTTAGCGTCTCACTCCTTTCCTTCGGGATAGGCGACGCCACAGAGAAACATTTTGGCTCGGTAGGGAAGCCATGATCCACACCCGTCTCCCTCGAACGCGAGACGCAGCACGGAACATCCCGCTTTAAGTTAATTCAACAGAGGCCAACCGCTTCTTGCGCTGACTGCCGGACGAGTTCCGGTTAGAGGCAGGATTCGGAGTCTTTTGCGCTTTGAGTTACTTCGCTACTTCGACGAGACGAAGAAGGACGGAATACAGCAGTGCCGACTATCAACCAACTTGTTCGCAAAGGCCGTCAGGAAGTTAAGTACAAGACGGCCAGCCCCGCGCTGCAATCGTCGCCGCAGAGGCGCGGCGTCTGCACGCGCGTCTACACGCAGACCCCGAAGAAGCCGAACTCCGCGCTCCGCAAGGTGGCGCGCGTTCGCCTGACCAACGGGATCGAGGTGACGACCTACATCCCCGGCGTCGGCCACAACTTGCAGGAGCACTCGATTGTGCTCATCCGCGGCGGCCGTGTGAAGGATTTGCCGGGCGTGCGTTACCACGTCATCCGCGGCACGCTCGATTCGGTCGGCGTGGCCGACCGCAAGCAGGGACGCTCCAAGTACGGCGCGAAACGTCCGAAGGGCGGCGCGGCGGCAGGCGCAGGTGCTAAGGGCGGCGCGAAGGGCAAGAAATAGTTTCAGGAGTTGAAGGCTAAACAGTTATGCCAAGAAGAAGAGTCGTAGACAGACGCGATGTGATGCCCGACCCGGTCTATAACAGCCCGCTGGTCACGAAGTTCATCAACGGTTTGATGGAGGGCGGCAAGAAGTCGAACGCGGAGAAGATTTTTTACAACGCGTTGCTTCAAGTCGGCGAGAAGGTGGGCGAAGACCCGCTGAAAGCCTTCAAGCGCGCGATTGACAACGTGCGGCCGCAGGTCGAAGTCAAGTCGCGGCGCGTCGGCGGTTCGACGTATCAGGTGCCGCTCGAAGTGCCGCAGGAGCGGCGCGGCTCGCTCGCCATCCGCTGGATCGTGGGCGCGGCGCGCTCGCGCGGCGAGAAGACGATGATTGACCGCCTGACGGGCGAACTGCTCGACGCGGCCAACAATCGCGGCAACGCCGTCAAGAAAAAAGACGACGTGCATCGCATGGCGGAAGCCAACAAGGCCTTCGCGCATTACAAGTGGTAAGAACCCGGTGACAAGTGGCAAGTGACGAGTGACCAGCACGGCCTGCTTAACTCATCACTTGTCACCCGTCACTTGTCACTTAAAAGTTATGGCAAAGCAAGACCTCAGCAAATTTCGCAACATCGGCATCATGGCGCACATTGATGCCGGGAAGACCACGACCACCGAGCGCGTGTTGTTCTACACGGGCGTCTCGCACAAGATCGGCGAGGTGCACGAAGGCACGGCGACGATGGACTGGATGGAGCAGGAGCAGGAGCGCGGTATCACCATCACCAGCGCCGCGACGACCTGTTTCTGGAAGCGCAACAACGTCGAGCACCGCATCAACATCATCGACACGCCGGGTCACGTTGACTTCACGATGGAAGTCGAACGCTCTCTGCGCGTCCTCGACGGCGCGGTCGCCGTGTTCGACGGCGTGGCGGGCGTCGAGCCGCAGTCGGAGACGGTCTGGCGTCAGGCCGATAAGTACGGCGTGCCCCGCATCTGCTTCATCAACAAGCTCGACCGCGCGGGCGCGAGTTTTCAACGCTCCTTCGATTCCATCATCACTAGATTGGGCGCGAACCCCGTCGCCATCCAAATTCCCATCGGCTCGGAAGACCAGTTCAAAGGCGTCATTGATCTCATCAAGATGAAGGCGTTGTTGTGGAACGACGAGACGAAGGGCGCGGAATACTCGATTGACGAGATTCCGGCCGACATGCAAGCGGAAGCCGAAGCCGCGCGCGAAAAGATGATCGAGTCTATCGCGAGCATTGACGACGAGTTGACGAACAAGTTTCTGGAAGGCGAAGAGATTAGCGAAGACGAACTGCGCGCCGCCCTCCGCAAAGGAACGATTGAGATCAAGATCGTGCCGGTCGTGACCGGCTCGGCCTTCAAGAACAAGGGCGTGCAGACGCTTCTCGACGCCGTGGTTGACTTCCTGCCCTCGCCGCTCGACATCGAGGCCATCAAAGGCACGAACCCCAGAACCGGCGAAGAAGAGCCGCGCCCGGCCGACGAGAACGCGCCGTTCGCCGGTCTCGTCTTCAAGATCATGGCCGACAAACACCTCGGCCAACTCTCGTTCGTACGCATCTATTCGGGCACGATCAAGGGCGGCTCTTACGCTTTCAACTCGGTCAAAGGCACGAAAGAGCGCGTCGGACGCCTCCTTCGCATGCATGCCAACAAGCGCGAAGACATTGACGAGGCATCGGCCGGAGAGATCATCGCCATCGGCGGCATGAAGCAGGTGACGACCGGCGACACCGTGTGTGATGAGAACAAGCCGATCATCCTCGAAGCGATGGACTTCCCCGCGCCCGTTATCCGCGTCGCCGTCGAACCGAAGACGCGCGCCGATCAGGACAAACTCGGAACGGCCTTGTCGCGTCTTGCGCAGGAAGACCCCTCGTTCAACGTCTCGACCGATCAGGAGACCGGCCAGACGATCATCGCCGGGATGGGCGAACTCCACCTTGAGATCATCGTGGATCGCATGAAGCGCGAGTTCGGCGTCGAGGCCAACGTCGGCAAGCCGCAGGTCGCGTATCGCGAGACGATCACCGCGCCCGCGCCCGGCAAAGAAGTTTACAAACGCCAGACGGGCGGCCGCGGCCAGTTCGGCCACGTCGAGATCGAGATCGAACCCGCACCAGGCGAAGGCTTCGTCTTCGAGAACAAGATCACGGGCGGCGTCATCCCGCGCGAGTTCATCAAGCCGACCGAAGAAGGCATCCGCGATGCGCTGCGCCGCGGTTTCCTTGCGGGCTATGAGTTGGTTGACATCCGCGTGCGCCTCGTCTTCGGTTCGTATCACGAAGTTGACTCCGACGAGCGTTCGTTTCACATCGCAGGCTCGCTCGCGTTCAAGGACGCGGTGCGCAAGGCCAAGCCGGTGCTGCTCGAACCGATCATGCGCATCGAGGTGGTGACGCCGGAAGACTACATGGGCGCGGTCAACGGCGACTTGAATCGTCGGCGCGGCCAGATCGAGAAGATGGAACCGCGCACGGGCGGCGTGCAGGTCATCACGGCCTTCGTCCCGCTCTCGGAGATGTTCGGCTACACGACCGACCTCCGTTCGTCCACGCAGGGACGCGCCACTTCCACGATGCACTTCGAGCGTTACGATCAAGCTCCGAAGAACGTCGCCGAGGAAGTGATCGCGAAGGTGCAGGGCGTCGCGAAATAAGTTTGAGCAAGACGATAAACGGGTCGCGTCTCTCGCTGAATGACAGGCGCGGCGACCCAACAGACAAACTGACAAATCTAATTTGTAGGAGCGAGAGAAAAAGATGAGCAAGGAGAAGTTTGACCGGTCGAAGCCGCACGTGAATATCGGGACTATCGGGCACGTGGATCACGGGAAGACGACGTTGACGGCGGCCATCACGAAAGTCCTGGCCAAGCACAACCCGAAGA
>JAUZFQ010000096.1 GCA_030838445.1 Pyrinomonadaceae bacterium | reverse complement strand
CTGCTCAAATAAGTTGCAGGTAGATTCAAACTCGCCTTCCCTCAAGAGACCTGTATCTACAAACACACACACCTGGCGCTCGCCTATCGCTTGATGCACCAGTGCCGCGGCGACGGTCGAATCAACGCCGCCCGACAGACCGCAGACCACTTTACCAGTCCCTACTTCCGCCTGAATCTTATTAACTTGTTCGTCTATAATAGCCGTGGGAGACCAGTCTGCACGTGCCTGACAAATTGCCAGCGCAAAGTTATTCAGTACTTGAGCACCTAAAGGCGTGTGCGCTACCTCCGGGTGGAATTGAACCCCGTATATGCGGTTGCTTAAGCTCTCGAACGCATTAAGCGCTCCGCTCGTTACCGCCGTTGCGCGAAAGCCGGGAGGCATTTTGGTTACATAATCGCCGTGACTGAGCCAGACATCAATTTCACCAGGCAGCCCCACGAACAAAGGACTATCAGCTTCAGTTATTGAAAGTCTGGCGTACCCATATTCTCTATTTTGTGAAGGACTGACTTCCCCGCCAAGCTCGACAGCCAAGAGTTGCAGTCCATAGCAGATCCCCAGAAGCGGGCAAGTGATTTTTTCAACAAAACCGTCAGACAGTTTTGGGGCTTTTGCGTCATAAACCGATGAAGGCCCGCCGGACAGGACGATGCCGCAGGGTTGGAGTTGTTGAATTTTTTCTAGGGGCGTATTGAAAGGTAGAATTTCGCAGTAGACCCCGGCTTCACGTATGCGTCGGGCAATCAGTT
This sequence comes from Pyrinomonadaceae bacterium, assembly GCA_030838445.1. Lineage (GTDB taxonomy): Bacteria > Acidobacteriota > Blastocatellia > Pyrinomonadales > Pyrinomonadaceae > JAIVJZ01. Next base: position 7,009 of record JAUZFQ010000096.1, on the reverse strand, counting down.
GTGTGTATTGCGAGCCGAAATCAAGTATAAGAATGAGATCATGCTTGGTCGGTTCCACTTTATAGGCATCCTCCAATGGGCTGGGAAGGTCGGAGACGTTGATAGTTTTCACTGTATCTGGGTGATAAAATAAACGTGCATCTTAGCAATAAAGTCAAAGTTTTTGCTGGATTTTAACATTTGAAGCAAAATGCGCGAAAAAGCTCAAATTCATACTTACCAAGTAATGCTAAGTCAATTACTCTGCGTACTTTCCTTTATTTTTGCGTTTTCGCCGTACGTTCAAAGCAAGCCTTACGACGACAAAATATCGGAAAAGGGATTGACGTTCTCTTCACCACTTACAGTTCGCTGGCAATTCGATTCTAAAAATACCACTAGTCTGTCCCCGACTTCTAATAACGGACAACTATATTTGCCACTTACCTCGGGTGAGATAGTCTCGCTAGACGTGTTAAACGGTCAACTTCTGTGGAAAACCGAGATTGGCGGAGATTTTTCGGCCTCCCCGATTGCGGACGAACGCGGCGTCTATCTCGCTTCCAGAAGTGAGGACTCTAATAACTCGCGTCAAACCTTACGTTCAACCGGGGCGATCCGGGCATTGAGTCAGAGCACGGGCATCACTCTGTGGATGAGGACGCTTCACTTCCCCATCCAAGGGGGACTCGTCTCGTCCGCGACTAAACTGTTCGGGGGTTCTGCGGATGGACGTGTCTATGCTTTCAACAAGGCGTCCGGCGAAATCTTATGGGTGTATCAGCACACGAGCGCCTTCTCTTCATACCCCACACTTCACAATAAACGATTATACATTGGGAGTGAAGATGGGACACTCTTAGCTCTCGACGAATCAACGGGGACACCTCTCTGGCGTTATCGGACGCGGGGTGCGTTACGGGGCACTGTTGCAATCGCGGATAATATTATCTACTTCGGCGCGACGGATGGTTATGTCTATGCCTATAGTGAAGTGAATGGTCGCTTGCTGTGGCGGCGTAGGACGGGCGCAGCCGTGCAAGCGGTGGTGCTGACGGGTAGTGGAATCATAGTCACCTCGCTGGATAATTTTGTTTATTTACTGTCACCACGGCGGGGCGAGCTTATTTGGAAGAGACAGTTGGCGGGACGCATCGCAGCCCTCCCTTTGATAGATTCCCGAAGCGCACTTTTTGCCCCTCTGGGGGGGGATGCTTGCATTGTGCTCTCGCTGCGGGACGGCAAGCAATTGAACACGTTGCCGGTTGGTGAAGAGGGCAACACGGGTGCGACGCCGCTGGTGGCCGACAATCTTTTATTGATTCCGACCCGCCGTGGACTTACGGCATTCGCTCCATCCTCACCGGACAGTAGTCCATGACTATCAACGGTCGGAGGCTTGCCGGGACATAAGCCGCTCTCTGCAAACCCGTTCTAAGTGGAATCCTTGCCGACACACTTAATTTTGACCTGCACCGCGATGCCGGAACAAACCCGCCAGTCGCCCCAGCACGCCATACAAGATGTACGCCCCAACGATGGAGACGAGGACGTAACGCGAATACAGCCAGACCAACATGCCGGACGCGGCGATGGCGAGGACGGCCAGACGCGTGCTGCGCCTCCCGACGCCGACGGTTTTGAAACTCGTATAGCGCACCGTGCTCACCATCAGGACTGACAAAAGCGCAATTGCGCCCATCAACAGCCCGCTATAAATCGCGCCCCGCTCAACCCCGTGGAACGACAGCGGCGCGGGTGAGAAATGTACGAGCGCGGCGATGAAGCCTCCGGCCATGGGGATCGGCAGGCCGACGAAGTTTTTCTTGTCAACCTTGACGAGTCCCTCCGCCAGCACGCGCGGGCGTGTCGCCTGCACGTTAAAACGCGCCAGCCTGAAAGCCCCGCAAATCAGAAACATGAAGGAGATGAACCAACCTAACTTGTGTGCGCTGCTGCCCTCCGCAAAGGCGGAGCCGTATCCCCACGCGTAGGCGAGGACGGCGGGCGCGATGCCGAAAGTCACCACGTCGGCAATTGAATCGAGTTGCACGCCGATTTCGGTAGTGGTCTTTGTGAGCCTGGCAATGCGACCGTCCAACGCGTCGAAGACGACAGCCCAGCCGATGGCTCGAGACGCGTTATCGAAATGTGAAGTGGCCTGGATGAGTTCCGCCTCAGTGCCCCCTTCGAGCAATTGAAACCCGCGCAAGGCTCCCATCACGGCGAAATAGCCCATGCCGATGTTGGCCGCGGTGAAGGCGGAAGGGATCAGGTAGAGGCCTTTGCGGATGCCGCGCCGCTCCTTCTGCGGTTCAGTCGCGTGGGCGTCGCCCAACTCCTCTGGCTCTGTACTCATCCTCGCAACCTCCCGATCACGCTGACGCCGCCCCGCACGCGATCCCCGACGCGCACGCCGATCTCAACCTCCGGCGGAAGCACCAGATCGGTGCGGGAGCTAAACTTAATCAGCCCGAACCGCTCCCCTAAATTCACCTTCTCGCCCTTGCGTTTCCAACAGACGATGCGGCGCGCGAGCACGCCCGCGATCTGTTTGCAGACGACGGTCATGCGCTCCCCGCGGATCGTCAGCGCGTTCTGCTCGTTGACGACGCTCGCCTCCTCGCGCGTGGCGATCATGAACCGCCCCTTCGTGTATGCGACGTCCACGATCTCGCCGGCGATGGGCGCGCGGTTGACGTGGACGTCGAAGACCGACAGGAAGATACTCACGACCTGCGGCGACTGCGGATCGTTCGCAATGAGTCGGGCGACTCGCGTCACGCGCCCGTCGGCGGGGGCGACGATGATGTCCTGCTCGGAGAGGGACATGCGTTCCGGGTCGCGGAAGAAGTAGGCCATGAAGAGGGCGAGCAACAGGAGCGGGACTGCGATGTACCAGTAGCCGGTGAGAGCCGCGAGCAGCGCGGCCGCGAGCGGGATTAAGACAAAGGGGATGCCGTCTCTTAACACGTATTCGATCCTGTTCTTCGTAAACGTTGCGGGAAGATGAGAAAAGGGGGCGCACGTATTTCTATTCTACGGCGTCCCCTCCCTTAACTTTTAAAACCAACTGCGAATCTGCGCGCCATGTATGAGCGGAGCTTTAATGCGCCGGCTCTTCGCTCTGCTGGTGTTTGAGCATGATCTCGTGCATCTGATCTTTAACGGCCAGCTTCTTCTTTTTCAGAGTGATCTCTTCCAACTGTTCCTCGTCGTTGGGGTAAGCGAGGGAGGTCAGTTCGCTAAGGCGTGCCTCATAGCGTCCGTGCTCACGCGCCAATTCGCGAAACTCAGGATCGTTCATGATCAATTCCTCTCTCAAGCTGTCCGTGTTGGTCAGTTCCATTTCAGGGAAGCCTCCTTTTGGCAGATGCGTTCGGGTGGTGTGAACAATTCGCGTTCGAGACAAGACGTTGATGCCCTTCGCGCGTTTATGATTTCGATAGGAAAATGGTAGCTAAAAACCGCGCCTGAATCAAGTGGGAGATTTCAGCGAGGCGCGCATCAGGAGCGCGTCCTCCGGCGGGTCGCGGTAATACTGACGCCGCCGCCCGACGACCTCGAAACCGTACCGCCGGTAGAGCGACTGAGCCGCGACGTTGCCCGCGCGCACTTCGAGGATGGCCGCGCCCGCGCCCTGCCGCACGGCCGTCGTCACGGCGACCCGCATGAGCGCATCCCCGATCCCACGGCGGCGCGCCGCTTCGTGTACGCCGATGTTGTTGATGTGCAACTCCTGCGCGGAGACGCGCGCGCTGAGAAACCCGTAGAGGGCGTGTCCCGTTTGCTTGTCGGCGCGGGCGCGGCGCGCGACGATCATGATCGCTTCGGGACGCGCCAGTTCGGCGTAATAAGAATCCCAGCCCCACAGGCTCAGGCGGCACGCCTCTTCGATCTCGACGACCTCAAGCAGATCGTGCGGCGTCATCGGCTCGATCAGGTAATCGGTGTGCCGTGGTTCGGCGGCGAGGTCTACGCTCGACATCTCTCGTTCAACTCCGCATCTGACAGACGCACGTAGAGCGCCTGTAAATCTTCCGCCGCCGATGTGTCTCCCTTGAGGTAACTCATCAGACCGAGCGCGGCGATCTCTTCCGCATAAGACTCCGACGGCGGCGCGAGCGTCCAACTCACTTCATCCTCCGCATCGGATTCGACTGCGCTCACTTCGCCCTCCGCACCGGACTCGACTGCGCGGGCTTCAACGTCGCGCCAGCTAATTCCCTTCCCGGCTGCAAACTCGCGGAGCGCACCCGCGTGTGCGTGCGCGCCCGTTCCCGCCCACTTCAAGTCGCCGCCCCAGTTCGCGGCTTTCTCAAACAACGCCGACGGGTTGAGGTGCGACGGCGCGCTCAACTCTCTCACCGCGCCCGCGTCGTCAACCGAGAGCAACTGCGCGAACAGTTCGCCGCGCCCCGCGGGCAGGCAGGCCACCACGCGCGCCGCAGCGCCGCAGGCGTAAGCGACGGCGTGGAGCGTGGGGACGCCGACGACCCGCCGGTTCAACGTCGAGGCGAAAGCCTTGACGGTCGCGAGTCCTGATCTGAGGCCGGTAAAACTTCCCGGCCCCGTCGCCGCCGCGAAGAGTTCGACTTCGGCGAGTTTGACGCCGGAGGCAGTTAACGCCTCTTCAACGTCGTGCAGCACGCGCGCGGAGTTTTCCCGCAACACGCGGCCGCGCGTACAGGCGAGCACGCGCGCGCCGCGCACGACGGCGACGCTCCTCACTTCGGTCGCCGTGTCGAGGCTCAGGATGAGCGGCGCGTCGGGCGACGCCGTGGGGCCGGCATCGGCGTGCGCGTCTCGCGGGCGTGTGGTCTCACTTTCGCTTCTCAAGTTTGACATCGGCTGGTATGCCGCGCGATTATAGGCGCGACTTTAAATTCAAGCAAACAGGTGGCTCGGGGAAGAGCTTTTTCCACTCGGTTGTACTGATGAGTGTGCGCATAGGGATTCTGACCGCGGGCGGCGATTGCCCCGGTCTCAACGCAGTTATTCGCGCTGTCGTGCGTCGCGCACTGGTCGAAGACGCGCAGGTCTTCGGTGTCAGGAACGGCTGGCGCGGCCTCATCGAAGACGACATCGTCCCGCTCACGCGCAGTTCCGTCTCCGGCATTCTCCCGCGCGGCGGCACGATTCTCGGCACGTCCCGCACCAACCCGTTCGACGAAGCGAGCCACCTCGAACGCATCCGCCTCAACTGGGAGAAGCACGAACTCGGCGCGCTCATCGTCGTCGGGGGCGACGGGACGCTGCGCACCGCGCGCGACATGTGGCGCGAGCACAACTACCCGATTGTCGGCGTCCCCAAAACTATTGACAACGACGTCGGCGGCACGGACTTCACCTTCGGGTTCGACACGGCGGTCAGTGTCGTGACGGACGCCATTGACCGCCTTCATTCGACGGCGGAGTCGCATCATCGCGTGATGGTCGTCGAGGTGATGGGGCGACACACGGGCTGGATCGCGGCCTATGGCGGGATCGCTGGCGGGGCGGACGTGGTGCTCGTCCCCGAACACCCTTTCCGCCTCTCGCGCGTCTGCGACTTCCTGCGTCACCGTGCCGAACAAGGCAGCGCGTTTTCGATCATCGTCGTGGCCGAGAACGCGCGCCCCGTGCCCGAAGAGAATTTCCTGAGCGAAGAGAACAGCCGGGAGATTTACCGGCAGGGTCGTCTCGGCGGGATCGGCATGCTCGTCGCGCGCGAGATCGAACGCATCTCCGGCATCGAGACGCGCTTCACCCAACTCGGCTACGTCCAGCGCGGCGGCTCTCCGACCGCCTTCGACCGCGTGCTCGCCACGCGTTTCGGCATCAAGGCTTACGACATGGTGGCCGCGGGCGAATGGGGGCACATGGCCGCGCTCCACGGGCGTCGCGTCGTAAGTTTCCCGCTCGACGAGGCCGTGCGCGAGATCAAGAAACTGAGTGAAGAGATTTATCACGTCGCCGAGTTGTTCTTCGGCTAAGGCCAGCGGACGAAACCCGCCTCACACTTCGCTTTAACAAGTAGAGGCTGCCAGCGCAAACGTTTGGAGTGTTGTGGTCGGATGAAAATCTGCCGTACATGCAGGCGTTGTTACGAGGACGCGGAGGCGGCCTGTGAAGTGGCCGAGCACGGGCGTCTGACGCACGCGCGCCCCGGCCCGCGCCTCATCGCAGACAAGTACCGGCTCGACCGGCTGCTCGGCCGCGGCGGCATGGGCGCGGTCTATTCCGGCACGCACGTTGAACTCGAACGCCCCGTCGCCGTCAAGATGCTCCTGCCCGATTCCGTCTCCGACCCGCAGGCACTCGAACGTTTCCGCCGCGAGGCGCGCGCCGCCGCCCGCCTCAATCACCCGAATGTCGCCAACACCTACGACTACGGCGCGCTTGCCGACGGCGAGGCTTACATCGTCATGGAGTTGCTCGACGGGCAGACGCTGCGCGAGTACTTGAACGCCGAGGGGTCGCTGCCGCTCAAGTGGGCGGTGGAGGTCGCGTGCCAGGTGGGCGAGGGGATCGGGGCGGCGCATCACTCAGAGATCGTCCACCGCGACTTGAAGCCTTCAAACATCGTCCTCACGCGCGACCACCGCGGCGAACTACAAGCTAAAGTTCTTGACTTCGGCATCGCGCGGCTGCTCGAACAAACGACGACGAGCGGCGACCCGTTGACGGCCGCCGGAGCGCTCATCGGCACGCCGCGTTACATGTCGCCCGAACAGTGCGCCGGTCACGACTCGGACGCGCGCTCCGACGTCTACAGTCTCGCCGTCATCCTCTTCGAGATGCTCGCGGGTCGCCCGCCGTTCGACGCGCCCTCGGCCACCGCCATCGCCCTCAAGCACGTGCGCGAGACGCCGCCCGACATACGCGAACTTCGACCCGGCACACCGCCCGCGCTCGCCCAACTCGTCGCCGAGTCGCTCGCCAAAGAGCCGGACGCGCGCCCGCAAACCGCCACCGAGTTTGCGTCCAGACTGCAAGAGATCGGCCTCGCGCTTGAGCCGGACGACGACGCGCCGCTCGTCCTGCACAC
>JAUZFQ010000064.1 GCA_030838445.1 Pyrinomonadaceae bacterium | reverse complement strand
GACTCGCCACGCCCATCGGCACGCCGCCCAACGTCATCGGCCTCGGCTTCATACGCCAACTCGTCGGCGTCGAGTTTCCCTTCTTCAAGTGGGCGATGATCGGCACGCCCGTCGTCATCATCCTCTTCCTCTACCTCAGTTTCTATCTGAACTTTTTGTGCCCGGCGGGCGTGCGAGAGATCGAGGGCAGCCGCGAGATGCTCAAGCGCGAGCGCGAACGTCTGGGGGCGTGGACGCGCGGGCAGAAGTCAACACTCATCGCCTTCGTCGCGACGGTCGTGCTGTGGGTCGTGCCCGGTTTCATCGCGCTCATCGCGGGCGACGCGAGCGCGATCTATCAGGCGGTTAATCGCCGCGTGCCCGAAGCGGTGGCGGCCATCGCGGGCGCGATGCTCCTGTTTCTCTTGCCCGGCGACGGGCGGGGCGAGCGCGCGATCACCTGGGACGAGGCGGTGAAAATTGACTGGGGCGTGGTGCTGCTCTACGGCGGCGGCTTCGCGCTCGGCGTGCTCTCGTTCCAGACGGGGCTGGCCGAGGCCATCGGCTACGGGCTGACGAAGCACCTGCCCATCTCCGGCGGCCTCTCGCTCCTCTTCGCCTCGACGCTCGTCGCGACTCTGACTTCGGAAGCGACCTCGAACACGGCTTCGGCCAACATGGTCGTGCCCGTCGTCATCGCCATCTCGCGCGCTGTCGGAGCAGACCCGTTAGAACCCGCGCTCGGCGCGACGATGGGCGCGAGCCTCGGCTTCATGCTCCCCGTCTCGACGCCCTGCAACGCCATCGTCTATGGCTCGGGCTACATCCCACTCGGCCGCATGATTCGCTACGGGCTGCTGCTCGACGTGGTGGGCGTCTTCGTCATCGTCGCGCTCGTCCACCTGCTCGTCCCCTTCTTGCGGTGAGAGGTTAAACTCAAACACGACTTATGGAACGAATCGTCTTTCTGGATCGCGACACACTGCGGGCGGAGATCAGGCCGCCCGCGTTCGCGCACGAGTGGCGCGAGTACGGCCGGACGCGCCCCGGCGAAGTTGTCGAACGTCTCAAGGGAGCGACCGTTGCCGTCGTCAACAAGGTCAAGATCGGTGACGCGGAACTCGCCGCGTTGCCCGCGCTCAAGTTGATCGCAATCGCGGCGACGGGCACGGACAACATTGACCTCAAGAGTTGCCGCGCGCGCGGCGTCAGTGTCTCAAACGTGCGCGGCTACGCGACGCACACGCTGCCCGAACACGTCCTCATGCTGATCCTCGCGCTGCGCCGCAACCTCGCGAGTTACGTGCGCGACGTGCGCGCGGGCGAGTGGCAGCGCGCGGAACAGTTCTGCCTGCTGACGCACCCGATCCGCGATCTGCACGGCAGCACGCTCGGCATCATCGGCCACGGCGCGCTCGGCCGGTCGGTCGAACGACTCGCGCGCGCCGTCGGCCTCAACACGCTCGTCGCCGAACGCAAAGGCGCAACCGTCGCGCGCGACGGCCGCACGCCCTTCGCGGAAGTCCTCAGCGCGAGCGACATCATCACGCTGCACACGCCGCTCAACGCGGAGACGCGCCACCTCATCGGCGCGGCGGAACTCGCGCTGATGCGACCCGATGCCATCTTGATTAACTGCGCGCGCGGCGGGGTGGTGGACGAAGCCGCGCTGATCGAGGCATTGCGTTCAGGCGTGATCGCGGGCGCGGGCGTGGACGTATTGAGCCACGAACCGCCGCGCGAAGGCAACGCGCTGCTCGAACTCGACTTGCCCAACCTGATCGTCACGCCCCACATCGCGTGGGCGAGTCTTCAGGCCATGCAAGCGCTCGCCGACCAACTCGTAGACAACATCGAAGCGTTCGTCAGAGGCGAAGCAAGGAATCTGGTGAGTGACAAGTGACGAGTGACGAGTGACAAGAGAAGAAAGTAAATGGTAAATCGTAAATAGAGAAAACTTGTCTTCTTCTATTCACGATTTACGATTCACGACTTTTCTAACTTGTCACTCGTCACTTGTCACTATTTTATTCGTCGTGGTGTTCGGCGGTGTAGAGGCGGAGGATTTCTTGTCCCTGACGTGAGCGCGGGTCAATGGTGCGGAGGTGCTTGCGCCCCTGCATCTCCCAGAGGGCGGTCACCTGCCCGTCTTTTTCGACGGCGTGATATGTGATCTCTTCCGTGCTCGCGGGCGCGGCTTCGGTGGCGGCTGCTTCTGCTGTGTCGGGCGGCTCTGCGTTCGTGGTTGCGGTCGCGTCGCTGCCGCCGGTTTGTGCCTCCGCCGTCGCTTCAGCCGCGCCTAACGCGTTCTCATTTTCTGCCATAGTGTTCCCCTCAAAAATTATTTTAATTCGCGTGTTTGTTGTGCGCGAATTGTGGCACAAAGCGTGCGGGCGTGTCCACCGCATAGGGGTACGGGAAGCCGTCAGTTGTCCGTGGTCAGTTGTCAGTTGCATGTGACAATCACACAAGTTGCTAAAGGCGATCTTGAACAACTGACTATGGACAACTGACCACGGACAAGTTTTAACCGTCTGCCGGGGAGAAGAAGCAGAAGAGCAGCGTGACGGATTGGCCGTCGGGCAGCACGTCGCGCCAGTGCGTGAACTCCGAGCCGCGGTAGAGCACGGCGTCGCCGATCTCCAGACGCACTTCACGCGCACGCCCTTCCACCTCCACGCAGATCGGCCACGCGTTCGCCTCCTCCGACTCCGGCTCGGCGTCCACGACGAGCGAGAGATTCCAGACGTACTGCGGCTGATCCTTGTGACGACGCAGCAACGCGCCCGGCTGATAGACGGAGACCTGACAGTGCGAAGGCCGGACGGGCGCGGGCGTGATGCGATTGACGAGCGCGTTGATCTGTTGCTGCACGAAGCGCGCGGTCTCTTCGTCGTAGATCGAGCGGCGGCGGTGCGCGTAGTGCTTGTTGCTGCTCGCCTTGAGGTGGCCGCGAGCGTCGAGCGCGCGAAAGTAGCGACGCAACGCGGACAGTTGCAGCGGGTGGATGATCTTACGCAGTACCGCGTGCTGTTCGCTTTGCAGATCGCGCCGCAACTCTTCGCAGGCGCGCCGCCAACTCCCTGCGCGCGCGGCGTCCTCTTCCGGCGCGATCAAAATCCGCGCCTCCGCGAACCGCGCGGCCGTGTCCGCGTCGAGTTCGGCGGGCGCGATTTTTCCTTCCTTGAGTTGCACGAATAGACGCGCGTGCTCCGGCGTGAGCCGGTAGGGCGCGAGCGTCTCTGTGCCTGCGTCTTCGACCCAGAGGAGCGGGCGGCGCGGCGAGAAACGGTCGAGGAACGGGACTCGCGCGGCGAGTTGCGCGGGCGCGTCGTCGCCCGTTTGCAGAAAGAGGCGCGGGTTGAGTTCGAGCGCGCCGGGCGGCGTCGTTTGAAGAGTTCCGGCAGCGCGCGGAAGACTCGCAGCAGCAGCGCGCGTATCGCGCTCGCGGTAAGGAATCAGGGCGCGCGTCGAGTCGTCGAGCGCGCACTCGAAATAGATTTCACCGTCGGAGAGATTTTCGCTGCGCACGTCGTCTTCGCTGAGCGCGACGCCGACGAAATTTTCGACGGCCTCATCATCGCCGACGGACGCGCTTTCGTCGTGCGCCGCGTTTTGCTCGTGTGCCGCGCCGTCCTCTTCATCGCGCGCGGCAACGTCGCGGAGCGCGCCGCCCTCTTGGAGTCGAAAGAGCGTGGCGATGGCCGCGACGCGCTCCCCGGCCGTGTAACGCGCGCCGAGTTGCTTGATCGCGTCGGCGATTGACAGCGGCCGGGAGAAGAGTTCGAGCACGGCCAGCGCGTGCAGCCCGCACTTGATCGTCCGCTCGCCGACCGACACCTGCACCTCGTCGCTCGAATTGAGCGCGAGGCGAAGGTAGGGGCGGCGTCTGAGGACGGTTTCGGGGTTGAGTTTCATAAGTTAGTGCGGCCATTTTAGCGCGTGCGGAGGGGCGCGGCGCAGAAATTTATCCGCGCTATTAGTCGCAACTAAAATTCTTCAACGCACCTCTGACGACGGGAAGCAAATCCGTGACTATGAAAAAAAGCACGTGACGTCGGCGTCAAAACGCTTGACGGAGCACCAAAACCTTTGACGGGGCACCAAAACACATGACGACGAGGAAAAAACACGTGACGGAGCACCGAAACACGTGACGATGGACTCAATGCACGTGACGGAGCACCCGAACGCATGACGATGGAAAAAAAACACGTGACGGTGGACTTAAAACGCGTGACGGCGGACTTAAAACGCGTGACAGAGCACTAAAACACGTGACGATGGAGTTGAAACACGTGACGATGGAGTTGAAACACGTGACGGCGGGACTAAAACACGTGACGGTGGGTTTTTGCGCGTGACGGTGGGGTTAAGACGCGTGACGGGGCTTTCCCGGCAGAGTCTTGGACGATTTTGAAAGGTTAACTTTCTTTCCGGGCCTTTAGAGTGACTTGACGAGAAGCGCGAGTTCGACGGCGCGGCGCGGGGCGACGCCGCCCCAGCCTTGACGGTCAATCTCGATGCCGGGCAGTCGCTCGGCCGTCTCGATCAAGATGCGTTTGACCTGTTGCGGCTTGAGCTTCGGGTTGGCTTCGAGCATGCACGCGATGATCGAGGAGACGATGGGCGCGGCGAACGAAGTGCCGTCCACATACTTGTAGTGTTCGCTGATCACGTCGCCTTCGCGGAGTTTGATCGTGATGAGGTGACGCAGGAGCGAGGTGCGGAGTTCGCGCGCGTTGTAGAGATCCGGGTCTACCTCTGCGTGCGTTTCGATGATCGAGAGCAGTTCGTCGTCGGTGGCCTTGTCGAGCGTGGCGTAGAGTACGGCCTCGGCGGCGGTGGGCGTGTGCGGGAGAATGGGCGCGGGCACCCAGATGCCGGGCGCGATGATTTCGGGCTTTTGCAGGCCGTCAATCGTCGGGCCGTAGGATGAACGGTACATGCCGCGGCGGGCGCGGTCGAGCGAGTTCTGATCGTCCAGGCCGCCGACCGTGATCGAGGCGGGCGCGCTGGCCGGGGGTAACACCGGATGCCCCGGCATGTGTCCCGCGTTCCCCGCCGCGCAGACGACGATCAAGCCCTCTTTGACGGCGCGCTCCACGGTCTGCGCGAGTTCGTTGTTGAGATACGACTCTTCGTCGTCGCCACCGGCAGAGATGTTGACGACGCGAATCTTGTACTCCTCGCGGTGCGCCAACACCCATTCGAGACCGTCCTGAATGTTGCGCTCGGAGATGCGACCGGACACGGCGAGTTTGACGAGCACGACGTTGGCTTCGGGCGCGATGCTGCGGTAGAAGCCTTTCGAGAGCGAGCCGTTTCCGGCCGCCACCACCGAGGTCATCATGCCGTGCCAACTCGCAGGGTCGCTCGTCTCCAGAGACGTTTTGTGGTCGGGCACGATGCTGTGGTAGGCGAGGATGCGGTTGTCGGGCGTCGTCAGGTCGGGGTGTTTGTAGAAGCCTGAGTCGAGGAAGGCGATGGTCACGCCGCGCCCGGTGAAGCGGTCGTCGGCGTCGAGCCGGAGCGGCGTCGGCAGGACGAGTCCGCCCTGCTCGAAGACGACGGCGTCCGTCTGTAGTTGCGTGCGCGCCCGGTCGAACATCTCCACGCAACGCTTGCACACGACGTTGACGTATTGCCCCGCCGGGGCGTTCGCAGACACCAGCGCGCGCAGCCATTCGTCGAGCGCGTCGAACGGCGTCAACTCGTCCTTCGACTCGCGCCCGCAGACCGGACAGGTCGGGAAACCCATCGGCCTATCGTGCTGGGCAACCACCCCTCCATCCGCCGGAATCGTCTCTGACACTTTGTTACTGAACCTCGCTCTCCGCCGATTTACGAACAAAGCACGATAACACAACGCGAGCGGCGAGACGGAACGGAGAAGCCTCAACTTTGAGTGGCGAAACTATGGCGGTCGCGTGTCTGCGGCGCGCGCCAATTCGGGGTTGTGATTCTCGCGGCGGGCGTGTAAGTTAAGGGCAAAATCGAGAGGCTAAAAAACGATGGCAGAACCAGAGAAGCAGACGAGCGTCGCGGACATCTTCCGCCGCGCGCAGGCGATCCGGCGCGAGCGACCCGACATGCCGCGCAAAGAGTTGAAGGCGCAAATCGTGCGCGAGATGCGCGGCAAAGAGTTTCCGCCCGTCTACAACCTGACGATCCCGGAACAGGACGCGCGCGCGCCCGAAGAGGACTGGTCGGCCGGTCTCTCGCTCGTCATGCGCGGCATCCAGCGCGAGGACTGGAACGACGTGGCCGACGGCATCACGCTCAGCCTCGACCTGACCGACCGCTACGAACGCGAGCGCGGCCACTCCGGCGCGGCCGACGAATGGCACGACCGCAGCGTCGGCATCCGCGAGCCGACCGCCAAAGGCGTCAACAAGTGGATGCCCGAAGAGTTGATGAACCTCGCGGAACGGGCAACAAAGAAGTGACAAGTGATGAGTGACAAGTGACAAGAGAAGCAAGTGAATCGTCAATCGTCAATCGTGAATAGAGGAAAGCAGTTTTATCTATTCACGATTTACGATTCACGATTCACGGCTTTTTAACTTGTCACTTGTCACCTGTCACTTGCCACTGTTTTTGAGGTGTTATGGGTTTCTTGAGCGGCTTGATGAAGGACGAGGATTACCAGCGCGAAGAGCCGCGCCCGGCGGAGGCGTTGGAGGACGGCGAGGTCGTCATCAGCCCAGACACGCGGCGCGCAGAGCGCATGCCGCCCGGCCAGTCGCGCACGCGCAAGTGGCCGGTCTTGGACGCGCACGGCACGCCCGACATTGATCTCGCCAACTGGAAGTTTGAGATCGAAGGTCTGGTGGAACGCCCGCTCGCGTGGTCGCTCGACGACTTTATGGCTCTGCCCGCGACGCGCGTCTACGCGGACTTTCATTGCGTGACGCGCTGGTCGCGCCTCGACAACGTGTGGGGCGGTGTGGCGACGCGCGAACTGGCGCGGCTCGTCGGCGTCAAACCGGAAGCGAAGTACGTGCTTGCGCTCGCCTACGATTACGGGTGGACGACGAACGTGCCCGTCGAATATTTTCTCGCCGAAGATTCGCTCGTCGCGTGGTCGCACGACGGGCGGCCGATCCCGCCCGAACACGGCGGCCCGGCGCGTCTCATCATCCCGCAACTCTACGCCTGGAAGTCTGCGAAGTGGATCAAGGGCTTGCGCTTCCTCGCCGAAGACCGCGCGGGCTTCTGGGAAGAGGGCGGCTATCACATGCGCGGCGTCCCCTGGAACGGTCAGGACGGCGAACGCTTCCGCTACCAGAACGACGAATAACTCAATTGCGGATTTCGGATTGCGGAATGCGGATTGAAAAGCAGAT
>JAUZFQ010000063.1 GCA_030838445.1 Pyrinomonadaceae bacterium | reverse complement strand
CGCCGCGTTGATCGCCGCGCCGATCTCCTGCACCAACTCTTTTGCGTTGTCGTCGATCTCCAACCCGTTTCCCCCGCGCTCTAGAGGCCGCCCGTACGCCCGTATGATGGATGCCCGCGATGCTACGCTTCAGGCGCGCCTTTGGTCAACCGGAAGACGAGCGAAAACCGCTTTTAGCTTTCTTTGCGACTTTGCGCCTTTGCGTGAACTTTAAAGTTCACGCAAAGGCGCAAAGTCGCAAAGGAAAAGATGAGTTTTAGGAACGTTTTTTGAAGTCCACGAGGCCGTCAACCGAAGCATAGATGCGCAGGTACATCTGCGTCTCGGCGGGGATGAGCGTGCGCCAGTTCGTGCCGCCGCGTTCGAGGTAGAGGTGTAGACGCGCGGGGTTTGAGTTGTATCCGGCGGCCAACAGTTCGGCCTGCGTGGCGATGTTCTCGTCGAGCGCGAGCCTGACCTGTTCGCGCTCCAAGAGGTCGTCCCAAGTGCCTTGCATGTAGAGCAGCATGGCTTCGAGGGCGTTCGCGTGGTCGCGCATCCCGGCGACGAAATCCGGGTTGAGTCCGACCGCGGGGTACATCCCACGGATCGCTTCATAAGTCGGCGGGATCATCTGCACCATGCCGCCCGCGCCCGCCGAACTGACGGAGTAACGATAGGTGTCGCCCGCGTTGAGCGCGTAGAGCGTGTAAATCTCGTTGTAGAGCGAGGCGTGATCCTCAGTCTTGAAGCGCTTGTGATCCGTGTGCTCGACGACGCAGAGGTGTTCGGCGGCGTCAATAATCGCGGGCGAGATGAACTGGCCGTGAGCCGCGAGCCGCGCGGCGGCCTCGTCCAGCATCCGGCGGACGTAAGCGCGCCCGCCGCCGACGAGCGCGGGCGAATTGATGGCCGGGTGCGCCGACGAATAGTAGGCGACTTCGCTGAGCGTGCCGCCGCGCTCGACCGGGTATTGCACGACGAGCGGCTGCATGTCACGCCCCGCCTCGTCCGTCACGCGCACCGCCGTGTTGACGTAGTTCGAGCGGACGGCGCGCACTTTGAACGTCGCGCCGAGCGGCGAGGTCACGAAGGTCTCCGCGTCCCGATCAAGGAAAGCGGCCTTCGACACTTGCAGTGTGTGTATCTGCGAGGTGGCGGCGTCTTCGACGGCGAGCGCGACCGTCTCGGTCGAACGCGGGGCTTCGCGTTCGAGCATGCGCCGCGCCGCCTTGAGCCGCGCACGCATCTCGATCAGCTCTTCTTGTCCGGCGACGCGTTCGGCCACGGTCTTCGGCATCAGGAAGAGGCCGAGTCCGTGCAGGATGGAGAACTGGGGGAAGGCGGCCGCTAAAAACACTACGAGCGGGAGGACAGAGAAAGAGAGCATTCTTTTCATCGGGTACGAGGCTTTCGTTTGTCAGTTGATTGCTACGACAGAAGTGTCGGGGGCGGACGTTCTTCAGACGCTTGTGCGGAAGGTTCGGTTGCCAGCCGAGAGGCGTTCAATATGCCCGCCGCGGGCGCACAGAAAGCGTGCATTGCGACCCGCGCACGCCGTATGCTAGCGTGCTCGTCAGCATGGCAACCACGGAGCAACTTTCGACCCGCGAAACGAAAAAGAGATGAGCACCAAAACAGACGCCGACGCCGCGTCGCCGCCTTCGACGCAGAAGGAACGCCGCGCGCGCTTCGAGACCTCTTCCGGCATCGAACTCGCCAACGACTTCAACCCCGCGAACACCGACGCGCCGGATTACGAACGTGACCTCGGCGCGCCCGGCTCTTACCCCTACACGCGCGGCGTCCGGCGCAACATGTACCGCGGCCGCTTCTGGACGATGCGCCAGTACGCGGGCTACGCCTCGGCCGAAGAGTCGAACGCGCGTTACAAGTACCTGCTCGCGCACGGCACAACCGGCCTCTCCGTCGCCTTCGATCTCCCCACGCAGATCGGACTCGACTCCGACGACCCGCTCGCCGCGGGCGAAGTCGGCAAGGTCGGCGTCGCCATAGACTCGCTCGAAGACATGGAGCGACTCTTCGACGGCATCCCGCTCGACACGGTTTCGACCTCGATGACGATCAACTCGACGGCCTCGACGCTGCTGTGTCTCTACATCGCCGTCGCGCGCCGCCGGGGCATCTCGCCCGACAAACTACAGGGCACGATTCAGAACGACATCCTCAAGGAGTACATCGCGCGCGGCACTTACATCTACCCGCCCGCGCCGTCGCTTCGCCTCGTCACCGATACCTTCGCCTTCTGCGCGCGCGAGACGCCCAACTGGAACACCATCTCGATCAGCGGCTATCACATCCGCGAGGCCGGTTCGACCGCCGCGCAGGAGATCGCCTTCACGCTCGCCGACGCCATCGCCTACGTCGAAGCCGCGACGACCGCGGGCTTGCAGGTTGACGACTTCGCCCCGCGCCTCTCCTTCTTCTTCAACGCTCACAGCAACCTTTTGGAAGAGGTCGCCAAGTTTCGCGCCGCGCGCCGACTGTGGGCGCGCATCATGCGCGAACGCTTCCACGCGCGCGACCCGCGCTCGCTCATGCTCCGCTTCCACACGCAGACCGCAGGCTCGACGCTCACCGCGCAGCAACCGGAAGTGAACGTCGTCCGCACCGCGATTCAGGCGCTAGCGGCCGTGCTCGGTGGCACGCAGAGTCTGCACACGAACGCTTCGGACGAAGCCCTCGCGCTGCCCACCGAGGCGGCCGCGCGCGTCGCCCTGCGCACGCAGCAAGTGATCGCGCACGAGTCGGGCGTCGCCGACACGGTTGACCCGTTCGCAGGCTCTTACGCCGTCGAACACCTGACGGACGAACTCTACGCCCGCGCCTCGGACTACATCAAAAAGATCGACGCGCTCGGCGGCATGCTGCGCGCCATCGAACTCGGCTACGTGCAGCGCGAGATTCAGGAGGCGGCCTACACGTACCAGCGCGCCGTCGAGACGGGCGACGCGACGGTCGTCGGCGTCAACCGCTTTCAGATCGAAGAGGACGCTACGCCGCCGCTCTTGCGTGTCGAACCGGCCATCGAACAGGCACAGGTCGAACGCCTCCGCGCTTTGCGTGTGCGGCGCGACGCGGAAGCAGTCGAGGCGACGCTCGTCGCGCTCGAAGCGGCGGCGCGCACGACGACTGAAAACCTCCTGCCGCGCATCCTCGCCGCCGTCGAGGTTTACAGTACGGTCGGCGAGATCAGCCACCGCCTCCGCCGCGTCTGGGGCGAGTACAGGGAAGCTGTCACGGTGTGAGCGCGTGCGCGTCGTTTGAGCGGCCGTGCGCGGGCGATGTTCGTCGCGGCGAGTGTGTGGGCAGAGTTCAAGTCATAAAGGTCTGAGGGAAACCGGGGAGAGGTTCGATGAAGAAGTTAACCAGCGTGTTCGCGTCGGTGCTCTGCGCGGCTCTCGCGTGTCTCGGTCAAACCGCGTCGTCTCAGGGGCGTCGCACCGCCGCGCCGCCGTCGGTTGTGTCTGCGGGCGAAACGGCCACGCAACTGACGGGGCTGTACCGCATAGACCTCGCGCGCAGCGACAAGTTGTACTCGGTCGTCGCGGGCGCGTCGAGCAACCTGCCGTTCGGCGAGCAGCAGAAATTCTTCATTGACCTGACGGTGCGGCTCACGCCGCCCGACCTGCTCGCCATCGAGCGGCGCGGCCGTCGCATCACGCTCGCCTCTTCGCGCGCGCCGCGCATAGACTTCGACGCCGACGGCATCACGCACAGCGAACGCGGCGGCGACGGCCAGATCGTGAACACGCTCGCCGCCTTGCGCGGCGGCAGTTTGACGGTGAGCGTCGGCAGCCAGAGCGAGGACAAGTTCAACGTCACGTTCGAGCCGCTCGAAGCGGGGCGCGCGTTGCGCGTCACGCGCCGTCTCAGCAACGAGCAACTCACGCAGCCCGTCCTCATCCACAGCGTCTACGAAAAAATCTCCGGCGTGCCCCAGTGGGACATCTACGACGCGCCGCCGCGCCGCGACAACCTGCCGCCCGCCGCGCGCCGCCCGCCCGTCGCCACCAGCACACCCGCGCCCGTTCCGCGCGGCAGCGAAACAAACGCGGCCACTACCTTGCGCCGCGCGCTCGACAACTGGATCGCGGCCACCAACGCGCGCGACATCGAACGGCAGATGAGTTTTTACCCGCCCGTCCTGAGCGCCTTCTACCTGACGCGGAACGTGACGCGCGCCGCCGTGCGCGCCGAAAAGGAGCGCGTCTTCCTGCGCGCGCGCACCGTCGAAGTGCAAGCCGACGCGCCCGAACTCATCTTTCAGGAAGCGGGACAATCCGCCGTCATGCGCTTCCGCAAGACTTACGCCATCGAGGGCGGCGTGCAAGAGCGACGCGGCGCAGTCATACAGGAACTACGCTGGCGACTCACCCCGCAAGGCTGGAAAATCTACAGCGAACGCGACGTGCGCGTCATCCGCTGAACTCGCCGTGCAAATTGTATTAGGATGACTTAAGGAGGTCAGATCAAATGGCTCGACCAAGAGTATTTGTCAGCTCGACTTATTACGATCTTAAACATCTAAGATCGTCTCTGGAAAATTTTGTTGAGTCGCTTGGTTATGAGCCGATCCTCTCTGAAAAGGGGGAAATTGCTTACACTCCTGATAGCCCCCTTGATGAATCATGCTACAGAGAAGTTCGCAACGCGGATGTCTTTGTAATAATTATTGGCGGAAGGTACGGGTCAGAAAAGAGTGATGGAAAGACAGAATTGCCAAAGGGTTTTTATGATCGGTATGACAGCATAACTAAGCAAGAGTACAAAAGCGCCGTTACACAAAATGTGCCCGTATACATTCTAATTGAAAAATCAGTCTATGCAGATTTTGAAAACTATTTGAGAAATAAGGATAACAAGACGTTCTCATATGCTCATGTAGATTCTATCAACATCTTTCATCTGATAGAGGAGATTCTTGCGCAACGACTTAACAATCCTTTTCAGTTGTTTGATCGCTACAGTGATATAGAAGCATGGCTAAGAGAGCAATGGGCGGGATTGTTTAGAGAATTATTGAGTCGTATGACTAGTCAACAGCAAATAGCTTCACTCGCCGCTCAAGTAGGAGAACTCGCACAAATAAATCAAACTTTGAAACGATACCTTGAAGAAGTCGTTTCCAAAGTTGCGCCTGCTGAGTCAGCAAAACTAATCGAAGCAGAGTCTGAACGTCTTGAAGAAACACGTCAATTAAAAATGATTGAATCGAATGGTTATGCTAGTTACGTTATAGAGTCATACAATGTATCGCCAAAAACATTTCGTGATTTGCTAATTAACTCTGAGTCTATGAAGGATTTCATCAGTAAACTTAAAAATGTCATTACTGATGAAAAATCACAATTAGAGGTAGATGATAATTACAGGTATTTTGAAGATATGATTGTAGATGATTTGAACGTCCTACGTAAAAGTTTTGGTCTTAATAAGTTCACACCACAGCAGAAATCAATAAGGGTAATTAATGTCCCCAAAAAAGGTAAATAGCTATTTTTTAATTAAGTTAGAAATAATATTTGCCTAAATAATACCTGATAGTTCCAAACGTATGTCGCATTTGCTTGAAGTTAAAAATTTGCAGACGCATTTCTTCACGCGGGCGGGGGTGGTGCGCTCGGTGGACGGGGTGAGTTTTCATCTCGACCGGGGTGAGTTGTTGGGGCTGGTGGGCGAGTCGGGGTGCGGGAAGAGTGTGACGGCGTTGTCGGTCATGCGTCTGGTCGCGCCGCCAGGGAAGATCGTGGGGGGCGAGATTTGGTTCGACGGCGAGGACTTGCGCGCGGCGTCGGAGAAGCGTCTGCGCGAGATTCGCGGCGACGACATCGCGATGATCTTTCAAGACCCGATGACTTCGCTGAACCCGGTCTACACGGTGGGCGAGCAGATCGCGGAGGCGTTGCGCCTGCATCGGAAACTCTCGCGCGGCCAGGCGCGCGCGGGGGCGATTGAGGCGATGCGCGAGGTGGCGATCCCAGACCCGGCCAGACGCGCGGACGACTACCCGCACCAGTTGTCGGGCGGGATGCGGCAGCGCGTGATGATCGCGATGGCGCTCGCGTGCGACCCGAAACTCTTGATCGCAGACGAGCCGACGACCGCGCTCGACGTCACGATTCAGGCGCAGATACTCGAACTGCTCGACGGACTCAGGAAGTCGCGCGAGTTGGCGGTGCTCTTGATCACGCACGATCTGGGCGTGGTGGCGGAGGTGGCCGACCGTGTGGCGGTGATGTACACGGGGCGGATCGTGGAAGAGTCGCCGGTCGGGGAGTTGTTCGCGCGGCCGAAGATGCCTTACACGGAAGGGCTGTTGAAGTCTGTGCCGAAGTTGACGGTGGGCGAGGCGCGCAAGGCGGAGCGTTTGCAGACCATCGAGGGGACTGTGCCGAAGCCGACCGACCTGCCGCCCGGTTGCCACTTCGCGCCGCGCTGCCAGTACCGCATGCCGCGTTGCACCGTGGAGGATATTCCGCTCTACGAACTCGAAGGCAGCGTGCGCGTGCGCTGCGTGCTCTACGACATGGCGTCGGCGGTCGCGGCGGACAATCAGGCGGCGGAGAACGCGACGACTTAAGGCGACGGAACACGTCAACTTAAAAGGATTTAGTTTGCGGTCAGTCTAGTTTATGAGCACGAACGAACGTATGCAGTCAGTGCCCGAAGCCGAAGCGTCGGCGGCGTGCGCGGGCGACGCGCGGCCGGACGAAAGCGCGTCGGAACTCGTGCGCGTGCGTGGCCTGTTCAAGCACTTTCCCGTGACGGGCAGCGACGACGTGGTGCGCGCGGTGGACGGCGTGACGTTCGAGATTTTCAAGGGCGAGACGCTGGGGCTGGTGGGCGAGTCGGGCTGCGGGAAGTCCACCGTGGGGCGTTGCCTGCTGCGCCTGATCGAGCCGACGCGCGGCGAAATTTTTTTCGAGGGCAAGGACGTACGCGCGCTTTCCGGCAAGGCGCTGCGTGGTGTGCGCGCCGAGATGCAGATCATCTTCCAAGACCCTTACGCCAGTTTGAACCCGCGCCTCAAGGTGCGCGACATCGTGGGCGAGCCGCTCGTCATTCACGGCGCGGGCACGAAGAGTGAGCGGCGCGAGCGCGTCGCCGAACTGCTCGGCAAGGTCGGACTCGACCCCGATTACATGAACCGCTACCCGCACGAGTTTTCGGGCGGCCAACGACAGCGGCTCGGCATCGCCCGCGCGCTCGCCTTAAACCCGAAGTTGATTGTGGCGGACGAGCCGGTGTCGGCCTTAGACGTGTCGGTGCAGGCGCAAGTGATCAACCTGCTCGAAGACTTGCAGGCCGAGTTTGATCTCACCTACCTCTTCATCTCGCACGGCCTCGCCGTCGTCGAACACATCTCGAATCGCGTGGCCGTGATGTACCTCGGCCGCATCGTCGAGGTGGCGTCGGCGGTCGAGTTGTACGCGAACCCGCAGCACCCTTACACGCGCGCGCTGCTCTCGGCCATCCCCGTGCCCGACCCGACGCGCAAGCGCGAACGCATCGTGCTCACGGGCGACGTGCCGACGCCCATCAACCCGCCCTCCGGTTGTCGCTTCCACACGCGCTGCCCCGACGCCATCCCCGAATGTTCGCAGATCGACCCGGACTTGCGCGAGGTAGCAGTCGGCCACACCGTCGCCTGCATCCGCGCGCCCGGTTGGGCTGACGCGCCGACCTCCGCTTAGATTGGCGCGCGCCTTCTTCCCGCACGTCGTCTCGTCGTTGACGGGGGGGCGAGCCGGTGTTAAATAGTGACCGCCGTCGTCGCCCGTGTTGGATAAAGTGAAACTGCCATCTCGCGCGGGACGTATTCACAGGCGATGACTATTCAAAACGCGGCGCGCACTAAAGTCTCCACAAGTGACTTCGCACCTCGCCGCGCCGCCTGAAACTTCCCAAACACGGAGAACTCCCCATGAATCGTATTGTCGCGATAGCGGTACTCGTCGTCGGCCTCCTGCTCCTCGGCGCGGGCGTGTTGAAAATTCTGCCGGGCGCGGCGGGCGGCGGCGGCGCGCTCGCGTTCCTCGGCTGCGTGATGCTCGGCCTCAGTTTCGTCCCGCGCACGGCGGCCGGAGCGGACGACGCGCCGCCGATGTCAGAGGGCGAAAAGATCACTTCGGTCTTCTACGAACCGGCGCGCGTCTTTCAAGAACTGCGCGTGCGCCCCTACTGGGGCACGGCCTTTCTCATCATCGCGCTCTCCGTGGCCGTCTACCAGTTCGCCTACACGCAACGGATCGGCGCGGAGACCATCGCGCTCGCCGCCATCGACAAGACCATCGAGGGCGGCTTCATCCCGGCCGACCGCGCCGGGGAGATACGCGAGCGCACGGCGGCCGACGCACGCGTCCCATTCGCCAAAGCGTCGGGCGCGATCAACGGCGTCGTCGGCCTGTTCGTCATCATGGCGATCCTCGCCGGACTCTACATGCTCGGCGTGCTGGTGTCGGGCGCGCGCATCAAGTTCTGGCAGGCGTTCTCGGTCGCGGTCTACGCGGGGCTGCCGGTCATCGTGTTGCAGAACGTGATCAGCCTGCTTCTGCTCTACCTCAAATCGCCCGACGACATTGACCCGATCAAGGGGCAGCGGGGCTTGGCGCGCGCAGACCTCGGCGTGCTCTTCAACCCGGCGGAGCACCCGTACCTGTTCGTGCTCGGCAGCAGCTTCGGACTCTTCACGCTCTACGGCATCTGGCTGACGGCGACGGGTCTGCGCAATAGCGGCGAGAAAGTGTCGAGCGGCACGGCGTGGGCGATCTCGCTCGGCCTGTGGGTGCTCGGCCTCCTGCTCGGCCTCGGCGCGGCCGCGCTGTTCCCGACCTTCATTGCATAAGACAGAGGCGAAAGGTTAGAGGTCAGTAAAAAAACGAAGGCCGGTGAGCGCGAGCAAGTTCGCTTTCACCGGCCTTCAATTTGTTCTGACTAACCTCCGACCTCTAATCTCTGACCTCTGCTCTTAGACTTCTACTCATACCGCAGCGCTTCGATGGGGTCGAGGCGGGCGGCCTTCCACGCCGGCCAGAGGCCGAAGATGAGGCCGATGCCGACGCTCGCGACGAAGCCCGCGACGGGTGCCCAGAGCGGGACGTAAGAGGGCACGAAGATGCTGATAAGGAACGTTGTCCCCCAGCCGAGCAGGAGTCCGACGAGACCGCCGAAGCCCGTCAAGGTCATCGCCTCGATGAGAAACTGCCAGAGGATGTCGCTGCGCTTCGCGCCGATGGCCTTGCGCACGCCGATCTCGCGCGTGCGCTCCGTCACCGACACCAGCATGATGTTCATCACGCCGATGCCGCCCACCATCAACCCCACCGACGAGATGACCACCATCGCTATCGCCACGCCCGAAGTGATCGAGCGGAAATTAGAGATGGCCGACTCGGCCGTCGTCACGCCGAAGTTGTTCTTCTCGCCAAACGGCGTCTGGCGGCGCACGCGCATCATGTCCACCACCTGATCCTGCGCTTCCTCCATCCGCCCCGGCTTGGCGACGGCGAGGATCGTCACGTCCTCTGCGTTCGGCTTGAGCTTGCGCGCGACGTTGTAGGGCAGGTAGACGACGTTGTTGTCGTCGTTGTTGCCGCCGCCCCCGCCGAGTTGATCGCGTTTCTCGAAGATACCGATGACGCGAAACTTGTTGCCGCCGATGTCTATCTCCTGTTCGAGCGGCGACCCGTAGGGGAAGAAGTTTTCCGCCACGCTCGAACCGATGACGCAGACCTGCTGGTTCTGGTCGTTCTCGAACTCGGAGAAGAAACGTCCCTCCGAGACGTTCTCGATCCCGGCGCGCTCGTAATCGGGCAGCGTCCCTTGCAGGCGGACGGCGGAAGAGGTCTTGCCGTTCGCGCCGACCAGAATCTTGCTCCCGAAGAAGTTGTTGGTGATGTCGAGGAAGGGCACGGCGAGTTCGACGCTCGGCAGCGCGCGCAGCGCGAGCGCATCGTCGTAGGTCAACTCCTTGCGCATCCGCTCCTCGCGCGAGCGGCGGCCGACGTGGATGCCCGTCTCAAACTTCGTCAGGATGATCGAGCGCGTGCCGAACGACTCGATCTCTTTGGTGACGGCCAGATCGATCCCGCTGATGATTGACGCAATCGCCATCACCGTCCAGACGCCGATGATGACGCCCACCACCGTCAACGCCGAGCGCAGTTTATTACTGCGCAGAGTAGCCAGCGCCATCTTCAAGTTTTCGTAAATATCGCTTCTGAGTAGTTTCATAATAAAGACTGTCAGTTGTCCGTGGTCAGTTGTTTCCCTCTCGCGCAGGTTGAAACTCTCATCCTTAGCCCGCCACTTGGGAAGCCACATGCAACGGACAACTGACTACTGACTACTGAGATTTTAATCCGAGCGCAACGCCTCGATGGGGTCGAGGCGGGCGGCTTTCCACGCCGGGATGATCCCGGCCATCACGCCGATGCCGCCCGAGACCGTGACGGCGACGATGATCGCGACAACGGAGAGATACGTCGGGAAGAAGACGGCGGTCAGCACGCGCCCGACGATCCACGCGAGCAGGACGCCGGTCGCGCCGCCGATGGCCGAGAGCGTGACGGCCTCGACGAGAAATTGCTTGAGGATGTCGCCGCGGCGCGCGCCGAGCGCCTTGCGGATGCCGATCTCCTTCGTGCGCTCCGTCACCGAGACGAGCATGATGTTCATGATCACGATGCCGCCGACGACTAAGGCGATAGCGGGCACGGCGATGGCGACGATGAAGATCGAGCCGAAGATGCGGTCGCGCAAGCCCGTGATGGCGTCGGGCGTCATCACGCCGAAGTTGTCTTTTTCGTTGGCGGGCACGCGGCGGCGCACGCGCATCAGTTGGCGCGCCTCTTCGACGGCGTCGTTGAACAGTTCGTCGGACTTGGCGGTGGCGAGAAAGTAGAGCGAGCGGTTGTTGCGGAAGCCGCCGAACTGGTTGCCGTAGGTCTTCAAGGGGATGTTGATGAAGTTGTCCTGCGGGATGCCGAGCACGCTGCCCTTGACGACGGCCACGCCGACGACGCGGAAGGGCAGTCCGCCGATGGAAATCTCCTCGTTGATCGGACTCTTCGTGGGGAAGAGTTTCGAGGCCACGTCCGCGCCGAGGAAGGCGACGCGCGCGCCGCTCTGGTTCTCGGTCTCGGTGAAGAAGCGGCCGTCGGCGATCTCGACGGCGTTGATCTCGGCGACGTTGGCCGTCTGGCCGTCAACGGGCACGTCTTCGAGAATCTCCGCGCCGAGTTTGATCTGCGCGCGCGTGGGGCGCGCCCCCGCGCCGAGTTTGTCTATGAGCACGGCGCGCGCCTTCAAATACTCGAAGTCGTCCATCGTCAAATCTTTGTTGCGGCGCGTGGCGGCGGCGATGGTGTCGGTGTCTTTGAAGTCCTCGAAGATGTTGAAGCGCTGGACGGTGAACGACTTCGCGCCGATGCCCGCGATCTTCTCGTCCACGTAGCGGTTGAAGCCCTGAATCAAAGAGACGACGACGACGACGGCCGTGACGCCGATGATCATGCCGAGGAGCGTCAAGGCCGAGCGCAGCTTGTGCGACCAGACGGCGGCGAGCGCGAGTTTTAAGGTTTCGATGAATTTCACGGCTGCATTATTACGGGCGGTGTCGTCATTTAGTTGCACGGAGACCGTCGCCCGTCGCCGGTCGTCCGTCGCCCGCTGTGTGTCTGTTGTGCGGATGAATTATGAATCGTCGCGCGTTGAGGGTCAAACGGGGGACAGGGATGAAGAGGCGCGAGAGACTTTTATCCGCCGTGTGAAACTGCAATCCCGCGCGTGCGGAAACGTGAGTTCGTTAGCGAATGTGATTCCGAAAAAAACGTTGACAACGTGTGGACGCTAACATACGCTACACGCCTCACATCAGTTCGCGCAGGCGAATGCTCCGACTCGCCTCTCCGCTTTCCGACCGCATCTCTCACCCGATGAGGAGTCCCCCAATGCTTAGACGCATTACCGCTCTCACCACCATGCTGTTTCTGCTCTTAACGTCCGTCACCATGCCCGCGGGCGCAACCGTGGGCGTGCCGAAGAGTCCGGCGTCGCTCAAAGAACAGGTCAAGGAAAAAGTGCAACGCGCCATTGATGACGCGCGCGCCAAAGGCACTTACGACGCGTCGGGACGAATGACGGCCACCAGTGTCGATCTTCCGGGCTTAGGCAAGTTTAAGTTCGATTATGCCTACGACGAGCAGAACCGTCTCCAGTATATCGCCGATGAAAGCGGCGGCCGGACTCGCTACGCTTATGGCAAGAACGGTGAGTTGCAGACCATCACGCTCCCGGACGGCACGCGCATGTACGAACTCGACGAACACGGGAAGGGCGTATTTTTCAAACGCGGGGTCGGGCGCAACAACGGCGGCCTGCGTTTCAACAAGTCGGCGTTGGTGCAGGGCGACGCGTGTAAGGCCGCCATCGCCGCCGCCGCTATCGCCACCGCGCAAGCAGCCGCTTCCTGCTCCACCGGCGATGTCGCGGGCTGTATCCTGAACACCGCCGCCGCCGTCGCCGCAGGCTACGCGGCATATGTCGCTTGCAAGGATAACGCGTTCGGCATCGAGGAGGGGCCGGTTGTCTAACCGGCGAGACTCCCGCCACGTCGGCGGGGTCGCGCCCGCAAGCACGACCCCGCCGACGTGGCTTCGAATAAGGGTGCGGAAGGCGTCGGTTGAAAAGCACGTGGCGGGACAAACCGCGTGCGGGAGGGTTGCGATGTACGGAGTTGTAAAAGTAGCGCGCGTGGCGTTGGTCAGCATCACGTTAGTCGCCACACTTGGTTTGCCGATGGCGACGGCGCAGAAGCGAGGCGATAAAAAGCTGGCCGAGCCGCGCCCGAAGCAGCAAAGCCTTGCGGCGGCCAAGACCTTGACGACGGAGCAGCAGGCCGCCCTCTACGTGCTCGACCAACTGTCCGAAGCCGCTAAGAAGTTTGACGATGAACTGCTCAAGCTGAGGACGCAAGCCCAAGTCGGCGACCTGCTGTGGAGCTACGACGAGCCGCGCGCCCGCCGCCGGTTGGAAGAAGCTTTTCGCGCCACGACCTCGATCAAAGTCGAGAAGCAGGGGGCGACTGTCCCGCCGCCGTCACCCGTCGCGCCCGTCACTCCGCTGTCCCTGCTTCAACGTGAGATTTTGAGTTTGATCGCGCGGCGCGACGTTAATCTCGCGGAGCGACTGATCAACTCCGCTGCCGCCGAAGCCAAGTCGGAGACTGACGGCGCGTTCGTCGCGCGCGGCGGCGACGCCGCCGGGGGCGAGCGTCCCGGCCTGTACCTGCAAGCCGCGCTCAGTATTGCCGACACGAACCCGGAACGCTCCGTCCAACTGGCGGAGGCCAGCTTCGCCGGAGGCATTAGTCCCACCGTCCTCAGCGTGCTGCTGACGCTGCGGCAAAAGAGTCCGACGCAGGGCGACGCCCTCTACCGCGCCACGCTGGCGGCGGCGCGCCGCGACCCCACCACGGCGAGTCTCAGCCTACAGCTACTCGCACCCTACGCGCTGCCCGAATTCATCACAGCGGCGGGCTTCGGGGCTGCTTTGACGCCGGACGCGGGGGCGGCTACGCAAGCGGGCGGCGCAGCGGCCGTCGAGTTTCTTAACTTCGCCTACGACACGTTCATGCATCTGGCCGCCCCGACGCAAACTTCCGCCGCGAACCCGGCCGACTACATGCTGGGACAACGACTGTTGCCGTTCTTCGTCAAGTACCAACCCGAACGCGCGCCGATGTTCCGCAGCCTGCTCGGCGTCATCGCCCAGAGGGCGGCGCAAAGCCCCGCCATCGAGACGGTGAATAATCTCTCGCGGCCGGGCGGTGCGGACGAGTTGTTGAAGCAGGCCGAGGCCGCGTCAGACCCGTTCCAGAAAGACTTGCTCTATTTCCGCGCCGTGATGATGGCGATGGGCGAGGGCGATTTCGACCGCGCGATAGAGATCGCGGGGCGAGCGCACGACGGCGATTTCCGCAGTGGCCTCGACGCGTTCGTCCGCTTTCAGGCGTCGTCGTCTCTGAGCGTTAAAGGCGATGCGGATGCGGCTCTGCGTTACGCCAGAAGCATGCCGGACGTGCGGCGGCGTGCGTACCTGCTCGCAAAGGTGGCGCGCACCCTGTTCGACAAAAAAGATACCGCCCGCGCCGCGGAGGTGCTCGCCGAGGCCAGACAATCAATCGCCAAAGCCGACGAGGGCGCGGCGAAGGCTCAGGCGTGGCTGATCGTCGCCGAGATCGAGACGCGCCTCGACCCGGCGCGCGGCTTTGAAGGCATGGAGGCGACCGTCAAGGCGTTCAACAGCATCGTCCCGGACGCGTCCGGCGAAGTTAAGCCCGCCCCCGGCGCGGGCTTCGTTCTGTCGTCAATGCTCACCAAACTCTTCAAACTGGAACAGCCCGACTTCGCGCCGAGTTTCTCCCTGCTGGCGCGCGCCGACTTTGAACGCGCGGTACAACTCGCGCAGACATTGAAGCAGCAAGACCTCTCCGTCCAAGCCCAACTGGCCGCGTGCCGGAGCGTGCTGGTCAAACGCCGGGAATGAAAATTTTGAGTCGCACGAGACGAGGCGGCGTGTAAGTGGTCAGTTAAAGACGGCGGGACGAGCGAGGTGCGCGAACATGAACCAGCCCATACTGTTGTTAGTCATGCTGTTGATAATCGCGGTTGACGTGTGGAGCGTGAGCCGGGCGGACTGGTTGCTCTTCGGGATGAACACGGCCGTCGGCCTGAGCCTCTTGCTCGGCTTGCGGAAGTCCGAGACGGCGCGGCGACTTCAGGTGTTGTTGTTTACGGCCGCGGCCGTGATCGGAGTGATCCGCCTCGCGAGCGGCCTCTTTTGAAAACGCCCATCGTCGCTATCTCTACCTGAAACAACTTTCTCGAATCGCGACGCGAAACGAAGGCGCGGTTGACACCGAGTGGGAGTCAACCGCGCCTTCGTTTTGTCTCTGCCGCCGCTGCCGTGCGGAGCATGCCGCGCGTTACCTGATCTTCTCGTCCTTGTCGATGATGCCGTCGCGGATGGAGATGACGCGGTGGGCGCGGGCGGCGATGTCCGGCTCGTGCGTGACGACGATGATCGTGTTGCCCTCGGCGTGCAGTTTCTCGAAGAGGTTCATGATCTCGATGCTCGTCTTCGAGTCGAGCGCGCCGGTCGGCTCGTCGGCCAGCAGCAGCGAGGGGTGGTTGACGAGGGCGCGGGCGATGGCGACGCGCTGGCGTTGGCCGCCGGAGAGTTCGTTGGGGCGGTGCGTCATGCGGTCGCCGAGTTCGACGGCGCGCAAAGACGCCTGCGCCTTCTCGTGGCGGTCGGCCGAACTGATCCCGGCGTAGATGAGCGGGAGTTCGACGTTGTGCAGGGCGGTGGCGCGCGCGAGCAAATTGAAGGTCTGGAAGACGAAGCCGATCTCTTTGTTGCGGATGCGCGCGAGTTCGTCGTCGTCCATGTCGGAGACGAGCTTGGAGTTGATCCAGTAGCGACCCTGCGAGGGCGTGTCGAGACAGCCGATGAGGTTCATCAGCGTTGACTTGCCCGACCCGGAAGGGCCGATGATGGCGACGTACTCGCCGCGCTGCACGTCGAAGGAGACGCCGCGCAGCGCGTGCAACTCCTCCGAACCCATCTGGTAGGTCTTCCAGATGTCGCGCATCGAGATGAGGGCGGCGGGCACGGCGTCGTGCGCGAGCAGGTCGCCGCGTTCGAGCCGTTCTTCAAGGGGCGGCGTCGTGGCCGTTAAAGTTCCAGCGTTACTCATAAACTCACTCTCGCCTTACTTGCTCTCGCCGGCCTTGCCGTCGCCCGCGCCGGGCGCGCGCGTCTGTTTCTTCACGCTCGCGTTCTCCTTCAAAGTGCGGAGCACGCGGCTGGGGCCGGTGATGACTTCCAAGCCTTCTTTGAGGCCGCTCACGATCTCGATGTCGGACTCGCCCGTGATGCCCGTCTGGACTTCGAGGAACTTCACCTTGTTGCCTTCGAGCACGTAGACGCCCTTGATCTCTTTCGCCTTCTCGCCCTGCGCGGTCGGCGCGGGGGCGGCCGCGCCGGGGGCGGGCGTAGGCGTCGGCGGCGCTTTCTCGATCACGGCTTGCAAGGGGACGGCGAGAACGTTCTGTTTAGTCTTCGTCGTGATGTTGGCCGTGGCGGTCATGCCGGGGCGCAGTGCGTTGCGCACGTCGTCGGGCATGTTCTTGAGTTCGACGATGACTTTGAACTCTTTCGCCTCCTGCACGTTTACGCGGTTCTGAAGACCACCGCCCTGCGTGTCGGACTTGCCGACGGCGAGCGGGTTCTTCTGCGTCACCGTGCCCTCGACCTCTTTCTCGCCGAGCGCGTCAATCTTCACCTTCGCCTGCTGGCCGACTTCGACGTTGCCGATCTCCGTCTCGTCAACGTTGACTTCGACGTTGATCGTGGACATGTCGGCGATGGTCATGAGCGGCGTGGAGGTCAGGTTAGCGAGCGCGAACTGTCCCTGGCGCGCGGGGATGTCGGCGACGACGCCCGTCAGGGGCGACAGTTGCGTGGCCTTCGAGCGTTGGCTCGACTGGCCGCGCAGGATGGCCTGCTGCTGGTTGACGCGCGCCTCGCTCGAAGCGACGCCCGTGCGCGCCCGCTGCACGCCGATCTGCGCGTCGCGCACGGAAACTTTCTGCTGGTTGACGCGCGCGCGCGATTCTTCCACCGCGATGCGCTGCTGTTGCAGTTGCGCCTGCGCCGTCCGCAGCGCGACCTGCGACTGTTCCAGACGGTCGCGCGCCGCGTCGTACTCGAAGCGCGAGGAGACGCCCGCTTCCACCAAGTCGGTCTGCCGTTTCAGTTCGCGCTGCGCGGTGTTGAGATCAACCTGCGCGCGATCCACGCTCGTCTGCGAAGTGACGACGCCCTGCCGCGCCTGCGACAGACCGGCCTCGGCCACGGTCAGCCCTTGCTGCGCCTGCGAGACGTTGTTCTCGGCGGCGGTAACGGACGAGCGCGCGTTCTGCACGTCGCTGATGGCGACCTGCACGCCCGCCGTCTGCGCTTCCTGCGAAGACTGCAACTGCGTCGGGTCGAGGCGCACGAGCGGCTGGCCGAGCGTCACGGCGTCGCCGGGGTTGACGAAAATCTCTTCGATGCGCCCGTTGACTTCGCTCGTCAGGTTGATGAACTTGACGGGGCGCACTTCGCCCGAAGCCGTCACGGTCGAGCGCAGTTCGGGGCGCACCTGCACTTTCACGACCGTCACTTCGGGTTCGTCCTTACGCCCGGCGGCGATGCTGATGATCACGACGAGGGCGATGACGGCCACGGCCGCCACCGCAATGATAATTTTCTTCTTCCGGCTCAGAGCCATACGTCTTCCACTTCCTTTGACTAGGGGATCAAGCGTTCGTCGGGGCGAAATGAATAACTGCGCGGCCAAGCGAAATCGCTGCTATAACTATAACGCCTGTGTCGTCAAACCTTTTACGTCGGGATCGCAAAAACAGTTTCAAAATCTCGGATTTGACGGATGGTCAACGGCAAATGGTAAACGGTGAATAGTAAATGGTGAATCGTGAATGATGAATGGAGCAGAAATTATCTCCCTCCATTTACCATTGACCCTTCACCATTTACCATCCGCTATTAGCCATTTACCATCTTTTCCGTTTCGCGCTACAATCCGTCCGTGTCTTAGTTGCGTATTGGTTGCGACCCGGGCGACTGTGAGGCCATGATCACCTGCGAGCGATGCCAGACGGAGAATGTGGACGGCGCGCAATACTGCGACGAGTGCGGGCTGCCGCTCTCGGCCGCCGGGTCGGCGCGCGCCGAGGGGCGGACGCCCATCCTGCAAATGCTCAGTAAACCCGTGACGCTCGTGGGTGACGCCGCTGCTGCTGCGGCGGCGGCGTCCGCGGCCACGTCTTCCGAAGTCATCTCGCCCGACGCGCCGACGAAACACGACGGGGGCGGCGAC
Source organism: Pyrinomonadaceae bacterium (assembly GCA_030838445.1). Classification (GTDB taxonomy): domain Bacteria; phylum Acidobacteriota; class Blastocatellia; order Pyrinomonadales; family Pyrinomonadaceae; genus JAIVJZ01. The sequence continues at coordinate 11,430 of JAUZFQ010000063.1, read as the reverse complement.
ACTGCTACGCCCGTCGTCATCTCGGACGCGGCCTCTGCCCTCAGGGCTTCGGCTGCGTCGCGCACGGCGTCGGCGGCGACATCATCGCGCGGCGGGACAAGCGGCGGCAATAGCAGCGCACACGTCGCGCACGCCGCGCTCGTCATCAATCGCGGGCGTTCGGCGGGCAAAGAGTTTCCCGTCCACGAGGACGAAGCCTACATCGGGCGGTGGGACGCCGACAGCGGCATCTTCCCCGACGTAGACCTCGACTCGGACGACCCCGAAGCGAAAGTCTCGCGCCGCCACGCGCGCATCACACGACGCGGCGGGCAGTATTACATCGAAGATTTGGGTTCGACCAACGGCACTTTTATCAACCGCGGCCGACGCCTGCTCCCCGGCGACCGCCAACCCCTGAACGATGGCGATGAGATCATCATCGGCAAGACGTTTTTACGGTTTCATGTGATGCAGTAGAGGCTGTCCGTAGTCCGTTGTCGGTTGCCTGTAGTTATCACGCAACTTGCTAAAGTTTGAAGTGAACAACTGACCACGGACAAAGAACAACTGACGTATTTTCTGTGATGTCCTCTTGTCCAAAATGCGGGGCGGAAGTTACGCCCACGGATCGTTTCTGCGGCGACTGCGGCACACCGCTGGCGCAGGGGACGGGTGCGCCCGCGGCGGATGCCGTCGCGTCGTCGTCGGCAGCAGACGCCGCGGTGGCCTTCTCGCTCGGCGCGGCCTCCGCGCCCGCGTTTGAACCCGTGCCTGAACCCGCGTCAGAAAATGAGCCGGACGAAGAGAAGGAGCGCGCCGCTGCATCGTCGTCCGAGCCGGTAGCATCCGCGCCGCTCGAAAGCGAGCGCGCCATTGAGGCGGCGGCGCAGGATGAGTCTGCCCCGCTCGAAGGCGTGCGGGCGGCGCAAGCGGTTGGCGATGAGCCTGCGCCGGTGTCGGCGGAACAAGAGGGAGTTGTCGAGTCGTCAACGCCCGAACCAAGGGTTGAGGTGAGTGCGAACGCGACGGGCACGGGGTCGGCTGTGGAGTCGTTTGCGGAGTCGAAAGATTTGGCGGAAGCGGGCGGCGCGGCATCTCCGTCGGGAACGGCGGGCGATGTGGTAGGCGAGGGCGCAGCACACCAGACGGGCGAGGCGGCGTTGCCGTCGGCGGAGAGTAAACGCGTGACGGGCGGCGAGAGTGGCAGTAGTGGCGGCGTCGGCGGCAACCGGACGAACGCCGTGGGCGGCACGTCGCGTTCCGGCTCGACGGGGCGTCTGCGCCATCAGGCCAAGCAACTCGACCCCGGCACGATCCTCTACGGGCGTTACGAGATCGTCCGGCGCATCGGCGGCGGCGGCATGGGCGCGGTCTATCTCGCCAAGGATCGCAACCTCGGCGACCAGCCGCGCGCCGTCAAAGAGATGATCCAGTCGAACATTGACGAGTCGCAGCACGAGAAGGCCATCAACGACTTCAAGCGCGAGTCAATGCTCCTCGCCGCGCTCGAACACTCTTCGATCCCGACCATCTACGATTACTTCTACGACGACGAGGCGGCGCGCTTCTACCTCGTCATGAAATACATCTCCGGCGGCGACTTCCTCGCGCGCCTCCGCAACGCCCCCGGCGGCCGCATTGACGAGAAAACCGTCACCGACTGGGCGTGTCAGGTCGCGGACGTGCTCGAATACCTCCACCGCCGCAACCCGCCGATCATCTACCGCGATCTCAAACCCGCCAACCTGATGATTGACGGCAACAGCGGCCGCGTCATGCTCATCGACTTCGGCATCGCGCGCTGGGTCTCCGTGCAGGAGAAGGGCGTCACGGCCGTCGGCACAATGGGCTACGCGCCGCCCGAACTCTTCAGCGGCAAGGTCGAACCGCGCTCCGACATCTACTCTCTGGGCGCGACGATGTTTCACCTCCTGACCGGGACAGACCCGCAGGACAACCCGCTCCTCATCTTCGACTTCAACAAGAACCCGCGCCCGCGCCAGATCGCGCCCTCGCTCTCGAACGAGATGGAGGCGATCCTGATGCGCGCCGTCGGCTACAAGCCCGAAGATCGTTTCCGGTCGGCGGCCGAGTTGCGCGATGCGCTCTCGGCGCACCTCGAAAAACTTCGCGCCGGGGCGGTCACCTACGGCGCGGCGCAGGGCGACCGCAGCGGCGGCATGAAGACGATGCAAGTGGAGATGGTCTACTGCGGCTTCTGCGGCGGGCGCATCGCCTACGACGACGTATATTGCGCCCACTGCGGCCAGCGCCAGCCGCTCGCCGTGGCGAGTGCGGCCTTGCGGACGGCGCGCGCGACGGCCAAACTCGTCGTGATGGGAACAACCGAACTCGATTCGTCGTTCCAGTTGCACAAGGAGTCGAGCCACATCGGGCGGAGCGACCCCCATTCGCAAATTTTCCCGGAGGTTGACCTGTCGAAGTTTGACCCGCAGACCAAAATCTCGCGCCGCCACGCGCGCATCTTCCGCAAAGGCGACGTGTACCTCGTCGAAGACCTCGGCTCGGTCAACGGGACGGTCTTGAACGACAACTTGCGGCTCGCGCCGCACCAGCCGCGCGCGCTCGAAAGCGGCGACAAGTTGCGTCTCGGCGAAACCACGCTCCACTTTTTGATCGGATAGTCGGTAGTCCGTTGTCAGTAGTCCGTTGTCAGTTGCATGTGGCTTCGCAAGCAGCGTCCTAAAGATGAAGGCTTCAACTCGGGCAAGAGGAAACACCTGACCACTGACAACTGACCACGGACATTTTTACAATGACACAGATGGAAGCGAGTCTGGCCGAGCGCGAGCAGCGGCGGGTGGGTGAGCGCGGGAGCGTCGTGGTGGAGGCGCGGCGGCGCAGGGTGCGCGCGCCCTTCTCGCTCAGGTGCGGCGCGCTCCTCGTTGATTACACGCTCGTCATCGGCATCGTCGCGTTTGCGACCCTCTTCGCGCGCACGCTCGGCGGCAGCGTCAGCCTGACGGGCGAGGCGACGCTCGGCATCGGCTACCTCTTGAGTCTCGGCGTGCTGCTCTTCAACTTTCTCGTGCTGCCCGTCTTCACCGGGACGACGGTCGGCAAGTGGGCGACGGGCTTGCGCATCGAGCGACTGAACGGCGAGCGGCTCGGCTTCGGCCGCGCCACGCTGCGCCACACCGTCGGCTATCTAATTTCTCTCCTCACCCTCGGCCTCGGATTTCTCCTTGCCGCCTTCGACGCCGAAGGTCGCGCGCTGCACGACCGCATCGCCGGCACGGTCGTCGTCCGCACGCTCGGCGGCGGCGGCACACGCCCGCGGTCGCGCTGAAATTCCAAGTCCACTTTTAAGAGGAGACGGATGACGAAGACTTGCCCCAGTTGCGATGTTCTGGCTCCGCCCGACGCGCGCTATTGCCGCCACTGCGGCGCGCCGCTCAAACGCCTCGGCGCGGCGGGCGACACCGGCGGGAACGTCTCGCCCATCGCCGCCACCGTTCCGCTCTCCGACCAGAACACGACGGACGAGATCGTCGCCCCGCACCCGGCTACCGCCACGACGCACACCTCCGAAGTCTCGCACGAAGAGATGTACGATCTCTGGCGACGCGGCACGCCGACCGGCGAAGTCGGCGACAATGATGCGGGCAACTCCGGCGACGGTCAGCAGTTCGCCTCCACGCGCGACGGGCGCGGAGTGCATCACGCTTCGCACGCGCATCAGGCCGGAACTCTTCCCGCCGACTCGCCACAGAACTACGCTCCCGGCGGCGGCGACATTGATCCCGAACAGACCCAGATCACGATCAACGTGCGGCCGCTCACTTCGCGTCTGCCCCCTGATACGGACGCCAACACTTTCGCCGCCACGCGCGCGAACAACAAGCCGCAATTCAACAGCATGCCGCAACAGGTCACACTGTCTCCCACCGGCTCTTTGCAAACGCCGACGCCGACGCCCGCCGTCGTCACGCGTCCGGCGGCGCAGCCGAACGAGCGGCGCGCGTTTCGCGTGTGGTTGGGGATGGGGCTGGCGTTGTTGTCAATCGTCGTCATCGGTTGCGTGGCCGTCGCCGTCTGGTTCGGCGCGCGTGGCCTGCGTCGCGCCTCCGAGACTCCGCCGCCCGCCGTCGCCGAGGCCGCGACGCCCGCCGCCGATCCGAAGCAACTGGTGCAGGCGAAGTTGGTCGAGGCCGACACGCTCATCGCTTCCGGCAACACGACGGAGGCTCTGGCGCGGCTGCGCGAGGCGGCCGTGCTCGACCCGGCCGACGCCGAGCCACACCGGCGACTCGCGCGCCTGCTCTTAGCGAACGGTTCACGGCGCGAGGCCGTCGAGGAGTTGCGCGTCACGACGCGACTCGCGCCGGGCGACGCCGAGTCGTGGCGCAGTCTCGCCTCGGCGCAGTTTGCCGAAGGGCTGTACGACGACGCGCTTGAATCCTATCGCGGCCTCGGCGAAGCGTCGCCCGCCGCGCTCGCGCGCGACTCGGTGCAGTTGGCCTATGCCGACGCGCTGCGCCTCGCCGGTCGCACGAACGACGCGCGCGTCATCTACCGACGCCTCGCCGAAACGTCAACCGACGCGCAGGTCGCCGCCGCGAGCAAGCGACAACTCGGACAGCCCACGCCTTCGCCCACGGACGAAGCCGCCGACGAAGCCGCCGCCCAGACCGCAGACGCCGCGCGCGCGAACGCCGCAACGGCGGCGCGCAACGGCGACGCGGCCGGCAACCGCACGCCCGATACCTCTTCGGCCTCTCCCACGCCGCAACCTACGACGACGACCGCGCGCGCCGAAAATTCGTCGTCGGCGACGGCGTCGGCTACGCCCTTGAGAGCCTCTTCCGGCTCGCCTTCGGATCAGTACCAGCGCGGCGTCGCTCTGTGGGCGACGAACCGTGCGGCGGCCGTCGCGGAGTTTCGCGCCGCGTCCGAGCGCGGCAACTCGGACGCCAGTTATTACCTCGGCCTGAGCATCGCCGAGGGGCGCGACCCGCGCGCCCTCAAACGCGCCGAACTCGTCGCCGCCATCGTCTATTTCGGCCGCGCCCGTCGCGGCAGATTCCGCGCCCAGTCCGTCACCTACGAAGAACAACTCGGCCGCGAACTCGACCGCAGAAGAAGTCAGTAAAGCAGTGACAAGTGACGAGTGACGAGTGACGAGTTAAAATGCTTCTTGATCTAACTTGTCACTCGTCACTTGTCACTTGTCACTCGTCACTTAAAAATATGCCCGACTTAATCGTTAACTATCCAGACCGCGCGCCCGACACGTTTCCGCTCGGCCGCCTGCGTATCACCATCGGCCGCTCGGCGCGCAACGACGTGTGTATTCCCGATCCGTTCGCCTCGCGCGTCCACGCAGAGGTGCGGCGCGAGGGCGACTCTTACGTCTTGCAGGACTTGGGTTCGGCCAACGGCACGCTCTACAACGGCGACCGCGTGGAGGCCGCGCTCCCGCTCACGCCGGGCGGGCGCATCCAGATCGGCGAGACCGAGATCGTCTTCCGCGACAAGGACGCGGGCGCGGGCGCGACCATGATCGCAGACCCGTCCGCCGCCTCGCTCCCCGAAGCGACCATCGCGCTCAACTCCGATCAGCGCTCGACCTCCGGCCTGCTCGAAGCCATCGAAGACGCACGCACGCAAGGCTCGGCCGAACAGCCCCGCCCCGCCGCCGGGACGATCATCAATGCGACGCGCGCCGCCTCGGCCAACTCCGTCCAGCAGAGCGATCTGCTCGCGCTGATCAGCAAGGTCTCGGTCACGCTGCTCGCGCCCGCCACGCTCGACGAGACGCTCCGGCAAGTGGTCGCGCTCGTCTTCGAGGCCGTGCCCGCCGAGCGTTGTCTGATCATGCTGCGCGACGCCGAGAAGGAACTCAAAATCCGCGTCGCCCAACTTCGCAACAGCACCGAGGAGACGGGCGAGGTGCGCGTCAGCCGCTCGATCATCGAAGAAGTCGTCGGCCAGGGTCGCTCCGTGCTCACCTCCGACGCGCAACACGATCCGCGTTTCATGTCCTCGACGATGACGATTCAGGGCATCCGCTCCGTGCTCGCCGTGCCGCTCGGCGTCGGCGAGCGCATCTTCGGCATGATCTACGCCGACTCGCCGCTCGCCGAGGCCAAGTTCTCGCAGGATCATTTGACCGTGCTGACCACGCTCGCCTCGGTCGCGGCCATCCGCGTCGAGAACGCGCGACTGATGGAAGAGGACTTGGAGCGCGAACGCTTCGAGCGCGAACTGAGTCTCGCGCGCGAGATTCAACAACGCTTCCAGCCGAGCAGCGCGCCGAACGTCAACGGCTACGAGATGCAGGGGATCAGTTTTCCCTGTTACGAAATCGGCGGCGACTACTACGACTTCATCGAGCGGCCGGACGGTCGCATGGTCATCGCGCTCGGCGACGTGTCGGGCAAGGGCACGTCGGCCGCGCTCCTGATGTCGAGTCTGCACGCCGCGATGCACGCGCAGATTCCGGCGCACAAGACGCTCGGCGACACCATCTCCGCCGTCAACCGCTACCTCGCCGAGACGATCCCGATGAACCGTTTCATCACGCTCTTCTGCGCCGAACTCGACCCGGCCACCGGCTCGCTCTCGTTCCTGAACGCGGGGCACAACCCGCCGCTCATCGCGCACGCCGGAGGCTCGATGGAGCAACTCGCGGCGGGCGGCATTCCCTTGGGCATCGTCGCCGACGCCGTCTACCGCGAAGGCCGCACGCAACTCCAACCCGGCGACGCGCTCGTCATCTACTCCGACGGCGTCTCCGAGACGCAGAACGCAGCGGGCGAAGAGTACGGCCCCGTGCGCCTCTACAACACGGTGGCGCGCTACCTCGAATCCACCGCCGCAGGCATCCGCGACAAGATCGAGGCCGACCTCACCAAGTTCGCGCAAGGGACGCCCGCCGGAGACGACATCACGCTCGTCATCGTCAAACGTCAGGCCGAGGGCGTGATGGTCGCGGCGAGCCGCGCGTGAGAGAGTGCGTGTGGTGTGGCGGGGGAGTCGGGTGTGAAAAGTTGTGAACAGGGAACGCCGCGCCGTCTTTAAAACTCTGTCGCGCTCGTTGCGACTCCGCTGCCCGGTGTGCGGCGAGTCGTCCATCGTTGAGCGCCCGTTCCACATCAAGCACGAGTGCCCGACGTGCGACGCCCTCTTCAAACGCGAGGACGGCTTCTTCGTCGGCGCGATCATGGCGAACGTGGTCACGACGGAGTTCGTGATTCTCGTCCTCTACGTCCTCAGCCTGCCCGTCATCAACACGCGCTTCGATTTAGTCCTGACCTGCCTCTCCGTCGTCGCGCTCCTGTTTCCCGTCCTCTTCTACCACCACAGTTGGAGCCTCTGGCTCGGCTTCGACCACATCATCGAGACCTTGCCGAAAGCATCTAAGACGCGGAGTTGATGAGGATGAGCAAAATTTCATCGGTACGGTTCGACTGACGAACTGCCGAAGTCTCTACAATTCCGAATGCATTTGTTATAACTCACCTTATGAGTAAATATGAGAAGTTGCTGCTGCGAGTGTTACGCGGAACTTCGGACGCTAACGTCACCTTTGATAGTTTGCGTGGGCTACTTACACACTTAGGTTTCGATGAGCGTACGCGCGGTAGCCATCATATCTTTACCAGAAATGACATCGAGGAAATCTTGAACTTGCAACCGCTCGGCGCGAAGGCCAAAGCATATCAAGTCAAACAGGTGCGCGGCGTGATCTTAAAATATGGGCTGGGCGGAGGTAAAAGTGATGAGTGAAAAACACAAGTACGAGATCATCATCTATTGGAGTGCGGAGGACGGTGCTTTCATTGCCGAAGTGCCGGAACTGCCGGGGTGCATGGCGGACGGGACGACTTACGCCGACGCGGTTGCCAACGTCGAGGTGATAATTGATGAATGGATTGAAACGGCGAAGGAGTTAGGCCGTGAAATTCCCGAACCAAAAGGCCGTCTAACGTTTGCCTGACCGACTTTCCATAGAGTCACGCTTTTGTTCCCTGTCACCCTCTACCGTCACAGTTCCTCAGCCGCGGCTGCGTTCGAGCATGATCATCATTAGCAGGCCGAGCAGGGCGCGCGTCTCTTCGTCGGGCGCGAGGTGCGCCGCCCGTTGTTCGACGCGGAACTTGCCCTCGAAGAAGGCGGGCTGTTTTTCCATGCGCAGGATCACCGTGCCGTCGGCGCGCGAGACGAGGTAGGCCGGGTGGAAGAGATAGCCCGTGAGCGCGCCGACGATTGGAAGCTCGCCGAGCAAGCTGTCGAAAACTTTGATCCACGCGTTCTCCTCGTTGAGTGACAGGGCGGCGTGGTGGTCGTCTTCAATCTCGTAGTGAGACTTCCAGAGCGAACGCATCCCGTGTCGTTTGATCGAGCCGAGCGTCTGTCCGGCGTTGTCGGTGAAGCGATAACGCGCGGAGAAGTCCATCACGCGGTCGGCGTTGATGTGGTAGAGCGGCCGGTGTTGCGCTTCGTCGGCGAAGACCGTGATCGCCTCTTTCAACTTGAAAGCCTTTCGCTTGGCGTAGAAGACGAGGTTGCCTTGCGCGTCCCTGACGGAGAGTTGTTGCGAGAGGGCGAGCAGTTTGAAAGAGATGTCGAGCGGATAGTTCATCTGTGTCTCCGAAAAATATGTGTGTCGTCTAAGCGGCGCGGCCATCGCCTCGCGCGCGTGTGATTTCGTCACTTCAAATTCAAACTCGCGGCGATGCGCTCGGCGGTCTTCTCGCCCACGCCGTCAACCATGTCGAGGCCGCCGCCCGCGACGAATTTCTTGAGGTCGTCGCGCGAAGAGATTTTGAACTGTTGGTGGAGCGTGGCGGCCATCTTGATGCCGACGCCGGACACGTCGAGCAGGTCGAGCACGGTTTCGGGCGTCTCGGCGGTCAACTTTTCGTAAGCCTCGAACGTGCCGCGCTCGCAGAGTTCCACGATCTTCGAGCTGATCGCCTTGCCGACAGAAGGGACGGCCTGCAACCCCTTTACGCCCTCGGCGCGCGCTATGTCCGCGAGCGGCCGAGGCCACGTCTCGATCACCTCGGCGGCGTTGCGGTAGGCGCGCGTGCGGAAGTGGTCGTCGCCGCGTATCTCCATGATGAGCGCGAGGCGTTGGAAGCGTCGCGCGATCTCTTCGTTCGTCATCGGTTTCAAGTTGCAGGTTTCAAGTTTCAGGTCTGAGGTTCGAGATTTCGTGTCTTAAACTTGAAACCTGCAACCTGCAACTTGAAACCCCTTTAGAGGCATCCCGGCGCGGCTTATGATACTCTAAACGAGTTCACTCCCATCAACTTTAACCTTTTTCGAGGAGCTATATGGATTTCAGAAAACTGTCGCGCGCACTGCTGGCCGCGCTCATCGCTTTTTCATCCTTCTCCGGGGTCGCGCGTGCCGACGAGGGCATGTGGCCTTTCAATCAAGTGCCGCGCGCCGAGATCAAACGCAAATATGGTTTTGAAGTCACCGACGAGTTCCTCAAAAAACTGCAACTCGCCTCGGTGCGTTTCCCGAACGGCTCCGGCTCTTTCGTCTCGTCCGACGGCCTCATCCTGACCAACTACCACATCATCGAAGACGCCGTGGGCGAACTCTCTTCTAAAGAGAAGGACTTCGCCAAGGACGGCTTCGTCGCGCGCACGCGCGCCGAGGAACTCAAGATTCCCGGCTACGAACTCAACGTCCTTCAGAGCATCGAGGACGTGACGGATCGCGTCAACTCGGCGGTCAAGGCGGAGATGTCTGCGGGCGACGCCTTCAACGCGCGCCGCACGGCGATTACCGCCATCGAAAAAGAGTCCAGCGAGAAAACGTCTCTCCGCAGCGACGTGGTGACGCTCTATCAGGGCGGCAAGTACAATCTCTACCGCTACAAAAAATATACGGACGTGCGTCTCGTCTTCGCGCCCGAATTTCAGGCCGCGTTCTTCGGCGGCGACCCCGACAACTTCGAGTTCCCGCGCTTCAACGTGGACATGGGTCTGGTGCGCGCCTACGAGAACGACAAGCCCGTGCGCCCCGACAGCTACCTGCGTTTCTCGAAGGAAGGGACGAAGGAAGGCGACCTCGTGTTCGTCACCGGCCACCCCGGTTCGACGCAACGCCTGAACACCGTGGCGCACATCGAGGCGCTGCGCGACACGAGCATCCCGCTGGTCATCCGCATGCTCGAACGCCGCGAGACGGTCTTGAAGAAGTACATGGCGATGGGCGAGGAGCAGACGCGCCGCGGGCAGAACGAACTCAACAGCACGCAGAACGCGCTCAAGGTTTACCGCGGCCAACTCGGCGGCCTCAAAGACCCGACGCTCATCTCCTACAAGCAGAAGTCCGAAGAGGCGCTGCGCAAGGCCGTTACCTCGAACCCGCAGCGGCAGAAAGATTACGGCGACGCGTGGGACGCTATCGCCAAAGGCCGCCGCGATCTGGCCGCCTACGAGCGCGACCGTCGCTTCCTCGACCTCGCCGCCGGTTTCAATACCGTCTTGTTCAACTACGCGCGCACGCTCGTGCGCCTCGCCGAAGAGGGCGCGAAGCCGAACGCCGAACGCCTGCCTGAGTTCACCGACGCGCGCCGCGCCTCGCTCGAAAACGTGCTCTACGCGCAGACGCAGATGTACGACGACTACGAGCGGATGAAGCTCGCCGACTCGCTCGACTTCCTGCGCGAGGCTTACGGCGCGGATCACGAACTCGTCAAGCGCGTGCTCATGGGCAAGACGCCCGAAGCGCGCGCCGCCGAACTGATTGACGGCTCGAAGTTGAAGGACGCGGCCTATCGCAAGCAACTCGCGGCGGGCGGCAAGAAGGCGATTGACGAATCCACCGACCCGTTGATCCAACTCGCGCGCGGCATTGATCGTGAAGCGCGCGACTTGAGCAAGCGTTACAACAACGAAGTGCTCGGCGTCGAACGCTCGGCCTACGCCAAGATCGCGCGCGCCTTGTTCGAGACCGAAGGCGATAAGATTTACCCGGACGCCACCTTCACGCTGCGCCTCTCCTACGGGGCGGTCAAAGGCTACGCCGAAGAGGGCAAGCAGATCACGCCCTACACCACGCTCGGCGGCCTCTACGAGCGCGTCAACTTGAAGGGCAACAAGTTCCCTTACGTGCTGCCGCCGCGCTGGGTGGAGAAGAAGTCGGCCGTTGACTTGAAGACGCCGTTCAATCTCACCTCGACCAACGACATCATCGGTGGCAACTCCGGCTCGCCTCTGATTAACAAGAAGGGCGAACTGATCGGCCTCGTCTTCGACGGCAACCGCCAGTCCATCGTCGGCAACTTCTTCTACGACGAATCGATCAACCGCACCATCTCAGTTGACTCGCGCGGGATGCTCGAAATCCTCCGCAAGATTTTCGACGCCAAAGAACTCGCGGACGAACTGACGAAGTAAATTGCCCCGACCAGTTCGGGCGAACAACAGAGAAGGCGGCCGGGGTTGATTCCCCGGCCGC
>JAUZFQ010000061.1 GCA_030838445.1 Pyrinomonadaceae bacterium | reverse complement strand
CCGCGGCCGCCCGCGACGAGTAAATCCGTCTCGGCAGAGACGCCGTGCGGCAGCACGACGCTTGCGCCGCGAAGGAGTGTCTGACGTGGTTCGTCGTCTTTCATTCGTCGTCTTTCATTCGTCCGATTTCATTCGTCCGAGATTTTAACGCGAGTCTGCCCGCGAACACCCGTCCGAGTGTTCGCGGGCAGACGTTGAAGGAGCGTGCGCCGCTTTAGAAGTAGAGCTTGGCGGCGAACTGGAACTCACGCGCCGGACGCGCCGTGGACGGCCGCCCGAAAGTGGTCTGCGTGAGAATGTTGCCGACGGTGGCGAAGCTCCGCCCGGTCGCCGACACGTCGGTGAACTGCGTGTGGTTGAAGACGTTGAAGCCTTCGGCGCGCAGTTGCAGGTAACGGTTGCGCTCGCTGTTGAAGTAAAGGTTCTTCACCAGCGAGAGGTTCGTCTGGTTGCGTCCGGGGAAGCGCGCGAAGGAGCGTCCCGCGTTGCCGAACGTGCCGTTGGCCGGGGCGACGAAGACGGTCGGGTCGAACATGAAGGGCAGGCCGGTGACGGGATCAATCGTGCCCGCGAGTCCGCCCTGCGGATCGCCCGTCAGGTTCGGGTAGTTGCCGCGCTGGCCGCTCAAAGTGTCGAGCGTGACGCGCGGGATGGGCGCGCCTGATTCGATGTTCGTGATGCCGGAGAGTTGGTAGCCGCCGAGCAGTAGACGCTTGAAGGTGCTGCTGCTGTTGCGGAAGTAGGGCAACTCGTAGACGTAGCTCGCGCTGAAGATGTGCGGGCGCGAGGTGCGTGCTTCGGCGTACTCGCTGCGCACGTCAAACGGATTTTGCGGGTCGTCAATCGCGTCGCGGTCGTTGGTCGAATCGGTCAGAGACTTGCTGAACGTGTAAGCGGTGGTGATGGTGAAGCCGTTGCCGAAGCGGTAGTTGAACGAGGCGAGCAGGCCGTTGTAACGCGACTTCGCGCTCGTCTCCTGATAGTTGATCGTGCCGTAGCCGAGGAACGGGCGCACCGCCCCGGCGTTGGCCGTGCCGACGCGGACGATCTCGGACGGCAGTTGGAAGTTGATGTTACGACGACGGATCAGGTGGTCGCCTTTCGTGCCGACGTAAGACAAATCGAGCACGCCGTTGCGGACGATTTCGCGTTGGATGCCGACGGAGTATTGCTGATACTCCGGCGTCTGGAAGTCGCGCGCGATGGCCGTGATCGCGCCGCTCGGCGCGGTGGTGCCCGGCGGCACCCCGGCGTCGGGCGTCGAGAAGGTGATGACGCTCGTCGGGGTGCTCGTGAAGCTGGACGAGTCGGTGAAGGGGCGCGTGCCGAGCGCGGCGCTCTCGAAGATGCCGACGAGCGGCTGGTCGTAGTAGAGGCCGTAACCGGCGCGGATCACCGTCTTGTTCTCGCCGCCGAAGAGGAACTTACCCAAGCCCGACTCGAAGCGCGGCGAGTAGGCGAGGCCGACGCGCGGGCTGAAGTTGTTCTTGTCGGACGGGAAAATCTTGCGGCCGAAGGGCGAGTTCTGGCCGGCGATTGCGATGCCGTTGAGGCGGTTTGTGGTCGCCGTCACGAAGGCGGTGCAGGCCGCGCTGGTGCATTGCACGCGCGAGCGGTCGAACAGGAACGGATCGAACGTGGCGAGAATGTTGTCGGCCTCGGTCGGCGGCACGAAATACTGGTAGCGCACGCCATAGTCAATCGTGACGTTCGGGCGCACCTTCCACGTGTCCTGCGCGAAGAACTCGCGGCGGCCGAAGCTAAAGTCGATCACCACGTCGCGCTCGGCTTCCGTGTAGGAGTTGGCGCGACCGAGGAGGAACGAGGCGAACGAGTCGCCCGTGCCAGTGATGGCCGCCGCGCCGAGTAACCCCTGCGTCTGGACGGCGCTGAAACCGAACGTGCCCTGCGTGTTGTTGCTGCCGTTCTCGCCCTTCTTCTCGAAGGACATCTCGCCGCCGAACTTGATCGTGTGATTGCCGCGCGACCACGTGGCGACATCGCGGAAGACGTGGTTCTTGTACTCGATGTTGTAGCCCTGCGACGCGCCGAGCAGCGTGAAGCGCGTGTCAATACGCGGGATGATGTTCTGGTTATTTTCGGGGAAGACTTCGCGGATGGCGTCCGACCCGGGATAGTCCGAGCGGCGCGCGCGGCCGATGATGGACGACGCGATCAGGTTGGACGAGAAGTTGTAAGACGCCTCGTTGACGAACTTCGGCGTGACGACGCTCGTCAAACCGATGGCGAGCACCTGACCGGGCACGCGCGTCTCGCTCGACGGGAGACCGGGGAAGCCTGCGCCGAAGAAGAGTCCAAGCGGCTCGATGGTCTCGCTCAGGTCGTGCGTGTAGCGGCCGAAGATGCGGTTGTTGTCGTTGAAGTTGTGATCAATGCGGAGAGTCTCCTGCCGCGTGTTGAGCACGTCGATGCGGCTGCCGGTGAAACCGTTGAGACTGCCCGGCGTGTTCGGCAGCGGGAAGGCTCCGAGCAGCGCGATGGCGCGCGCATCAACGTCGGCGCGCGGGATGATGTTGTTGGTGTAGGCGCGATTGTCCGAGGGGCGGAAGATCATGCCGTTGCGCGCCTGCACCGGGTTGCCGCTCGTGTCGGTGACGATGACGGGCGTGTTGCCCGCGGCGGTGGTGGTGAACACCCCGGCCGCCGTGCGGAAGATGGGCAGGCCGAGCGTGCTCGAATAATCGAAGTTACCGCCGCCGAAGCCGCGCTGCGCGAGGCTGGGCACGGTGCCGCCCGCGTCCGGTTGACCGCGGATGACGCGCCGCGCCTCTTCCGAGAAGAAGAAGAAAGTTTTGTCCTTGCCGGAGTAAGTGGCGCGCCCGCCCTCGCCGAAGCGCGGCAGGTGGACAGGGCCGCTGATCGTGCCGCCGAAGTTGTTGTAACGCAACTTGGGCACAGGTGCGTTGAGCGAGCCGTCGGCGCGGCGGCCGAGGCGGTTGTTGAAGAAGTTGTTGGCGTTGAAGCGGTCGTTGCGAACGAACTCGTAGAGCGTGCCGTGGAAGTCGTTGCCGCCGCCGCGCGTCACGATGGAGACCGCGCCGCCGCCGGAGCGGCCGATCTCGGCCGTGTAGTTGGAACTCAGGACTTTGAACTCTTGAATCGAATCAACCGTCGGCGTCGAGAGCAGCGTGATGTTCGAGCCGACGTCGGTGTTCGAGACGCCGTCCACGAAGTAGCTGACGGAGTTGCGGCGCATGCCGTTGATGGAGATGTTGGCGCGGCTGGTGAGGCCGAAGCCCGTGTCGTCTTCGAGGTCGGAACTGACGCCGGGGATGCCCGCTTCGAGCAGGCGGATGAAGTTGCGGTTGCTGAGCGGCAGTTCGACGATCTGCGTGCCGGAGACGAGCGACTGACCCGTAGGGCTGTCGAGCACGCCCGTCTGTTCGCTCGTGACCGTGACGACCTCGCCGACGTCTCCGGCTTCGAGCGTGACGTTGACGGGGCGGCGGTCGCGCGCGTTCAGGACGAGATCAGTCTGGACATATTTTTTGAACCCGGCCAGTTCGACCGTGACGCTGTACGTGCCGGGCTGGAGGGGCGTGATCGTGAAGAGACCTTCGTCGCTCGTCGTCACGCGCCGCTCGGTGCTCGTCTGGTTGTTGACGACGAGCACGGAGGCGTTCGGCACGACCGCGCCGGTCGCGTCCGAGACCTGCCCGGTGATGGTGGCGGCGGATTCTTCCTGCGCCCACGCCGCGCCGCAGAGGCTCAGACAGACGACCAATGCCACACAGAAAGTTCTCAGTGTGTGCGGAAAATAATGTTTCATAGCAAGCTCCTCTAAGGTGGAAAAACTAAATCGGCGATAAGCGGCGGGCGCGTGTGCGGCGGGCGAGGCGTCTGCCTGCCGGACGAGCGCGTGTGCGCCACTTGGAATTTTTTTGGTCAACTGTCAGGCCGCGTTCAAGTGCGACTGCTGCTACTACTGCGGCGGCGGCGGCGACGAGCGGGGAGCGAATGCCCCGCCCGGTTCAGACGAAGCGGAGAGCCGGGGCGGGGATTTTAAAATCCCCGGCTCGCTTGAAGCCTGTCAACGTGCGTGCGACTCTCCGGGGCGAAGCCTGCGATGGCTTCCGCCCCGGAGAGTCACCCGACGACCGAACTGGCGGCGGTAAATTGAGCAGTTCAATTTACTAGAAGTTGAACTTCACGGCCAACTGCACGCGACGCGCGGTGTTGACGACGCTGCCGCGGATGCGCCCGAAGAGACTGTTCGTCACAATCGCCGTCGGGAAATCGAAGGCGGGCGTGTTGGTCGCGTTCTGCATCTCGGCGCGCAGTTCGAGGTTCGTCGCCTCGGTGAAATAAATCTTCTTGCCGATCATCAGGTCGAGGTTGAACAACTTCGGGCCTGTGAAATAGTTTCGACCCGTGTTGCCGAACTCGCCGGGCGCGGGCGCGGAAAAGAGCGCGCGCTGATCCTGCGTGAAGAAGAAGTTCGTGCCCGACTCCTGCACGACCGAACCCAAGTCGGGGCTGCACCCGTTGCAGTTGGCGGGCGTTTGCAGCACGTTGCTGATCGTGTTCACGCCCGAATAGACGGTGAACGGGCGGCCGGACTGAATGATGAACGCGCTGGAGAGTTGGAAGCCGCCGATGATGCGGTCAACTATCGGATTGACATCGCGCAGGAAACGACGCCCGTTGCCGAGCGGGATGTCGTAGACGAAGTAGCCTTGCAGCGAGTGGCGGCGGTCGAAGTCGGAGCGCGCGTAGTTGAGTCGCCGGTTCTGCACGTTGTAGGGCGTGTTCGAGGCGAGTTGCGTCGTGCCGCGACCGAGCACGGTCAAGGCCGGGTCGAACGAGCGCGTGTCCATGGACTTGGCGAGCGTGTAGGCCACCTGATAGCTGAGGCCGCGGCTGTAGCGGCGCGCGAGTTGCAATTCGAGCGCGTTGTAGACCGAGAAGTCGTTACTGTCAATGACGTTGACCGCGCCGGAGAACTGCGGGTAGGGGCGGAAGAAGAACGGGCTGAAGCCGCTGCGCACGATGGTCGGCGTGCCGCCGTCGCCGACGTTCGTGCGCCGCGCGAGCGTGTCGGCCACGGCCGCCACCGAGCCGATGTTGAGGTCGGAGGTGAACAGCGAGGTGAAGAACTGCGAGCCGGTGAGCGCGCCGCGCCGCGTGTCGGACGCGAGCAGGTTGTTGATGAGCGGGCTGGCGTTGGCCGGGATCGCGGCCGGGCACAGCGTCGCGCTGAAGGTCGGGAAGCAGTTGGGGTTCGCGAGGAAGGCCGACCTGACGGCGTTGAAGCCTTCGAGGAAGCCGTTGCGGAAGATGTCCACCTGATTCACGTCGTAGCCGCCGTAGAGGCCGATGCCCTTGCGCCCGATGTAGTTGACCTCGACGACCGAACCCCAGCCGACTTCGCGCTGGAGGCTTGCGCCCCACTGGTAAGTTTTCGGCGAGCGCAAACTCGGATCAATGACCGTGGTGCTGCCGCCGCCGAAGGGCGCGCTCAGGCGCAAAGCCTCCGGCGTTATGCCTGCGGGCGGCGCGGGCGTGGGTATGCCGAAGCGCAAACGTCCCTGATCGTTAGCAATCGAACCGGCGGTCGAGTTGAGCGCGCCGAAGGTTGCGCCCGGCGCGGCGTTGTAGATGAACGAGGAGAAGACGAACGTGTTCATGCGGTCGTAGGCGAGACGGAAGTTGCCGCGCACGGAGGTCTTGCCGTCGCCGAAAGGATCCCACGCGAGGCCGATGGTCGGCGCGAAGTTGTTCCAATCGCTGTCGAAGAGTTTGCCCTCGACGAAGCGCACGTCGTTGGCCGGGGCTTCGCCGACGCGCAAGGGGCGGTCGGGGCGTAGGATCGGGAGTTCGCCCGCGCTCTTGGGCGAGATTTTGATCTCGTAGCGCAGCCCGAAGTCGAGCGTCAGGTTCGAGCGCATCTTCCAGGTGTCCTGCGCGTAGAAGTCGTATTCGGGATACCGCGCGTCGAAGGGGAAGCGCGAACCGGCCGGGCCGTAGGCGGTGTCGCTGGCGGCGACGAAGCCCTGCCCGACGTTGCCGATGCGGCCGAGCAGAGTGTTATAGAGACTCTGGAGACGCGGGCGGTCGTTGGCGGTGTTGATGCCCGCTGGAGAGGTCAGATTCGTCGGCGGCGGGTTGGTGACGCGGCTGAAATCAACCTGCGGGTTGATGTAGAAACCGGCCGCCTGACCACGGTTGTCGAGGTGCTGCTGGTAACGCAAGTTGGTGCCGAACTTAAACGTGTGCGCGTCGCGCAGCCAACTCAAGTTGTCCACGAACTGGTAGGTACGCAGGCTGCGCGCGTTGTTGATGATCGGCGTGTTGTCGAGCGGGTTGGTCAGGTCGAGACAACCGGACGTTCCGGCGAACGG
The DNA here is from genome assembly GCA_030838445.1 of Pyrinomonadaceae bacterium. GTDB lineage: Bacteria > Acidobacteriota > Blastocatellia > Pyrinomonadales > Pyrinomonadaceae > JAIVJZ01. The sequence continues at coordinate 9,049 of JAUZFQ010000061.1, read as the reverse complement.
GCAGTCGAAGCGCAGCGGCGAATTCATGTCCGCGTTCTCGTCGGCGTTGTTGAAACTGAACGTGAAGCGGTTGAAGCCGACCACGACTTCGTTCGTCAAACGCGGCGAGGCCGTCCAGCGGTAGTTGACGGCGAGGTTCTTCGGGTTGCGCAGCGTGTCGATGTTGCGCGGCGAATCGGGGAAGGCTTGCGGGCCGCCCGCGCCGCCGATGATGCCGCCGTTGGTGTTGCCGTTGCCGGCGTCGCCGAGCGTGTTCTGCTCGCCCTGCGCGTAACGCACGTACATCGTGTTGCGCTCGTTGAAAGTGTGGTCAATCTTGAAGGCCAGATCGTACTGCCGCTCGGTCTGCGGCGCGAGGAAGGTGAACCCGGCGAAGTTCAACCCGTCGCCGCCCGCCGCGAAGGTGTTCGGCAACGACGTCAAGCCGAGGAGTTGTTGGACGGCGGGGTCGAGGCCGAGGCCGGTCGGGTCGTTGGCGACGACGCTGTAAGTGGCGATGCACGCAGGCGTGCTCGCCAGAATAGTTCCGGGGCAGTTGGGCAAGAGCGGGTTACCTGCCGCGTCAACGGTCGCACCGGCGACGCCCGCCGGGTTGTTGCGCCCGTTCGCCACGTAGCGGAAGATGCCCGCCCGCGCCTGCGGCGTCAGCACCGTACGGGTGCGGGCGACGCTCTGCGAGGTGCGCAGGAGTTGCAGGTTCGTAAAGAAGAAAGTCTTGTTGCGGATGATGGGGCCGCCGAGCGAGCCGCCGAAAATGTGTTGCACGAACTGGCCGCGCGGCGTGCCGTTGATGTTGTTGTTGTACTCGTTGGCGATGAAGCGCGGCGTCTGGTAGAACTCGAAGAGGTTGCCGTGGAAGTTGTTCGTCCCGGAGCGCGTGACGAGCGTCACCTGCGCGCCGCTGCTGCGACCGAGTTCGGCGGTGAAGTTGCTGGTCACGACCTGAAACTCGCTGACCGAATCGGGGTTCGGCCGGAGCGGCGTGAAGTTCGAGCCGCCCGCGCTCGACTCGTTGATGTCAATGCCGTCGAGCGTGAAGTTAAAGGCGCGGTCGCGCGAGCCGTGGACGTGGACGCCGCCGCCCGTGTTCGCGCCCGACACGACGCCGGGCTGGAGGTTGATCAAGGCGAGCGGGTTGCGACCGCGCACGCCGACGATGGGTAGAGCCTCAAGCGTCCGTTGCTCGACCGTGTTGCCGAAGTTGCCGGAACTGCCGGTCTGCACGAGTTCGGCCGAGCCGACCACCTGCACCACGTCAGCCACGCCGCCGATTTCCAACGCCACGTCAATGGTGGCCGGTTGGTTGACGTTGACGGGGTTGCTGGTGGAGATGAATTTTTTGAACCCCGACTTCTCCACGCTCAGAGAGTATGTCCCGATCTGCACCGAGTCGAAGACGTAGTTGCCTGCCGAAGTGGTTTGCGTGGTGAAGGCCACCTTCGTCCCTTCGTTGGTCAAGGTCACGGTCGCGTCGGGGATGACCGCGCCCGAAGGGTCAACGACCGTGCCGGTGACACGCGAAGCCGTGCCCTGCGCCAGCGCGCCGACGACTCCGCTCGTCAACAGGATGAGGCACAACAAAAATCGCGGGAGACTCTTAATTTTCATGTACTCGGCTCCTTAAGCATCCGAACAGTTCGGGTTGACTTGCTGTATTTAGAAGTTCGCGGGGACGGTCGCGCGCTCTTGCTCGCGCGCTCGGCCGCGCAAGCTGACGGTGTGCCCGTCGCGCGGCGGAAGTTCCGGCACGGTCGGCGCGCTCGCGGACTTGGCTTCCGCAAACACCCCGCCGAACGATTCACCTGAAAACACGATTGAAGGACGGAAACTGCTGAACCCTTGGGACGACTGCGCGCCATTGTAATTGAACTCTAAATGAACTGAAAGCTAAAAAAACTTATTATGCAAATAAGCGCAAATGATAATGAGTTGTTATATGTGAGCGTGCCGCAACACGTGCGCCGGGAGCGTTACGACGCCCGCTCGCACGCCCCAGTCGCGTGCCGCGCGAACGGCTCCGACCGCCTGCTTCTCTCTATTTTCAAATTGCTGCGCCGGTGGTCTGGGCGGTGAGTCGAAACTTGGGATTCAAGGAAAAGTTAAAATTGCAAATCCTGTTCCAACTGTCACCGCCCGTTTCCCGATAGCTTTTCTCACAACTTTCCGCCACCCCGGCCGCGCGGCTACGAAAAATTGGAGAAGGGTCTTTAATTTTTCGGAGACGGCGCGGGCGTGGGCGCGGGTGCGCCCGGCGTCGGCGCGGCGCTCGGCGGCGGTGTCGGCTTTTCCACGAAGAGGTTGTTGAGCACGTTGGCGAGACGGTATCCAGCCAGCGCGATGCGTTCGCCGGAAATCTTCTGCGCCTCCGCCGTGTAGGCCGCCGACGGCGCTTCGCCCTCGCGCGCCTTGGCATAGGCGAACTCGCGCGCGATGGTGTTGCTCTCTTCGATCCAGCGCAGCGGTTCGAGTTCGCGCGCGGCCGCGAGCGTCGCCAGCGGGTTGGCCTTCATGAGTTCTTCGGCCTGCGCGAGAAGACGCGCGCGCGAGGCGGCATCGAGCGGACGCTTGGGACTCTCGAAGCCGAAGCGTCCGGCGGCGGCGTCCCAGAAGGCGTGCAGGTTTCTGATGTTCGCTTCGGGCGGCATCTGTAGGGCGAAGCCGTTGCCGCCCGCGTCGCCGTTGGGGTTCTTGGCCGTGTAGCGCGTGGTGGTGTGCATCGGTTGATGCACGTCGCCGATCAGGTGATAGAGGAAGCCGAGCACTTCCGCGTCGGTCTTGTCGCGTCCCGTCGGCTTGCGCAGGGTGTTGATGCACCAGTTGAGACGGTCGAGGACGTTCGTCGGCTCCGGCCCGACGTCGGAGCGGACGGGGATGCCGTCGAAGATCGGACGATAGTTGATGTAGTGCCAGTTCTCATACTCGTCGTTCAGAGAGTCGCCCTTGAAGTCGTCCATCCAGACGGCGATGGTCACGGGGTCGTAAATCTTCTCGCACCCGGACGTGTAATAGGTGGCGCACAGGTGAATGAGCGGCCGACGCGGGGAGGGCGGCGCGACGAGCAGTTTATCCACGCGCGCCTTGGCCGCGGGCGACAAATTCAAATACGCGATCTGCGCGACGAGCATGTGTCCCGTGTCGTGCCACGCGAAGGCGTGCGACTGCGCGACGAGCAGCAGCGCGACGAGCGTCGCGGCCATCCTAACTTTACGCATCGAAGTTCTCCTCACTTCCCTTCCTCAACGTCGAATCTCGCAACGATAAAACTTTAACGGTAGATCAAGACGCGCGTGCGGGCGCGGCGAAACTCTTCGAGGCGCGGCAGCCACGAGAGCGCGATCAGTTCGGGAGCCTCGCCGCGCTTGAGTCGTTCGAGCGTGTCGGCGTTGGCGAGCAGGCGTCCGTATTTTTCGATCTGCCAGTCGTCCGGGTGCAGGCGGCGCAACGCGGCTGCGATCTCCAGCCCCACGTAGACCGGGCGCAACTGCGCGCGATCCGTGATGACGACATTGACGCCGCCACACTCTTCGCCCTGAAAGACGGAGGCGTGCGGCGTGAAGCGCACGGGCACGAAACGCACGCCCGCGATCCGGCGCTCGTTCAAATAACTCGCCAGCCGCACGCCGTCAATCCACGGCGCGCCGACCAGCTCGAACGGCGTGTCCGTCCCACGCCCGACCGACACGTTCGTCGTCTCAAGCAGCCCGACGCCCGGATAGAGCGTCGCCTGCGTCAGGCTGCGCATGTTGGGCGAGGGGTTGATCCACGTCTGCCCCGTCCCGTCGAACCACATGCCGCGCCGCCAACGCTCCATCTCGACGACGCGCAGGTCGCAATTGATCTTGCGTTCGGCGTTGAAGAAGCGCGCGAGTTCGCCGATGGTCATGCCGTGGCGGACGGGGATCGTGTGATAGACGGTGAAGGAGAGTTTGTCTTCGTCGGCGACGGGGCCTTCCGTCTCGTTGCCGCGAATCGGGTTCGGGCGGTCGAGCACGTAGACGGGCAGGCGCGCGCGCGCCGCCTCTTCCATGACGTTGCCGAGCGTGGAGATGTAGGTGTAGAAGCGCGTGCCGACGTCTTGCACGTCGAAGACGAGGGCGTCGAGTTCGCGCAACTGTTCGGGCTTCGGGCGGCGCGACTCGCCGTAGAGCGAATAGATCGGCAGCCCGGTCTTCTCGTCTTTCGCGTCGGAAAGTTTTTCATCTAAGAGGCCGCGGATGCCGTGCTCCGGCGCAAACAGCGCGACGAGTTTGACGTTCGCGGCCTCGCGCAGCACGTCTATCGTCTGCCGCCCGCGGCGGTCGCGCCCCGTGTGGTTCGTGACGAGGCCGACGCGCATTCCGGCGAGTTGGCGGAAGCCGTCGCGTTCGAGCACGTCAATGCCGTTCAACACGTCGGCGTCGAGCGGGATGACCGGAACGGCGGCCGTCGGCGTCGCGTTTTGGGTGGCGTTCAAATGCGCGAGACTCATAAGCGTCTCGGAAGCGAAGCGCGCCGCTTCGCCGTGCGCTTGCTCCGTCGTCACGTCCGTGAGCGACGACGCCACTATCGAGGCGACGCGCCCGCGCAGTTCGCCCACGTCGCCCTTGCCGTCCGGGTGGACGCGGTTGCTCAGGAAGACGACGAACGTCTCGCTCGCCGGGTCGAGCCACAGGGACGTGCCGGTGAACCCGGTGTGGCCGAACGAGCCGAGCGGGAAGAGGTCGCCGCGATTCGAGGAGAAACTGCTCGCCACATCCCAGCCGAGGCCGCGCGCCGAGCCGTCGTCCGACACGGCGCGCGGGCGCGTCATGGTCGCCACGCCGAGCGGGCTTAAGATGCGCGCGCCGCCGTAAGTGCCGCCGTTCAGGATCATCTGGCAGTAGACGGCGAGGTCGTCGGCGGTGGTGAAGAGTCCGGCGTGACCGGCGACGCCGCTCATGCGAAACGCGGTCGGGTCGTGCACCTCGCCGCGCAGCCAGCGTTCGCCGTCCGCGCCGAGTTCGTCGGGCTTGCCGCCGAGGTAGGCGGCCTGCGCGCGTCGCTGCTCGGTCGGCGCGATGCGCGGGCGCAGCGCGGCGGGCGGATTGAAACTCGTATCGCGCATCCGCAGCGGCTCGAAGATGTTCTTGCGCGCGAACACGTCGAGCGGCTCGCCGCTCACGCGCTTGACCACTTCGCCGAGCGCGATGTAGCCGATGTCGCTGTAGAGGAAACGCTTGCCGGAGGCGACGTTGCGCAGCCGCTCGATGGCGAGACGCTTCATCGCTTCGTCGTAGCCCGTCCACTGTTCGCGCAAATCGAAGTCGGGCGCGTAGCCCGCGCGATGCGTCAACAGTTCTTCAATCGTGACCAACTCGCGCCCGCCCTCTTTCAGCCCCGGCAGGTGGCGCGAGAGCGGATCGCTCAGTCGCAACTGCCCGCGCTCGACGAGGATCATGATGCTCGTCGCCGTGGCGACGACCTTCGTCAAACTCGCCGCGTCGAAGATCGTGTCGAGCGTCATCGCCTCGTGCTGCGGCAAGACGGCGCGCTCGCCGTAAGCCTTGCGCCACACGACGCGCCCGCGACGCGCCGCCAGCACCACCGCGCCCGGCGTCTCCTTGCGCGCGATTGATTCCGCGACGGCCGCGTCAATCCGCGCCAAACGTTCCGCCGACATCCCGACGCTTGACGGGGCGGCGGCGGGCAAATTTTCGCCGGACGCGTGCGACACGAAAACGACGACGAGCAGGCAGGCGACGAGACGGCGAAGCGGCAATCGAGACATGAATGTGTTCTGCTTGTTTGAAGATTGAGGCGGCATCGAGTTAGACGAATATGTTCCGGCGGGCGCGGCGCGCGCCGTTCCGACGATAAGTGCGTTGTTCATTAACAGCTTTGATAGCGTCCTCTGCTTGATTGATCGCGCGCGCACGTTCTCACTCGTTCGCGGCGCGCGCCTGCGCCTTCAACTGAATCCCCGTGCCGCGCGCATAGAGCGACGGCAGGCTGATCGGGAGTTTGCCGCCGATGTCAATTTCGCCGACGAGGGCGCGGGCGGCGGCGCGTTGCAAACTCGGCATGTCGCCGTAGGCCACCATGTAAGTTTTGAGTTCGGGAAAACTTTGTAACAGGTACGGGTTGCCGAAGCTAATGCCGACGACGGGGGTTTTGCGTTCGAGCAACTTCTTGAGCGCGCGTGCCCCCGGTTCGGGGAGCGTGCCGCTGTTCGCCTGCCCGGTTCGCACGCGCCCGTACATCGCCACGACAATTAACTTGGCAGCCTTTGCGCGGTCAAGCAGAGAATCAACTTCCTTCTCCGAAGAGCGGTCGTCAATCACCGTCCCGCCGTCGAACTTCCGGCCGCCGAGCGCGCCCGTGAACGAATTCATGATCCACTGGCGATCCTCGCCGTTGGTAATGCCCAGAATGTAGACGCGCTCGCCAGCAGCCAAACTGCTTGCAGACAAACTGCCTGCGGGCAGCAGCCCCGCGTCGTCGCGCACGAGCGTGACGGCGCGCTCCGCGATCTCGTCGGACAACTTCACGGCCGCTTCGGTCGAGACGAGCCGGTCAATTTGTTCAATCGGCGCGATGCGCTGGCGCACGAGGCCGAGGTCGTACTTCGCCGCGAGCAGCCGACGCGCCGACTCCTCGATCCGCCGCTCCGTCAGCCGACCCGCGACCACGGCTTCGCGCAGGCCGCGCACGGCCGCGTCGGCGTCGGGCGGTTTCAAGAGCATGTCCGCGCCCGCGAGCGTCGCCCGCACGGCCGCCTCGCCCGGCGTAAAGTAGATCGTCAGCCCGCTCATGTCCAACGCGTCGGTGACGACGATGCCGTCGAATCCGAGGTCGCGGCGCAGCGTGCCGACGACCGTGGGCGAGAGCGTGGCGGGCAGCGTCGCGTTCTCCACGATCACCTCGGTGTCGGCGTAGCCCGGTCGGCGCTTGGCGACGCCTTCGAGCGGCGTGATCCTGGTCGGGTCGAGTTGCGGCAACCCGATGTGCGCGATCATGACCGAGCCGACGCCCGCCGCAATCGCGGCGCGGAACGGCACGAGTTCCACGGCGTCGAGACGCGCGCGCGTGACGTTGACGACGGGCAGGCCGCGGTGTGAATCGACGGCCGTGTCGCCGTGGCCGGGGAAGTGTTTCGCCGTGGCGATGACGCCGCCGCGCTGCGCGCCCTCGGTGAAGGCCGCGGCCATGCGCGCCACCTCCGCCGGGTCTTCGCCGTAAGAGCGCACGTTGATGACAGGGTTCGCCGCGTTGCTGTTCACGTCAACGACGGGCGCAAAAATCTGCTGGATGCCGAGCGCCCGCGCCTCACGCGCCGTCATCTCGCCCATCCGCCGCGCGTACTCCGCGTTGCCCGTCGCGCCGACGGCCATGTTCCAGGGGAAATTTATCGTGTCAATGAAACGCATCCCCGACCCGGCTTCGAGGTCGGCCGAGATGAGCAGCGGCCGCCGCGCGAGTTGCTGCATCCGGTTGACGAGGTGGACTGACTCGTAGACCGAGCCGCGAAACAGGATGATGCCGCCGATGTGGTTCTGCTCCACCTGACGGCGCAACTGCTTGAAGGCGTCGCTCTCCTGATTCAGAAAAGTCGCGTTGACACCCACGGAGATCAACTGCCCGATCTTCTCTTCGAGCGTCATCCGCCGCAGTTCCCCGTCCGCCCACTTCAAAGCCTCACGCGACGCGCGCCGCGTGTAAGGTTTAAAGACCGGCAGTTTCCCTTCACGTTTATCGTCGCCCGCCGCCGCTGTCAACGTAGACGCGGCAATTCCCGTTAGCGGCGATCTCAAGAACGCGGAGACTTGCGCCCGCCCGACCCTCACCGGGGCGCACGCCAGCGAAACAACCGTGACGATGGCGGCCGCGCGCGAAACCGCACGCATGAAATTTCTAAAACTAAAATTACTCATCTTGATGACTCAGTTCGACGACTCAGTTCGACGACTCAGTTCGACGCCTCATTAGTTCGATGACTCATTTTCTGCTTCCGGCAGCAACTAAACATTCTCGGCCGCGCCGCCGGGCGCGAGTTCGTCGCGCTGCGCGGGCGTCGCGGGCGCGAAGGCAAAACTGACGGCGTAGGCCACGACGAAAGTGATGATGCTGCCCAGCAGCACGTACCACGTCCACGCAAGCGGCGTCATAAAACGCACGTAGAGCATAACGCAGATGCTCACCAGCATCCCGACGAGCGCGGGCGGTTCGCTCACGCGCCGCAGGAACGTGCCGACGAGGAAGATGCCGAGCACCGGGCCGTTGATGAGTCCCGCGATGGACAACGCCTGATCGAGCGCCGAGCGATTCCTCCGCATGAAGAACAGCGCGACGCCGATCTGGACGAGTCCCCACGCGAGCGTCAGCCAGTGCGAAACGCGCAGGTAGTGCTTGTCGTCGCGCCCGCGCGCGAACGGCTTGTAGAGATCGTTGACGGCCGTCGCCGCAATCGCGTTGAGCGACGAAGAGAGCGCGGCCGCGAAGATCGCCGCGACCACCAACCCAGACAAGCCCGACGGCAGGTGTTTCGTGATGAAGTCCGGGAACACGCGGTCGCTGCCGACGACGCGGAACGCGCCCTCGATGGGCAGGGTGGCCGCGCCCGCCGTCAGCGTGCCGTAGGCCGGGTCGCTCTGCGGCTGGTAGAAGGCGAACAGCAGCACGCCGATGAAGAGGAAGCCGATGAACTGCGCGAGCACCACGCCGCCGCTCGACAGCAGCGCGGCCGAAGCGCGGCGCGGCCGGTCGGTGCACAAGTAACGCTTGACGAGGTATAGATCCGTGCCGTGCGTGCTCATCGTCAAAAAGCACCCGCCGATGAGTCCCGCCCAGAAGGTGTAAGTCTTCGTCAGGGTGAACGAGAAGTCGAACACGTCGAATTTGTCGAACTGGCTGCCGAGCGCGACCGCGCCGCCGAAGCCGCCGTTGATCTTTGAAGCCAAAACAATCGCGGCGGCAAGCGCGCCCGTAATGTAGATGCCGAGTTGCACCACCTCCACCCAGATGACCGCCTCCATCCCGCCGAAGTAGGTGAAGACGATCATCACGACGCCGAGCAGGATGATCGAATAGACGA
>JAUZFQ010000046.1 GCA_030838445.1 Pyrinomonadaceae bacterium | reverse complement strand
TTAGCTCAACGGTTAGAGCAGCGGACTCATAATCCGTTGGTTGTAGGTTCGAATCCTACAGAGGGCATATAACCATTTCAAACTCAGCGGGCGCGGCGTCAGCGCAACGCTCCATGAGCGGCGCGGGAGGCGGATGTTGACTAAGGGAAACTCTATCGGCATCGGCATTATCGGATCGGGCTTCGCGCGTGCGACGCAGATACCGGGCTTCCGCGCGTGTGCGGGCGCGCGGGTCGTGGCGATTGCGAGTGCGCGCCGTGAACGCGCCGAGGCGGTGGCGCGCGAGTTTGAGATTCCGTTCGTCGGGCGCGACTGGCGCGAGGTGGTCGAGCGCGCGGACGTTGATCTGGTGAGCATCGTGACGCCGCCCTCCACGCACCTCGAAATGACGCTCCACGCGCTCGCGCACGGTAAGGCCGTGCTGTGCGAGAAGCCGATGGCGATGGACGCGTCGGAGACGGGAGAGATGCTGCGTGCGGCCGGTGCGGCGGGCGTCCTCGCGCTCGTCGATCACGAACTCCGTTTCCTCGAAGGGCGGCGGCGGGCGCGGGCGATGCTGCGCGCGGGCGAGATCGGGCGCGTCCGTCACGCGGCCGTCGTCTATCGCGCGGACTCACGCGCGGACGCGGGGCGCGCTTGGGATTGGTGGTCGGATGCAGCGGCGGGCGGCGGCGCACTCGGCGCAATCGGCTCGCACGTCGTGGACGGCCTGCGCTGGATGCTCGGCGCGGAAGTGGCGCGCGTCTTCTGCCAACTCTCCACACACATCGCGGCGCGCCCCGGCGACGACAACGGCGAGGGCGGCGCGATGCGCCCCGTGACTTCGGACGACGCGGCGAACTTGATCCTCAACTTGAACGACGGCGACTTGAACCTCGCGTCGGGCGCGACGGCGAACGTCTCGCTGTCCTTCGTCGAAGCGGGCGCGCCCTTGCACCGGCTGGAAATTTTCGGCGAGCGCGGCGCGCTCCGGGTCGAAGGCGACGGCGCGTTGTGGCGCGCGGAGTTGGGCGCAGGCGCGTGGCAGCGCGTCGAGACGGAGCAGGGCGAACTCGTCAACGGCATGCGCGACACCGGCTGGTCGCGCGGTTTCACGCGCTTCGCGCAAGAGATCGTCCGCGCCCTACAGGAAGGACGCACGACAATTGAGGACGCGGCCACGTTCGACGAAGGGCACCGCACCCAACTCGTGCTCGACGCCGCGCGTCGCTCGCACGCCTCCGGTAGTTGGGCGACGCTCGAACGCGCATGAACGCGACGCCCGCAGGCAGTTGACAGCGACGCCCGCCGACGGTTGACGGCGACAGGACTTTTAAGTCGCACGGCACGGCCGACGAGATGAAGCGCGCGACGGAAGTTGAGTTCTCCACACGTCGAAGATCATCACGCGGAAATCGACAGTAGATCGTCACGCGGAAATCACCCGTGCCTTCTCTTAAAACAAACACACACCAACGGCGGCGCGTGCGTGTCGGTGTGGACACGGGCGGGACGTTCACGGATTTCGTCTACGCGGCGCGCGACGGCCGTTTGAGTATCTTCAAACTCGCCTCCACGCCCGACGACCCGGCGCGAGCTATCGCCGAAGGGTTGCGGCGCGTCGCGGCGGAGACGGGCGCGGCGGGCGTCAATGATCTTGAGATCGTCCACGGCACGACCGTCGGCACGAACGCGCTCTTGCAGAGACGCGGCGCGCGTGCCGCGCTCGTCACGACCAAGGGGTTCGAGGACGTGCTCGCCATCGGACGACAGGCGCGACCCGCGCTCTACGACCTCGACGCCGAACGGCCGGAAGCGATCATCCCGCGCGCGCTGCGCTTCGGCGTGCGGGAACGCGTCGCGGCGACGGGCGAGGTGTTGGAGGCGTTGGACGAGGGCGCGCTCGGCGCGTTGGTCGAACGTCTGCGGCGTGCGCGCGTCGAGTCGGTGGCGATCTGTCTGTTGTTTTCGTTCGTGCGGCCGGAGCATGAAAAGTTGATCGCGCGCGCGCTCGAAAGTCTGTGCGTGCCGCTCTCCGTCTCGCACGAAATCCTGCCGGAGTACCGCGAGTTTGAACGCACCTCGACGGTCGCCATCAACGCTTACCTGCAACCACTGCTCGGCGCGTATCTGAAGAAACTCAGCGCGCGCGGCCTGCGCGTGATGCAGTCTTCGGGCGGGAGCATCTCGGCCGCGTCCGCCGCGCGCGAGCCGGTGCGGACGATTCTGTCGGGGCCTGCGGGCGGCGTCGTCGGCGCGCTCAACGCCGCGCTCGCGGCCGGTTCACCAGACATCATCACGTTCGACATGGGCGGCACTTCGACCGACGTGTCGCTGTGCGCCGGGGGGCGCATGCGGACGACGAACGAGGCGACGGTGGCCGCGCTGCCCGTCGCCGTGCCCGTCTTGGACATTCACACGGTCGGCGCGGGCGGCGGCTCAATCGCGCGCGTGGACGCGGGCGGGAGTTTGCGCGTCGGGCCTGAGTCGGCGGGCGCGAGTCCCGGCCCGGCGGCCTACGGGCGCGGCACGCTCCCGACCGTGACCGACGCCAACCTCGTGCTCGGTCGTTTCGGCGGCGCGGGTCTGCTCGGCGGCGACTTCGCTCTGGACGAACGACGCGCGCACGACGCGCTCGCCGGGCTTGCGCGCGAGATGAGCGCGGCGAGCGGGCGACGGACGACGGCGCACGAGGCCGCGCTCGGCGTGGTGCGCGTGGTGAACGCTGGGATGGAGCGCGCGCTGCGCGTCGTGTCGGTCGAGCGCGGGTTCGACTCGCGCGCCTTCGCGCTCGTCTCGTTCGGCGGCGCGGGCGGTTTGCACGCCGTCGCGCTCGCGGCGAGTCTGCGTATCCCGCGCGTCATCGTGCCCCGGCGGCCGGGCGCGCTCTCCGCCCTCGGCGCGCTCGCCTCGGACGTGGTGTTGGACGCGAGCCGCACCGTCATGCTCGACGCAGCGGGCGGCCGACTCGACGAACTCGAACGCGCGTTTCGACAGATGGAACGCATCGCCCGCGCCGCGCTCAAACGCGAAGGCTTCGCGGACGAGCGGCGCGCGCAGCGACACGCGCGCAGTGTAGCCGCGCGTTATCGCGGGCAGTCGTTCGAGTTGGAGATCGAATGGCAGTCCGCCGCGAAGCTCGCCGCCGCGTTTCATCGCGCGCACCTCGCGCGCTATGGCTACGCCGAGCCAGACAGCGCGGTCGAGGTGGTGAGCGCGCGCCTGCGCTCGCGCGGGCTGGTTGAGAAACTCAAGCGCGAACGCGTCGCACAAAGCGCATCCGCATCCGTCGTCGCGCCGCACGACAGCGCGCTCGTCTACTTCACGATCAAACCGGCGCGCGTCGGCGTCTACGCGCGCGACGACTTGCGCGCGGGCGCGCGACTCAAAACGCCCTGCGTCGTCACCGAGTATTCCGCGACGACGCTCATACCCGCGGGCACGCACGCGCGCGTTGATGCCGACGGCAACCTGATCATCGAACTATGAAACGTCGGCTTGATTACCGAGTTAGGAAACGTTACTCGAAGCAGTGAAATATAAAACGTTAACTTGCTCGTCGTATCGTTCAGCAAACTATGAAACGACAGCCGCCCGATTTTGATCCCGTCACGCTGGAAATTTACCGCGCGCTCTACACCTCGGTCGCGGAGGAGATGGGCATCGCGCTCCGGCGCACGGCGCACTCGCCGAACATCAAGGAGCGGCGCGACTACTCGTGCGCCGTCTTCGACGCGGCGGGGCGCGTCGTCGCGCAGGGCGACCACATGCCCGTCCATCTGGGCAGCATGCCGATGGCCGTCGCCGCCGCGCTCCGCGAAACCCACATCGCACCTGGCGACGTGATCGCGCTCAACGACCCGTTCGCGGGCGGCACTCATTTGCCTGACGTGACACTCGTCGCGGGCGTGTTTGATCGCCGCGCCCGCGCGCCTCTGTTCTACGTCGCCAACCGCGCGCACCACGCGGACATCGGCGGCGGCTCGCCCGGCTCGATGGGGATGGCGGCGGACGTGTACGGCGAGGGCTTGCGCATCCCGCCCGTTCACCTCGTGCGCGGCGGGCGCGTGAACGAAGACGTGATGCGCTTGTTGCTGGCGAACGTGCGCGGGGCGGACGAGCGGCGCGCGGATTTCGCGGCGCAGACGGGCGCGCTCCAAACGGGCGCGACGCGCCTGTTAGAAATCGTCGCGCGCACCGGGGCGCGTGAAGCGGCAAGCTACGCCGCGCACCTCATCAACTACTCGGCGCGGATGATGCGCGCCGCGATCAAAGAAATTCCCGACGGTGTGTACGAAGCGGAAGACGCGCTCGACGACGACGGCGTGGCGTGCGACGCGCCGTGCGTGTTGCGCGTGCGCGTCCGCATCGAAGGCGCGCGGGCGCGGGTTGATTTCGAGGGCAGCGCGGCGCAGGTCGCGGGGCCGGTCAACGCGGTCGAGGCGATCACCGTGTCGGCGGTCGCATACGTCTTCCGCTGCCTGCTCGGCGCGGGTGAAGTCCCTGCGAGCGCGGGGTTGATGGAGCCGGTCGAAGTCCACGCGCCGCGCGGCACGATTGTGAACGCGCTGCCGCCCGCACCCGTCGCGGGCGGGAACGTGGAAACGTCGCAGCGCATCGTTGACGTGTTGTTCAAGGCGCTCGCGCGTGCGTTGCCGGGGCGGATTCCGGCGGCGAGTCAGGGCACGATGAACAACCTCACCATCGGCGGCGTGGACGCGCGCAACGGTCGAGAGTTCGCTTACTACGAGACGGTCGCGGGCGGCATGGGCGCGCGCCCCGCGCACGACGGCCTGAGCGCGGTTCACACGCACATGACCAACAGCCTCAACACGCCAATCGAAGCGCTCGAATACGCTTACCCGCTGCGCGTGCGCGAGTACGCGATCCGCGCGAACTCCGGCGGCGCGGGCAAGCAGCGCGGCGGCCACGGCGTCGTGCGCGATATCGAAACGCTCTCGGACGCGCGCATGTCCCTGCTCGCAGACCGTCGTCGTCTCGCGCCCTACGGCCTCGCGGGCGGCGCAGACGGGCGCGCCGGTCAAGATTCGATTGTGCGCGTTGATGAAGGTGGACGCGCCCGCGCGCGTCGCATCAACGCGAAAGGCTCTTGGGAACTGAAGGCGGGCGACCGCGTGCGCATCGAGACGCCGGGCGGCGGCGGCCACGGGAAGAAAGTATGAACGCGGAATGATGAAGACTGAATGTTAAGACAAACATCTTCAATTCATCGGGTCGTGTTAATTCATCAGGTCGCGTTGACACTTCGCCTTTTCTTCGTCAGTTGTTCAATTTAGAATGTCATTTCTCGAACATGTTTGAAGGGAGCAACTCATGCGCGTCACCATCGGGCAGATCAACACGACGAACGGCGACTACGAGGGCAACGTCGCGCAGTGCTTGCGCGCCATCGAGCAGGCGCGCGCCGACGGGAGCGATCTGGTGGTGCTGCCGGAGGTCGCCGTGCAGGGCTACATGTCCTTCGACTGGTTCATGGATCGCGACGTGATCGCGCACGCCACCGAGCCGCTCGATCAGATCGTCGCGGCGAGCGCGGGTCTGACCGTCATCGTCGGCACGGTGCGCCCGACGGGGCTGCCGCAGGGGCGCAAACTCTACAACTCCGCGGCCGTCATCTCCGACGGTAAGATCATCGGCTACGCCGACAAGACGCTGCTTCCCGAATACGACGTGTTCGACGACCCGCGCTACTTCGAGCCGGCGAAGGAGCGCCGCCTGTTCGACGTTAAGGGCGTGCGCGTCGGCATCGCCGTCTGCGAGGACATGTGGAACGACAAGACCTACTGGCGCGAGCGGCTCTACGCGAACGACCCGACCGACGAGTTGATCGCGATGGGCGCAGAAGTGATCGTCTCGATCAACGCCTCGCCCTTCAACAAGGGCAAGATGGGTCAACGCTGCTCGATGGTCTCGCACCGCGCGAAGGCGGCCGGGCTGCCCATCGTCTTCGTCAACCTCGTCGGCGCGAACGACGGCGTGATCTTCGACGGCGCGTCAATCATCACGGATCACAAGGGTCAGATCATCTTGCAAGCGCCGCCCTTCGAGGAGTTTTACGGCTCGGTCTCGCTGGACTGCGACGAGTGCGATACCTATTGCCTGCCCGGCGACGACATCCAGACCGTCCACGACGCGCTCGTCCTCGGTATCCGCGACTACGCGCGCAAGAACCGCTTCACGCGCGCCGTGCTCGGACTCTCCGGCGGCATTGACTCGGCGCTCGTCGCCGCGCTGGCGTGCGAGGCTTTGGGGGCGGAGAACGTTTTGTCGGTGATGATGCCCTCGCCCTTTTCGTCGCGCGGCAGCGTGGACGATTCCGTCGCGCTCGGTAAAAATTTGGGGATGCCGACCATCGAACACCCGATCAGCGCGGCCTACGAAGTGCTCGTCAAGGAATTGAAACTGGAGAACCCCGGCACGGGGCTGGAAGAGATCGCGCGGCAGAACACGCAGTCGCGCCTGCGCGGCAACATGTTGATGGCGATCTCGAACGCCGAAGGCCGCCTGCTGCTTTCGACCGGCAACAAGTCTGAACTCGCGCTCGGCTACTGCACGCTCTACGGCGACACGAACGGCGGCCTCGCCGTCCTCGGCGACGTGCTCAAGACAGAGGTGTGGGCGCTCTCGCGCCACGTCAACCGCGAGCGCGAGATCATCCCCGTCGAGATCATCGAGAAACGCCCTTCGGCCGAACTCGCCCCCGGTCAGTTCGACGATCAATCGCTGCCCCCTTACGACAAACTCGATCCCATCCTCAAACTCTACTTCGAGCGCAAAGCGACGCCCGAAGAGATCGTCGCCGCGGGTCACGATCAGCAACTCATCTACGACGTGCTCAACCGCGTCGAAGCGCCCGCCAACGAATTCAAGCGGCGGCAACTCCCGCCCACGCTCATCATCTCGCGCCACGCCATCGGCATCGGCCGCCGTCGCCCCGTCACGCACCGCTACCGCCGACAGGTCTTGAAGGCCGTCGAGCGCGCGGCGGAAGGGAAGGGGTAAGAGAGGAAGCGCGGAACGATGAAGTAGGAACAGGTCTTTGTCAGTTGTCCGTTGTCCGTTGTCAGTTGCATGTGACTCTTACGCGAGTCGCTAAAGATGGTCTTGAACAACTGACCACGGACAAAGAACAACTGACAACTGACAACTGACCACGGACAACTGACAGTTCTCCGTTCCAACGTGCTTTATGAGATTGACACCAGGGCGGGCACGAGTTCGCCTGCGGGGTCGGCGTGGCCGATGGCGGCGTCGAGTTCCGTCTCAATGTCTGCGGCGGAGATGGGCGCGAGGTTGCGGAAGTCGAAGAGTTTGGGGTCGAGCAGGTGCGACGGGATGGCGTTGCCGAGCGCGGTCAGCATCGAACTGCGAACGTTCGGAATCTCACGCTCCAACTCCGTGACGAGCCGCTTGATGCGCGCGCGTTTTAGATTCGACTGCGAGCCGCACAGGTCGCACGGGATGATCGGAAACTCTTTCAGCGCGGCGTACTCGGCGATGTCCGTCTCGCGGCAGTAGGCGAGCGGGCGAATGACCGTGTTGAGGCCGTCGTTCGAGCGCAGGACGGGCGGCATCGCCTTGAGTTGGCCGACGAAGAAGACGTTGAGCAGGAAGGTCGAGATGATGTCGTCGGCGTGGTGGCCGAGCGCGATCTTGGTGCAGCCCTCCTCCTGCGCGATTGTGTAGATGATGCCGCGCCTCAGACGCGAGCAGACCGAGCAGTAAGTTTTACCTTCGGGCACGAGCCGCTTGACGATGGAATAAGTGTCGCGCTCGACGATGCGGAAGGGCACGCCGCGCCCGGCAAGGTAAGCGGGCAACACGTCGGCGGGGAAGTTCGGCTGCTTCTGATCGAGGTTGACGGCGAGCAGGTCGAAGTGGACGGGCGCGCGTTCGCGTACGTCGAGCAGGAGGTCGAGCAGAGTGTAGCTGTCTTTGCCGCCGGAGAGGCAGACCATCACGCGGTCGCCGTCGGCGATCATCCCGAAGTCCTTGATCGCCTCGCCCATCTGCCGGAGCAGCTTCGTCTTGATTTTGCTTTCGATAAACATGTCACACGGCGGGGCATGCAATCCAAGCGCGCCCGCACATTTCTCCCCGGCCTATAAATTCCTCTGAATGGACTCGACCGCGTCCTTCGCTTCGCGCAGGCTGCAATTCGTCCGCGTGCGATAAACTTTGATGGCCGCGATCAAACTACTCTCGCGCAAGTGGCCTTTGATCTCCTCAAGCGAGTCTGCATCAAGCGCGCCCGGCGCGTGGGTCGCTGCGTTGCCAGCGGCGACGTGGATCGCTGTGTTGGCAGCAGCGGCGTGGGTCGATGCGTTGGCAGCGGCGGCGGCGCGCGCCGCATCGAGCGTGCGCGGTGCGTCAGACGTTTGGAGCATCGGTTCGCCGACGCGTTCGCCGCGCCGCCCCGACCATCTGCCGAGCACGTAGCAGACGAGGCCGAAGAGGGCGACGGCGAAAATAAGTTTGACGCTCAACATCTCCACAAGTCTCCTCGTTTATCAAACTGCGGCGCGTCCAGAGTATCGCCGAAGACCGCGTGCGGGTTCAACCCGCCAAACGCGGCGGCGCGCGAACTGCCCGCGCCCGTCGCAACAGCATCGCAATCAACTTTCAACGCCCCTGCAACCTCGCGTCGCACACATCGTTTTATATTCTCTCGCAACGGACATTCCTTCAATGAGGAATCATGATCGAAAGCGTCGGGCTTGGGGGAGTCTGGCGCTTTTGATTCTCCTTAGAGTTAGACAAGTAGTCGGCGAGCGGCACGGGTCGCGAGTCTCGAACCGGAACAGCAGAGTCAACATGAACGAAAGGGCAGACCCTAACGCCGGGTCTGCCCTTTCACTTTTAAACAACGACGACGTGACGGCCGCTTTTAAACGATGACTATGTGACCGCCGCACGCTCCGGCGACTCGCCGGTCGTCTCGATAATTTCGCCGTCTACGCCCGCGCGCCCAGATGTTCGCGGAAGAAGCGGATGGTGCGTTGCCACGCGTCGGAGGCGGCCGTGGCGTTGAAGACTTCGGGGCGTTCGTCGTTGAAGAAGGCGTGATCCGCGCCCGCGTAGACGTGTATCTCCGCCGACTTGTCGAGCGATTTCAGTTTCGCTTCGAGTTCGCGCGCGAGTTCGGGCGTGGCGAAGTCGTCGCGTTCGGCGTAGAGGCCGAGCAGGGGCGCGCGCAGGTTGTCGAGGTCGGGCTTGACCTTCGGGTGGCCGCCGTAGAAGACGACGCACGCGCCGACCTGTTCGTTCTTCGACGCCGCGTAGAGCGAGAGCGCGCCGCCCATGCAGAAGCCGACCGTGCCGACCGTCTCGCCTGTGACCGCCTCGTGCGCGAGCAGGTATTCGATTGCGCCGCGCAAATCTTGCTCCGCCTGTTCGATGTTGAGCGCCATCATCAGCTTGCCCGCCTCGTCGGGCGAACCTGTGGTGCGGCCGTGGTAGAGGTCGGGCGCGAGCGCGACGAAGCCCTCGGCGGCGAAGCGTTCGCACACGTTTTTGATGTGCGGCACGAGTCCCCACCACTCCTGTATGACGATTAGCCCCGCGCCCGTGCCTGATTCGGGCACGGCCAGATAGCCTTCGGCCGTGCCGCCGTTACTCTTGAATTCGACCATCTCGTTCGGCATAGATTTCTCCCGTATGAAACACCGCTTCGGTGATGTGTGAGCGTTGATTGCCGGAGCAGTTTAGTTGAAAACAAGTGAATCGTGAATCGTAAAAAGCCGTGAATCGTGAATCGTCAATCGTCAATAGAGGAAACCTGTCTTGAGTCTATTGACGATTCACGATTCACGATTCACTTGTTTTCGGCTATTATCACGGGCAAGTAGAGAAGGCGGAAATTTTCGCGACCGCGCGCTAGTCGGCCGCGAGAAGCAGCGCCCGCCGCCGCCGTAGTCGGCAGCCCTACGACCTTGTTTCCAATTCCATCGCCATCAAGCGCACGAACCCTAGAGATAGTGAAGGGAGACTTAGATGTTTAGACCGGGAAAACCTAAAGACCAACCGGGCAGCGAGCACCCCAGCGAGCAACCCCAGCCGGCGACTTCTGCTTTCGGCACGGCGGCAGACGCACAGAGTCGCAACACCTCGACCGCGGATCAAACCTCTTCAACCGGAGCACGGAACATGAGCGAATCTCAACCGATCACCACGCGCGCCGTCAGCGAAAGCGAATCGCTCGCGCGCGACATCAAGGAAGGCACTCTCAGCGGCTTCGTCGGCAACGGCACGACCCTCACCGGCGAGGCCAACTTCAAAGGCATGCTGCGCGTTGACGGCCACCTGTCGGGGCGCGTCAGTTCGCAGGACGGCACGCTCATCGTCTCCACGGGCGGGCAGGTTGACGCCGACGTAGAAGTCTCCGTCGCGCAAATCTACGGCACGGTCGTCGGCAACATCACGGCCACCAAACGGATCGAACTCGGCCGCGTCGCCAAGGTGACGGGCGACATCCAGACGCCCGCGCTCGTCATCGAGCAGGGCGCGGTGTTCGAAGGCAGTTGCCGCATGCAACAGATCAAAGACGAACAGGCCAAGGGCGAAGCGCGCGCCGCCAACAGCAGCAGCGCCGCCGCGTCATCTTCCACGGCCTCAACGTCGGGCGCGTCCACCTCGCCCAACGCTTCGTCGGCGACTTCCTCGTCCTCCAAGCCGACTGACAGCGCATCGGGCGCGTCAACCGGATCGAGCACGAGCGGATCATCAACCGGCGTGCGCGACCAGACGCCCATCAAGACCACCTAAACTCGCCCCGAACGTAAGGGAAGCGAAAAGGCAAAAGTGATACCGGGGGCGACTACGCTGCCGCTTCACTTTTGCCTTTTTCGTTAGCAACCCGGCGACAAGAGCGTGTGAGCTTATGAATAGACCTGATTGGCGACTTCACTTGACGGCGTTCATCACGGGCTTGCTCCTCGCCCCGGCGCGATTCATGCTCATGTTCTTCTTCCCCATCTTCAACCTCGGCGAGATGATCTTGTTCGGTGCAGCCGCCGCGCTCGTCGCTTATTGTTTCAGGGTCAGGCCGTCTTGGTGGGTCGTGCTCCTGTTCCTGCCGGTGTGTCTCTTCGTGCTCCTCATCGTCGTGTCGTGGCTCGGCCTGAGCAACTTGCGTCAAGGCATCGGCGTCGGGCACGTCGTCTCGCTCGCGCTCATCCCGCTCTCGACCCTCGCCGGGGCTTATTACGGGAGCAAGTTGGCGCGCGGGAGTCTCGCCGTTCAAACGTAAAATTCTCCGTCGCACCTTCCGCGTTCAAAACCTCTCAGCCCGCGTCTCGCGCGGAGCGTGTCGGCGTGCGCCCTACATGAGTGGCGCGCGGCGCACTATGCTACAATGCGCTTGAGCCAGACGAACCGAAGTGTTCCTACCCCGAAGTTGGCGCTTCGTTATCTTCCCAAACAACAGAAGGATTCATTAAGACATTATGAGCACTGTCATTGATCCGCCGCCCGCCGCACCGCCCGTCGAAAAGCATTTCGAGGAAGTCGAGACCGTCACCATCCGCTTCGCCGGAGACTCCGGCGACGGCATGCAGTTGACGGGCACACAGTTCACGAACACCTCCGCCGTCCTCGGCAACGACATCTCCACGCTGCCCGACTTCCCCGCAGAGATTCGCGCGCCCGCCGGAAGTCTCCCCGGCGTCTCCGGCTTCCAGTTGAACTTCTCTAGCCAAGACATCCGCACGCCCGGCGACC
This sequence comes from Pyrinomonadaceae bacterium, assembly GCA_030838445.1. Taxonomy (GTDB): domain Bacteria; phylum Acidobacteriota; class Blastocatellia; order Pyrinomonadales; family Pyrinomonadaceae; genus JAIVJZ01. Next base: position 3,259 of record JAUZFQ010000046.1, on the reverse strand, counting down.
AGCCGAACGTGCTCGTCGCGATGAACCCCGCCGCGCTCAAGGTCAACCTCTTCGACCTCGAAGATGGCGGCACGATCATCGTCAACACGGACGAGTTCAACAAAGAGAACTTGAAGAAGGCGGCCTACGCGGCGAACCCGCTCGAAGACGAGACGCTCAAAGGCTACCGCGTACACCATCTCCCGATCACGACGCTCAACCTGCGTGCGCTGCAACAGGCCGAGGTGAAACTGACGCGCAAGGAGATGGATCGCTGCAAAAACTTCTTCGCGCTCGGCGTCCTCTACTGGCTCTACGACCGCCCGATGGAGCCGACGCTCGAATGGATCGAAGCGAAGTTTAAGAAGTTGCCGGAGGTGGCGCGCGCCAACGTCGTCGCCCTGCGTACGGGCTATAACTTCGCCGACACGACCGAAGTTTTCACCACGCACTACAGCGTCAAGAAGGCCGCGATTGCGCCCGGCAAGTATCGCAAGATCACCGGCAACGAGGCGACCGCCATCGGCTTCGTCGCCGCCTCGCAACTGTCCGGCCGCCCGCTCTTCTACGGCTCTTACCCGATCACGCCCGCCTCCGACATCCTGCACGAACTCGCGCGCCACAAGAATTTCGGCGTCAAGACGTTTCAGGCCGAGGACGAGATCGCGGCCGTCTGCGCGGCCATCGGCGCGGCCTTTACCGGACACATCGGGCTGACCGGCACGTCCGGCCCCGGCGTCGCCTTGAAGCAAGAGGCCATCGGCCTCGCCGTGATGACCGAACTCCCGCTCGTCATCATCAACGTGCAGCGCGGCGGCCCTTCCACCGGACTTCCGACTAAGACCGAACAGGCCGATCTCTTTCAAGCGGTCTGGGGCAGAAACGGCGAGTGCCCGGCCGTCGTCGTCGCGCCCGCCACGCCCGCCGACTGTTTCCACATGGCGGTCGAGTCAGTTCGTCTCGCCTTCCGTCACATGACGCCCGTCTTCTATCTCTCGGATGGCTACCTCGCCAACGGCGCGGAGCCTTGGGCGATCCCCGCGCTCGAAGATTTGCCGAAGATCGAAGTGAAGTTTGCAGACGACCCTGCGGGCTTTCTCCCCTACGCGCGCGACGAGCGGCTCTCGCGCCCCTACGCCATCCCCGGCACGCCCGGCCTCGAACACCGCGTCGGCGGCATTGAGAAGGAACACCTCACGGGCAACGTCAACTACGATCCGGAGAATCACGAGTTCATGGTCAGACTCCGGCAGGAGAAAGTTGATCGCGTCGCCGACGACATCCCCGACCTCGAAGTGTTCGGCGCGCCGACGGGCAAGGTGCTCGTCCTCGGCTGGGGTTCGACCTACGGCTCGATCACCACGGCCGTCGAACGCTTGCAGCGCCAAGGCCGCTCCGTGTCGAGCGCGCACCTGCGCTATCTGAATCCCTTCCCGAAAAATCTCGGCGCGGTGCTTCGCTCCTTCGAGCGCGTCATCATCCCCGAAATGAACCTCGGCCAACTCGCCACCATGATCCGCGCCAAGTTTCTCGTTGACGCCGTCACCTTCTCAAAGGTCAAAGGCCGCCCCTTCCAGATACGCGAGATCGTGGAGAAGGTGGAAGAGTATTTGTAAGTTGAACCGGGTGAGAGTTGCATGACGACACCGGCCGCAGAAGACGTTGACCCACGCTCCGTACACGCGTTGTACGCGGAGGGCTTGCGCTACTTTATGGGACAGGGAGACCTCCACGGCGCGCTCGCACAACTCTCGTCCGACCTGCGGCGGCAGGGCATTGACTACATGGTCATCGGCGCGGTCGCCCTGCTGGCTTACGGCTACCCGCGCTTCACGGAAGACATAGACCTCGTGTTGACGCCCGAAGGGTTGGAAGCCTTTCATCAACGCTTGATCGGCATCGGCTATCTTCCGGCCTTTCAAGGGGCGCGCAAAAAGTTTCGCTCGACGCGCGAGGGCGTCAGTATCAAAGTGCTGACTTCCGGCGACTATCCGGGCGACGGGCAACCCAAGCCGGTCAGCTTCCCCGTCCCCGCCGACGCTTCGACCGAAGTTGAAGGCGTGCGCATCGTCACCCTCGAAAAACTCGTCGAACTAAAACTCGCCTCCGGCATGACCGCGCCGGATCGGCTCAAGGATTTGGCCGACGTGCAGGAATTGATCAAAATACGCGGCCTCACCTCCGACTTCGCGGGCGGTTTGAATCCTTACGTGCGAGAACATTTTTTAAATTTATTACGCGCCGTCGAACAGGCACGGCGAAACAGCAGCGAGGAGCATTTATGAGTTCAATGTCTGATGGGACGAACGGGAACGGCAATAACGGCGACGCGCCGAAGGTGACGGACGCGGAGGCGCGGAGCATCGGCGGGAACGTCAGTGGGAGCGGCCCCGCGCCGGAGAGCGAGCCGGGATCGGTGGTGGCGGGCGAGGTCGCGCCGCCGCCCGCGCAGTTGAAGAAGGCGGATTTCGTGTCGGGACAGGAAGTGCGTTGGTGTCCCGGTTGCGGCGACTATTCGATCCTGAACAACGTGCAGAAGGTGATGCCGGAACTCGGCATCCCGCGCGAGAAGATCGTGTTCGTCTCAGGCATCGGCTGCTCGTCGCGCTTCCCCTACTACATGAACACCTATGGCTTACACTCGATCCACGGGCGCGCGCCCGCCGTCGCCACCGGCATCAAGGCCGCGAACCCGGAACTCTCCGTGTGGGTCGTCACGGGCGACGGCGACGCGCTCTCCATCGGCGGCAACCACTTCATGCACGCCATCCGCCGCAACCTAGACATGAACGTGATCCTCTTCAACAACCGCATCTACGGTTTGACGAAGGGGCAGTACAGCCCGACCTCGGAACTCGGCAAGCGCACCAAGTCAACGCCGATGGGCGTGATTGACTATCCGCTCAACCCACTCTCGGTGGCGATTGCGAGCGAGGCCACGTTCGTCGCGCGCTCGCTCGATCTGGAAGTGAAGCATCTCGGCGCGACCGTGCAGGCCGCCGCGCGACACAAGGGCGTATCCTTCATCGAGGTCTACCAGAACTGCAACATCTTCAACGACGGCGCGTTCGACTCCTTCGCCGAGCGCACCGTGCGCTCGGATAAGGTGCTCTACCTCGAACACGGCAAGCCGATGGTCTTCGGCGCGAAGCGCGACCGCGGCATCCGCATGGCGGGGACGCGCCCCGAAGTGATCGAGCTCAACGCGGAGACGGGCCTCACCGAAGACGACTGCCTCGTCCACGACGCGCACGTCCAAGACCCCTCGGTCGCCTTCATG
>JAUZFQ010000253.1 GCA_030838445.1 Pyrinomonadaceae bacterium | reverse complement strand
GGGATCAACATCAGCAACAAGCGAGAGTGCCCGCCGCCCGCCGACGTTCTGCTGGTGACTTTCGACCTGACAATCGTAGAAGGCGAGATGCAGGCAACGAATGTCAGTGAGGCGTAGTCGTGTAGCGAAAATCGTTTGCGCACGGAGTGCTACCTGATGGTGGATATTCGACGGCTGGGTTGTGCCCGTCTGTTTTAGCATCAACTTCGGCATGACCGCGCCGTGCTGCGCGTTACTCCTTTCTTGACATGCTCTGCGGGCGATGATTCAATAAACGGCGTCGGACAAACGTGGTGAGTTAAGGCGACTTGCGGCCACGTAAAATAAACAGCTAAACAGCACGGCCAAGACTTTCACGGGAAACCACCCGCATCCGAAGGCATCTCGACGAAAGCCCCGCGTTGTTTGGCGCGGGGCTTCCCGTTTTATGCGCGCGAGCGTTGGCCGGAACGGAGACGAATTAAAACTACATGAAAGATTTCCTCCAAACTCTCGAAGACCGCATCGTCGTTTTCGACGGCGCGATGGGCACGAACCTCCAGACGCAAAACCTGACCGTAGACGACTACGGCGGCGCGCAGTTTGAAGGCTGCCCCGAATACTTGCTCATCAGTAAGCCCGCGGCGGTCGAGCACGTCCACGCGGCCTTCTTCGAGGTCGGCTGCGACGTGGTGGAGACCAACTCCTTCGGCGCGATCCCTTACGTGCTCGACGAGTACGGCATCGGCCACATGGCCTACGATTTGAACGTGCGCGCCGCGCAACTGGCGAAGCGCGTCGCCGCCGACTTCGCCACCAAAGACCGCCCGCGCTGGGTCGCAGGCTCCATGGGGCCGGGCACGAAGTCTCCCACGCTCGGCCACATCCAGTTTCGCGACATCAAGGCGGCCTATTACGAACAGGCGCGCGGCCTGATAGACGGCGGCGTTGACCTGCTCATCGTCGAAACCTGTCAGGACTTGTTGCAGACGAAGGCGACCCTCTCCGCCATCTTCGAGTATTTCGCGCAGTCGAAACGGCGCGTGCCCGTCATCACGCAAGTGACCATCGAACTGTTCGGGACGATGCTCCCCGGCACGGAGATCAGCGCGGCCTTGACCGCGCTCGAACCGTTCCCCATCAACGTCATCGGCATGAACTGCGGCACGGGGCCGCGCAACATGACGGAGAGCATTCGCTATCTCTGCGAGAACGCGACCTTGCCCGTCTCCGTCCTGCCGAACGCCGGTCTGCCTTCGGTCAAAGACGGCGCGATGCACTACGACGAGACGCCGGAGACGTTCACGGCGCAGGTCGCACACTTCGTCAAAGACTTCGGCGTCAATGTCGTCGGCGGCTGCTGCGGCACGACGCCGGAGCATTTGCGGATGCTCGTCGAGGCGATGCAGGGCGTCGAGCCGAAGCGGCGCGAGTCGAAAGTGCTCCCGGCCGCGTCTTCGATCTACAGTCAGCAGCCCTACGTGCAGGATAATTCGTTCCTCATCGTCGGCGAGCGCGTGAACGCCTCCGGCTCGAAGAAGATGCGCGATTTGTTGAACGCAGAAGACTGGGACGGCCTCGTCTCGCTCGCGCGCGAGCAGGAACGCGAGGGCGCGCACGTCCTCGACGTGAACGTTGATTTCGTCGGCCGCGACGGCGTGAAAGATATGCACGAACTCGCCTCGCGCCTCGTCACCAACATCCGCCTCCCGCTTATGTTCGACTCGACAGAGTGGGAGAAGATGGAGGCCGGGCTGGAACACGCGGGCGGCAAGTGCATCCTCAACTCGACGAACTACGAGGACGGCGAGCCGCGCTTCACGAAGGTGATCGAACTCGCCAAGGGGTTCGGCGCGGCCGTCGTCGTCGGCACGATTGACGAGGAAGGCATGGCGCGCACCGCCGACGGCAAACTAAAGATCGCGAGCCGCGCCTACCACCACGCGACGCAAACGCTCGGCTTCCCCGCGCACGACATCTTCTTCGACCCGCTCGCGCTGCCCATCTCCACCGGCATCGAAGAGGATCGCCGCAACGCCGCCGAAACCATCGAAGGCATCCGCCGCATCAAGCGCGAGTTGCCTAGCTGCTTCACCATCCTCGGCGTCTCGAACATCTCGTTCGGCCTCAATCCCGCCTCGCGCATCGTGCTCAACTCGGTCTTCCTACACGAAGCGGTCGAGGCGGGGCTTGATGCCGCCATCGTCAACGCGAGCAAGATCGTTCCGCTCAACCGCATCGGCGAGCGTGAACTTGAAGTCGCGCGCCAACTCATCTACGACGAGCGCAAGTTCGACGGCGAGATTTGCACCTACGATCCGCTCGGCGAGTTCACCACACTCTTCGAGGGCGTGACGACGAAGAAAGTGCATGTTGACGACTCGGCCTTGCCCGTCGAAGAGAGCCTCAAGCGTCACATCATTGACGGCGAGAAGCAGGGCTTGGAGACGCAACTCACGCGCGCGCTCGAAAGTCATCCCGCGCTGGACATCATCAACAACATCCTGCTCGACGGCATGAAAGTGGTCGGCGATCTGTTCGGCAGCGGCCAGATGCAGTTGCCGTTCGTGTTGCAGTCGGCCGAGGTGATGAAGGCGGCAGTGCGTTTTCTCGAACCGCACATGGAGAAGAAGGGCGGCGCGACGGCGAAGGGCAAGATGATTCTCGCCACCGTCAAAGGCGACGTTCATGACATCGGCAAAAACCTCGTTGACATCATCCTGACGAACAACGGGTACAGCGTCGTCAACCTCGGCATCAAGCAGACGATTGAAAGCATCCTCGACGCGTTCGAGCGCGAGGGCGCGGACGCCATCGGCATGAGCGGGCTGCTCGTCAAGTCAACGCTCATCATGCGCGACAACCTCGAACTGATGAACGAGCGCGGCGTCAAAGTGCCGGTCGTGCTCGGCGGCGCGGCCTTAACGCGTCGCTATGTGGAAGACGATCTCAAGGCGATTTACAAGGGCACGCTCTTTTACGCCAAGGACGCCTTCGACGGGCTGCACACGATGGACTCCTTGATGGCTGAGAAGTCAGGCGCGAAGGATAACGGCGCGGCGCAGTCGAAGGCGGCGAAGGCCGTCGCCGCGGCTGCGGGCGCAGGCGCAGGCGGCGACGACGCGACGGCCGAGGACGTGGAAGACTTGATCGGGGAAGAGGCGAAGCTCGGCATCCGCAAACCCGCGCGCCCGCGCGGCGCGGCGAAGGTGGCGGGCGACACGACGCACACGCGCCGCTCCGACGTGCGCACGGACGCGCCCGTCCCGCGCCCGCCGTTCTACGGCTCGCGCGTGGTTGACGACATCCCGCTCGACGACGTGTTCGCCTTCGTCAACGAGACGGCTCTCTTCAAAGGCCAGTGGCAATTCAAACAGGGTCGCAGGTCGGCGGAAGATTACCGCGCGCTCGTCGCGGAGAAAGTGCGTCCGGTTTACGACGAGTTGAAGGAACGCTCGAAGCGCGAACAGTTGCTCGTGCCGCGCGTGGTCTACGGTTATTTCCCCTGCCAGTCGGCGGGGAACGACTTGATCATTTACGAAGACGACGAGCGCACCGAGCGCCAGCGTTTCACCTTCCCGCGCCAGCCCGAAGGGAAGCGGCTCTGCCTCGCAGACTATTTCGCCCCCGTGGATTCCGGGCACGTGGATACGGTCGCCTTTCATCTCGTCACCGTGGGGCGGCGCGCGAGCGAGTACGCGCACGAGTTGTTCAAGTCGGACAACTACACAGACTATCTCTACTTCCACGGCCTGAGCGTCGAGAGCGCAGAGGCTCTGGCCGAACTCTGGCACAAGCGTATCCGCGTGGAACTCGGCATCGCCGCGCGCGACGCCGCCGAGATCAACAAACTCTTCCACCAGGGCTATCAAGGTTCGCGTTTCAGCTTCGGCTACCCGGCCTGCCCGAATCTGGAAGATCAAACGAAACTCTTCGAGTTGCTCGACCCCTCGCGCATTGACGTGACGCTCACTGAGGAGTTCCAACTAGAACCCGAACAGTCAACCTCCGCCATCATCGTGCATCACGAAGAGGCGCGTTATTTTTCGATAGACTGAAAACTGGTGAATGGTAAATGGTGAATGGTAAATAGATAAGAACTGTCTTTCACCATTCACCATTTACCGTTCACCATTCACCACCTTGATGTCTTCGACGGAACTCGAACCACCACCGGGAAAGATTGAACCGCAGCCCCCCGTAACTCTTACGCCTGCGCCGTTGGAGGAGCCGACGCCGGAGGAACTGGCCGTGCTCGCGCCGATGGAGCGCATGGCGTTCCGCGTCACGCGGCGGATGAATCAGGGCGCGTGGAAACGTTTCTGGACGTTCTGCCAGCGCACGCTCGGCATGAGTTGGATCAGGCTCTGCACATACAACCTGATGCGCGTCCACGGTCTCGAACACGTCGAAGCCGTCTCGCACGAACGTCCCATCCTGCTCGTCGCCAACCACCGCTCGTTCTTCGACATGTACACGGTCTCGGCCGAACTGTTCCGGCGCACGAGTTGGGAGAAGAGCCTGTACTTCCCCGTGCGCGGCCGCTTCTTCTACGAATCGCCGCTCGGCATGCTCGTCAATCTCATCATGGGCTGGTGGTCAATGTACCCGCCCTTCTTCGCGGCGGGCAGCAACCCGATCCCCGAAAAGCGCGACTTCGACAAGTACTCGATGCGCGTGCTCGTTGACCTCTGCCAGCGCGGCCGCGGCCACCTCATCGGCTTCCACCCCGAAGGCACGCGCAACAAAAATCCAGACCCCTACTCGTTCCTCCCCGCGAAGCCCGGCGTCGGCCGTCTGATCAAAGACGCGACGCCGCAAGTCATCCCCGTCTTCGTCGCCGGACTCAACAACGACCTGCCCAAACAAGTCCTGGGCAACTGGACGGGCGGCGAACTGATCCGCGTCCACTTCGGCCCCGCGCTCGACTACACACAGTTTCTCTCGCGCCGCGACGGCATCCGCACCTACAAAGAGATCGCCGAGTTCGTCATGTCCAAGATCGCCGAACTCGGCGAACAGGATCGCGCACTCTACGGCAAGGAAGAAGGCATCGGGGATGAATAAAGGGATGAGGGCGGAACTAAGGGATGAGGGATGAGGGATGAATAAGAAGACCCGGAAAGTTGAACGCGCCACAAGCGACGGTGAACGCGCAACAAGTGATGGCCGAACCGGGACTAACAACACGGCCGACGACAAGGCGGGCGACGACAAAACGGCCGACGACGCCATCGCCGCGCCTTCATCTTCACTCGCCGCATCTTCATCTTCGCTCGCTGCGCCTTCATCTTCGCTCCACGCGTCTTCATCACTCAACACTCAACACTCAACACTTCCTCTGGTCATCGTTAATCCCGCGTCGGCGGGCGGCGCGACGGGGCGTGCGTGGCCGTCTCTGGCGAGCGACTTGCGAACGCACTTCGGGGCGTTCAACTGCGCCTTCACGGAGCGGGCGGGCGACGCGCGCGTGATCGCCGAGCGCGAGGCCGCGGCGGGGCGTAGTTTCATCGTCGCGTGCGGGGGCGACGGCACGATCTCGGAAGTGGCGAACGGCATCCTCGCGTCGGGCGCGGACGCGGAGTTGGGAATTTTGCCGAGCGGGACGGGAGGCGACTTCCGGCGCACGCTCGACGTGCCGAAGCGCGTGCGCGATGCCGCCGCAGCCCTCCGCACGGGTCAAAGCGTCCGCGTGGATGTGGGGCGCGTGGAATTTCAGGATCGCGCGGGCGCGCGGGCTGAGCGTTATTTTTTGAACGTCGCCTCGTGCGGCATGGGCGGCGAGGTCATCCGCCGCGTGGAAGAGAACGCTTCGGGGTGGCTGGCCTCTGCCTCGCGCCGCGTCGCGGGCGGGCAGGCCGCCTACGCGCTCGCCTCGCTGCAAGCGGCCGTCTCGTTTGAACGTCCGACGCTCCGCATCCAACTCGACGAACGCCCCGAGTTCCGCCTCGCCATTGCCAACCTGTGCATCGCCAACGCGCGCTACTTCGGCGGCGGGATGAAGATCGCGCCCGAAGCGAAACTCGACGACGGGCTGCTCGACGTGGTGGCCGTCGGCGACCTCGACACGCTCAAGATTTTAACCAACGTCTACCGCCTCTATCTCGGCACGCACCTCGGCATGCGCGAGGTGCAGCACGCGCACGCGCGACGCATCCGAGTGTCTGCCGACCGCACGGACGAGCGCGTGCTGATCGAGATTGACGGCGAACTGTCGGGCACGCTCCCCGCGACGTTCGAGATCATCCCGCGCGCCTTGCGCGTGCGCGTACCCGTTTAAGGGGCAGTATAAAAGTCCCGACAGGAGATTAATTGACAGCCCCGTGAGGGGCGGAATATTTATAGCCCACGGCGTGAGCCGTGGGATCAAGCGATAGTTAAAATAGAGAAGCCCCGTCAGGGGCGAAAGAGATTCAGCCGCGAACTTCTTTCGCCCCTGACGGGGCTTCTCAACATTTTAGGATGTGGCGATCCCCACGGCTCACGCCGTGGGCTACTATCTGTCACCCCTGACGGGGCTGCGGAACTAGTCACGGCCGCTTTGCACTGCGCCGATGCGGTGAAGATTATTAGACGAACGCGCCCTTGCCGAGAAAATTCTCGCGCACGTAGGTCACAGTGTCTTGCAGCGTCTCGGCGGCGTCGCGTGGCGCGAAGCCCAACTCGCGTGCCGCCTTCGTCGAATCGAAGTACCAGAAATATTCCGCCATCTCGATCTCGGCGGGTTCGACGGGCGGGGCGAGTTTCCACTGCCGGTAGAGCGAACTGAGCGCTTGCGCGCCCGTCACGGCAAACTTCGACGGCAGCGAGAAACGCGGCGCGGCAACTTTAGTCAGACGTTCGAGCCGCCCGAAAAACTTATCGAACGTCCAGTTGCCCGCGCCGAGCAAGTAACGCTCGCCGTGCTTACCGCGCGCCATCGCCGCGCGCATCGCCTGTGCCGCGTCGCGCGCGTCAACGAAGCTCAAACCGCCGCCCGGCACGGCCATGATCTTGCGCGCGAGAAAGTCGAGCACCACCTTGGTCGAACTCAGACGCTCGTCGCCGGGGCCGAGCAGCAGGCTTGGGTTGACGATCACGAGGCGACGCCCCGCGCCCGCAAAATGTTCCAGCGCGACGCGCTCTTGATAATACTTGCTCGCGTAGTAAGGCCAGCGCGCGATGATGTCGAGCGGCGGCGGCCACGTCTCGTTGGGCAGCGCGGTCGCGTCGTCCGTCACCGCAATCGTCCCGCTGGAAGATGCCAGCACGATTGTTTTGACGCCCGCCACCATCGCCGCCTCGCAGAGCACGCGCGTCCCTTCGACGTGCAGCGCGTACATGCCGTGCGAGTCCTCGCGCCCGCGCGCGACGCGCCCCGCCAGATGGTACACGGAGGCGACGCCGTCCAGCGCGCGCGCCACGTCGGCCTTATTCAACACCGAACCCGTCGCCGTCTCGACGCCCAACTCGCCGAGCCACGCCGGGTTCGTCGTCGCCAGCACGCGCACGTTGCGCTCGCCCGCTTCCACGAGTTGGCGCACCAGATGCGCGCCGAGAAACCCCGTCCCGCCCGTCACCAGCGTGTAAGGTTGCGGCCGACGCGCGAGTGCCGTCGTCGCCGCGCCCTTCGTCCCGGCCGCGGCCTTCGCCTTCGCCGGACTCTTCCGCGCCTTTGTCGTTGCTTTCTTACTTGCCATATGTAGAGTGACGAGTGACAAGTGACAAGTGACGAGTTGAAGACAAGCAGTTTTTTAACTTGTCACTCGTCACTCGTCACTTGTCACTGTTTTCTAAACAGTAACTTTCTCTTCGGGTGTGCCGCGACGTTCGGCGCGCCAGCGTTTGCGGAGGGCTTTGGCGTCGAAGTCGTGGCGCGTGCCGTCGCGCAAATTCTCGACCTGATGATGGACGAAGGCCGCGATCAGCCGGTAGGCTTCGGACTTCGACATGCCGCGCGTCATCGCCTCCAACTCCTCCGCGCCGAGGAAGCGGCCAATGCGCGCCGCGATGTCGCGGCTCTTGAGCATGTTCGATCCCTTCGGCAGAGCCTCGTAAGTGCCGTGCAGGTAGACGGGCAGGATGCCGATGCGCGCCGTCAGCGCGAGGAATCCGAGCACGGGTTTGAAGTCGGCCAACTCGCCCGTCACGGAGCGCGTGCCTTCGGGGAAGAGCAACGCGTTGTGACCGCGTTCGAGGAACGAGAGAGCCTGCCGCAGCGACTTGCGAAGACTCCCGCTGCGCTCCATCGGGACGGTGTTCGTGAAGTTGTCCATGTAGGCGCGCTTGAACTTGTTGTCGAAGAAGTAGTCGGCGGCGGCGAGCGCCACCATGTCGCGCCCGTGTTCGCCGAGTGCCATCTTGACCAGCCCCATGTCGAGGTGCGACGCGTGGTTCGAGGCGACGAGGAAATTCGTGTGGACGGGGATGTTCGACTCGCCCTCGATCTTCATGTGCAGGAACTTCTCGTAGAAGACGCGCTGCAACGCGTCGAGTCCTTTGTTGCCCACGGTGCGCACGAGCGACGGCACGTAAATCTCGTCGTCGCCGCGTCGCGCGTCGTGTGCTTGCCGCCGCTCCGCCTCCTCGCGCTCGGCGGGCGTCGCCTGCCGTGTCACCACGCCCGCGAGTTCGCGCAGATCGCGCACCTCGGTCAGCGTGTCTGGCGAGCGCAGCGTCCCGCCCGCCTGCTCGATGGCCGAGGCGAGTTCGACGTACATCAAACTGTCGAAGCCGAGATCGGCGAGCCGCGTGTCGAACGTGATCTCCGCGCGCGGGCGGTTGGCGACCGTGGCGACCACTTCGAGCAGCCACGCCGCGCCCCTGTCTTCGCGCACGTTCGACGCGACCTGCGAGACGTTGCGCTGGCTCTGTTCGAGCACCAGCATGGCAGAGACCACTTCGCGGCGTTTGACCTTGCGCGTCGCCGTGCGCGGCAGTTCGCCGTCCCAGAAATGCAGCGCCTTGACGCGCTTGAAGAAGGGGAGCGACGAAGACACGTCGCGGAAATGCTCTTCGACTTTGCGGCGCACCGCCTCGCGCGTGAGCGCGATGTCGAAGTCGTGATCGGCGACGACCATGCACGCCACCTTTTCGCCGATGCCGTCCGGCAACCCGACGACGCTGAGTTCTTTGATGTAAGGCGAGTCGGCGTAGAGTTCCTCGATCTCGTCCGGATAGACGTTCTTGCCGTTCGTGTCAACGATGATCTCTTTCGAGCGGCCGACGAGGTAGAGATTGCCTTCGTCGTCGAGGCGGCCTAAGTCGCCCGTGTAGAGCCAGCGGTTGACGAGGACGGCGCGCGTCGCCTCTTCGTTGTTGAAGTAGCCGCTCATCACGTTCGGGCCGCGCGCGACGACTTCGCCGATGCCGCTCGCGTCGGGTTCGAGTATCTTCACCTCGACGCCGGGCAGGGGCTTGCCGACGCTCAGCGAGATCAACTTGTTCTGCGGGCGCGTGACGGTCAGGACGGGCGAGGCTTCCGTCAGCCCGTAGCCTTCGAGGATGGTGAAGCCGAGGCCGTGGAAATCTTTTTTGACCTTCTCGTTCAAGGCCGAGCCGCCGCTGATCAGGTAGCGGATGCGGCCGCCGAGTCCGGCGTGGATCGGGCGAAAGACGATCTGGCCGAGGTTGAACGGCGAATGGTCGCGCACCCAACTGTTGGCCTCGATCAAGTAATCAACCGTATCGCCGACGAGGCGGCCGCGCTCGCTGAAACGGCTCTTGATGCGGCGGTGCAAGAGTTCCCACAGCGCGGGCACGCCGACCATGCCCGTCACGTAGCCGTTCTTGATGGCGCGCGTCAGTTCTTCGCTCGTCAATTCCGGCAAGTAGGTGATCTGCGCGCCGCGCGAGAGCGGGGTGAGAAAGCCGGTGGAGAACTCGAACGTGTGATGGAGCGGGAGGACGGAGAGCACGCCGTCCTTCGTCGTCATGTCGAAGATCGAGGCGAGCATCGAGACCATGCTCGTGAAATTCTTGTGCGTGAGCATGACGCCCTTGGGCTGCCCCGTCGTGCCCGAAGTGAAGATGAGCGAGGCGGTCGTCTGCGGGTGAACTTTCGTCGGCAGCAGGGCGAGCCGCTGGTCTTCGATCTTCTGCGGCGGCAGCGCGAAGATTTCGTCGAAGCGCCACATGCGCGTCGTCTCCAACTTCTCCTCGGCCAGACGCTCCGGCAGATCGTCGTGCTTCTCGCGCATCTCGTCGCTGATGACGATGCCGAAGGCTTCGCTCGCGCGGATGAAGTTGACGATCTCGGTCGTCGAACTTTCCGGGTCAATCGGTACGCAGGTCGCGCCCGCCTTGAGCACGCCGAAGTATGTCATGCCCCATTCGGGCGCGTTGTTGCTTAAGAGCACGACGCGATCCGCGGGGCGGACGCCTTCGCCCGCGAAAAACCCGGCGGCGCGCGTGGCGAGTTCGTGCAGGTCGCGGTAGGTGTACTGCTCTTTGCGCCCGTCGCGCTCGATGCGCATGGCGACGCGCGTCGCGTAACGTTTGGAAGAAGTCTCGAAGAGTTCGAGCAGGTCGCGGTAGGTGTAGACGCGCTTCGGCTGCGCGCGCATGTCCTCTTCGAGTTGCGGGAAGATCCACTTCTTGAGGCCGGGGAAGTGAATGTTCATCCAGTAGTCGTACCAGTCGAACTTTTCGGGATGCCACGGCAACAAATTCTGCTCGTCGTCGCGGATGCGCGAGAAGAGCGAGCGCACGTTGTCGGCGCGGAAGATGTAAGCGTTCTCGACCATGAACGGGCGAAACATCTCGAACGCTTCCTTCGTCTCGTGCGTCAACTCTTCGAGCCGCTCGACGTGCTTCTTCGCGTGATCCACAAACTCCGAGATGCGGCCGCCGCCCCAACGCGGGCGCACGCGATCCAGCAGCGACGAAGCCCCTTTGGCCGCCGCGTTGATCATCGGCGTCGAAGTCTTCTCGAAGCGCGAGGTAGTGACGGGGCGCGTCTCCATGCGCGAGACGACGGCGTTGACGATCTTAAAGCCCGTCTCTTTCTCGTCGAAGTGCTTGCGCTTGTAGAGGCCGAGCAGGTTGACGATGCGGCGCATATCGTTCGGATTACTGTCGCCCGTCGCGGCCTGATAGACGAGGCGCGGTTCTTCGACGCACGCCTCGGCGGCGACCGCCAGCATCACGGCGGCGACTTGATCAACCGGCGTGATGTCCAGAATCAACTTCTCGTTGACGGGAATCTGCGTCTGCCCTTTGAGCGCGATGAAGATGAGCGGCGCGGTCGTCGTGAAGCCCTCGTTCCAACCGGGGAACGGGTAGTCCTTCGCCGACTCGACGATTGACGGGCGCACGATGGAACGCACTATCCCGGTCTCCGCCGCGACGAGTTGCTCGCCGAGACTCTTCGTGTAGGTGTAGATGTTCGGCCAGCCCCACCATTCGGCGCGTTCGATGCCGAGGTCTGTCAGGCGCGTGCGTGTCCACACTTTGCGCTCGCGCGCGACGGCCAGCCCCATCGCGTCCAGATCGTCTGCGTCGCGCCCCTCTTCGACGAGCCGCTTGCGCGCGCTCTCGCGGAAACTCGCGGCACGCATCGCGTCGCGCGCCTCGTCCTTCACGCGCTCGGCGAGTTTCGCGCAGTCGCGTATCTCCTGCTCGACGGAAAACTCCACGCCCGGCAACTCTTCGCGGCGCGGGAAATAGCCGATGACCGGATCGCTCTCCCACACCGGGCCGCTGCGGTTGCCCGCGACGAAGCAGGTCGAGACGTGGACGAGCGCAGGTCGCTTCATGCGCTTGGCAAAGGCGATGACGTTCTGCGTGCCGACGACGTTCGTTCTGAGCGCGCTCTCCAACGTCGGGTTGAACGTGACGTTGCCCGCGCTGTTGACGACGACATCGATGTCGGCGGCAATCGTCTGCGCCTCGTCTTCCGTCAGGCCGAGATTGGTGTCGCCGATGTCGCCGTTGTAGACGCGCACCTTGTCGCGTATGAAATCCTCGAAGGCATCGCCGAAGCGTTCGCGCAAGGGGTCGAAGGGTGGCGCGGTGATGACGTTGTTCCAGAAACGCGTCTCGGATTCGGCGAGCGAGCGCGAGCGCACTGTAAGATACACGCGCTCGACGTTGGGGAAGCGATACAAGAGCATGCTCAGCGTTACCTTGCCGAGAAAGCCCGTGCTCCCGATGAGGAAGATTTTGCGTCCCTGAAAAATTTCTGTCGGCGATAACTTCATCAGACTTCTATTCTACTCCATGTCGCAAATCGCGATCACCGGCTGGTGGAGCATGGTGATTTCGGCGGAGCGTCCCTGATAGCTGCGCGCCATGGCGATGGCCTCGGTGAGATTGTCGGCGCGCTCCCAGCCCATCATGGCGGGGACGTGCGCGTTCTCCGCGCCCGCGGCGATGACGTGGCCGACGTGCTGGCGGCCGTTCTCGCCCCAGTACCACATGAAGAACGGGTGCGAGCCGTGATAGGCGTTGCCGCGCCGGTACATCTCGACGTAGCTCGGATTGTTGGCGAACTCCTGCTCGTACTTGTCGCGCAACACGTTCGCATCGCGCGATTCGGGCAGCAGGCGGTTGAAGAATTCGATGTAGCTCGGATGAAAGTTGTGGTCGAACTCGTCGGTGCAGGGGTGGTGCAAGATGAGAGTCCCGCCCTTCTTCAAGAGCGGCTTGCCGCGGTACATGTTGAAGTGATAGCCGAGCGCCATCACCTGCACGAGCAGCGGGTTCAAACTTGAGTTGACGCTGTAGGGCGACATGTCGGGCACGGGGCAGATGAGAATGTCGCACTGGCCTTCGATGGGCACGACGTACTGCTCCATGCTCTTGGCGATGATGCGCTCGTGCACGGGGTCTGTGCGCCCGGCGTGGCAGGCGATCATCTCGTAGTTGCCCTTGAGCGAGTTGTACATGGCGCGCTTGGCCGGGCGCGGCATCTTGCTCATCGTGAAGCGCATGGCCTCGTACTTCATGCGGTCGAAGGCGGAGAAGTCGTCCTCGTTCTTCGTCAGGAAGCCCATGTCCGCGCCGAACATGTGGTTGTTGATGGTCGTCTCGATGTGGAAGACGTTCAAGTGTTCGTCGGCGAGCTTGCCGACGCGGCTGATGACGCGCCCCAACTCCGAACCCGCGGGATCCATGTAACTGTTCGACGCGCGGATCGTGTTCGGGTTGTGGTGAGCACGCAGCGACTCGTAATCGCAGAGGCCGACGCCGACCGACTTGTGGCCGCCGTTCATCGGCACGAAGTTGAAGTTGAGATAGATGAGCAGGTCGCTCTCGGCGGCGCGGCGGTTGATGCGCAGCGGCTCTTTGTGGCGCGTCTCGCCGAGGAGGACGAGGTTCGCGGGGTCTTCGGCGTCGTGATTGTAATAACGGTCGGGGTAAAAGTCGTCCCAGATTTTCTGCCCCGACATGCGCCGCATCTCGGCGGGCGTCATCTTGCGGTGCAGCGAGATGGCGATGATGATGTGCACGTCGTTCACGCCGTGGCCGTTCAGCATCTCGACGAGAATTTCGAGCGCGGTCTGGCGAATGTCGGGCGTGTTCATCGGCGGGAGCGGCATCGAGATGTCGTCCACGGCGATGGTCACCTTCATGCCCGGCGTCAGTTGCGCGAACAGCGGATCGCAGTCGTGCGGGTGGTTGAGCGCGTAACGAATCGCGGCCTCGCGATTGACCAGACCTTTGAGCGGCTGGTTCGGGTAAATGACGCGCGTGCCGACCGGCAAATCTTCCAGCAGGAAGTCCATGCCGGAGGCGACGATGCGCGGCGCGCTGTCGCGGTCGATGTAGACGACCGACTCGTGAAGTTTTTTTCTGAGTTGAAGTGCCATAATTTATTGTTGTGAATTCTGGTTCACGGTCGCAATATCGTTTTCATAAAACCGGAGGCTGGCTTCCGTCCCCCCGACATCCCACGAAAAGAATTCTTGAAACCCGCCGTTCTCGCAGTGATTGTAAAAACCGACGAAGCGTATCTTCTTGGAATTCGGAAGATAACGCTGTAACCGCGTCATGTGTTCCAGACCGTTAACACTGCTTTTTCGTATCGCCCCGTGCGCCTGTCGCAATCCGTCTAGTTTGGCAATGAAGTCGGCTTCGGAAATCGAGGCGCGAAACTGAGGGTCGGCGTCTCTATAAATTTCGCTAAACTGACCGGCATTGAATCGCGCGTGAAAAACGTTGGTCGCTTGAAAAACCTTTCTCAAGTTAGTGTCGCTGCACGCGGGTATAATCAGCGACGCGACGAGTAGCGCAATTAGCGTAAGCCTTCCGCCTTGTGACGATCTCATCGAAACTATTTCAAATTCAGAATCGGCCAGTCGTGATGCAGAGCCGTCTGTTTGAGCCGCATGTCGGGGTTGACGGCCGCCGGGTGGCCGACGATGGAGAGCATCGGCAGATCGCTCATGCTGTCCGTGTAGGCGTAAGACTCGCTGAGATTGATGCCTTCCTGTTCGGCGTAGTTTCTGATCCAGCTAGCTTTCGTGGCGGCGGCGAGCACGGGCGGCAGGAGTCGCCCGGTGGCGATGCCGTTGACAAACTCCAGCCGGTTGGAGACGTAAGTTTCGATGCCGAGATATTTCATCAGGGGCTCGACGGAGAAGTCGAGCGCGCCCGTCACGACGATTTGCCGGAGACCGAGGCTGCGTGATTTTTCGATCAACTCGAAGGTGCCGGGAAAGACGGCGGGT
The DNA here is from genome assembly GCA_030838445.1 of Pyrinomonadaceae bacterium. GTDB lineage: Bacteria > Acidobacteriota > Blastocatellia > Pyrinomonadales > Pyrinomonadaceae > JAIVJZ01. The sequence goes on along the minus strand of JAUZFQ010000253.1, from coordinate 221 downwards.
TTGAGGACGGTCTCAAAAAGCTCGTCGGCGAAAAAGCGGAGACGGTCTTCGGTCTCGCCCTTGTAGCGTTTGAAGAAGAGATCGTTGAAGACCTTGCGGCTGTACTGGTCGGTCGCGGCGAAGAGCGGAATGCTCAACACGGTCGTCGCGGTCTTGCGAATCGAGCGGAGCACACCCTGCTGGTTGCGCGAGTAGAATCCGAGCGTGTGCACGAGATTGGT
>JAUZFQ010000236.1 GCA_030838445.1 Pyrinomonadaceae bacterium | reverse complement strand
GAGTTCGCGCGCGCCGCACGAGCGACACGACGGAGAAGACTGTGCGCTCATGATTGCGTCGCCCCGATGAAGTTTTTGTACCACTCGATGGTGCGCCCCAAGCCCTCGTCGAGCGTGTATTGCGGCTGCCAGTCGAGCGTCGTGCGCGCCTTGGCCGCGCTCAAATATTGATGCCGGATTTCGTTCGTCGCCTCGTTTCGCACGTCGGGTTCGAGGTCAGAGTTCATCAAGGCGAGGATGCGCCCGACGAGTTCGAGCACCGTCACCTGTATCTCGTTCGAGAAGTTGAACGCCTCGCCGCGAAGGTCTGGATTAGACGCGAGTTGTTCGGCGAGCGTCATGTTGGCGAGCGCGCCGTCTTCGGCGTAGAAGTAGTCGCGGATGAACTGGCCGTCGGAACGGATGACGGGGCGTTGGCCGCGCAAGACGGAGCGGATCGTGCCGGGCACGATGCGATTCCAGTTGAGGTCGCCGCCGCCGTAGAAGTTGCCGCAGCGCGTGATCGCCACGGGCAGCTTGTAGGTGTAGCCGTACATCTGCGCGATCAGATCGGCGCACGACTTGCTCACGTCGTACGGGTGTCGGCCTTCGAGCGGCGCGTCCTCGCTGTAGGGCAAGACCTCATGATCGCCGTAGGCTTTGTCGGACGACGCGACGACGATCTGCTTGACCGCGGGACTCCGGCGCGCGGCTTCGAGCAGAGACCATGTGCCCGCGATGTTGGCCTCGAAGGTCGAGACCGGGTTGCGGTTGGCGATGCCGACGATGGTCTGCGCGGCGAGATGAATCACGGTGTCGATCTCGTACTCGCCGAGCGTGCGCTCCATCAACGCTTGATCCTCGACCGCGCCGCCGACCGTCTTGACGCGCGCCGAGAGTCCCGCGCGCACGAACTCGCTCTGCGGCACGGAGTCGCGCACGAGACACACCACGTCCGCGCCCGCTTCCAAAAGTCGGCGCACGAGCCAGCCGCCGATCAGTCCGGTCGCGCCGGTCACGAAGGTCGGGCGATCCAGCCAGAAGCCGCTGCGGCTGTTACTACTGCTTGTCACGTTACGTTCTACCATTTACTTTCCCACACCCATTCGCCACTGCCATCAACTTTTCAAGATTCTTCCGCGGCGGCCGTTCACTTGCTAACGCACGCTCGCACTTACTCCCAAACTTTCCACGGCGCGCGCCCTTCGTGCCAGAGTTGTTCCAGCAGCCGCTTGTCGCGCAGCGTGTCCATGCATTGCCAGAACTGCTCGTGACGATAGGCCGCGAGTTGGCGGTCGGCGGCCAGTTGTTCGAGCGCGTCGGCTTCGAGCACGCACTCGTCGCCCGTCAAGTAGTCGAAGATGCCCGGCTCCAAGACCATGAAGCCGCCGTTGATCCAGCCTTCGCCGATCTGCGGCTTCTCGGTGAAGTCCGAGACGAGATCGCCGTCGAAGACGAGGCCGCCGAAGCGCGCGGGCGGGCGCACGGCCGTAACGGTGGCGAGCTTGCCGTGCGCGCGGTGAAACTTGAGCAACTCTTGCAGGTTCACGTCGCACACGCCGTCGCCGTAGGTGAGCATGAAAGTGCCGCCCCTGAGCCATGGTTCGAGCCGCTTGACGCGGCCGCCCGTCGCGGTCGCCTGCCCCGTGTTCTTGAGGTGGAGCACCCAGTCTTCGCAGTCCTTGTCGTGTGTGTCGATTTTGCCGCTCGCCATGTCGAGCGTCATGCTGCCGTTCAAATTGCAGTAGTCCACGAAGTAACGCTTGATGGTCTCGCCCTTGTAGCCGAGCGCGACGTAGAACTCTTTGAAGCCGTAGTGCGCGTAAGTTTTGACGATGTGCCAGAGGATCGGCCGCCCGCCGATCTCGACCATCGGCTTCGGCTTCACCTCCGTCTCTTCGGCGAGGCGCGTGCCCAGCCCCCCCGCCAGTATGACAACTTTCATCAGACGCCTTCCTTAGATGACCGTCCCGACGCCGATGCCGAGCGGCCTCTCTTCGCCGACGTACTCTGCGACGGGCTTGACGAGTTTCTCGCGCACGCACCTGAGCCACGCCCGCTCCACGCCGTCGCAGGCGACCGTGTCGTGCAGAATCATGACCGTGCCCGGACGACAGAAGGGCAACGTTAATTCGATGTCCTGCCAGACGCCTTCGTAGCTGTGATCGCCGTCAATGAAGGCCACGTCGAGTTTGCCGTCGAGGTGCTGTTGGAGGTAATCGCGCGCCGCCGCGGAATGGCTGTCGCCGAGAAACTGTTGGAAGTTGGGTATCTGGCTGAAGTTCCGCTTCTGCTCGACGGCGCGCGGGTGCTCGCCGTTATCCAGACTATAGACGCGCCCGAAGCCGATCTCCTGTTGCAAGATGAGGCACGCGCCGCCGCTCGCCGAACCGATCTCCATGTAGTTCGCAAAGGGCGCGCGCTCCTTGAGGTTCAGGCAGAGCGCGGCAAACTCGTCCGGGTTCTGTTGCAAGCAGAGGCCGCCTTCGTGCGTGTAGCCGTTGCCGAAATGCGAGAGGCTGTCCGTCCCCGCCGCGCGAATCAGGTCGCGCACGCGCACGAACTCCGGCTCGTTGCGCGCGCGCAACGTCTCGATGGTGTCGAGCTTGCCCAGTTGCGCCCGGCGCGAAATCCACTTTTTAGTGTTGCTCAGTTGACTACGAATATTCAGCATGTTCTTGACTCACTTACTGCCCGACCGCCCGCACACACAAAGTTGGCGCGGGTGTCAGCTAATTTCCGGTAACGTCCCACCTAACAGGCCGCCGCCGACTTTCAAAGGATTGAGGTCGCCATCTCCTCCTGAAATCTGGTGTCCCATTCTAGCAGCGGCCTGAGCACGCCGGGCATCGCCCCGGCGTAGTCGCCGCGCGCCGAATCACCGTCGAGACTGTCGATGACCTGAAAGGCCACGGCGTCGCCTTCGTGCGCGTGGAGCACTACGGCGGGGACGTGCGAACTGATCGCCACGCCGACCGAAATGCTCCCCTCCGCGAAGAAGTTGCCCGGCACCCAGACGGTGCTCACGTAGCGACCCGCCGGGCGCGGCTTGCCCCGCCACGCCGGATCGCAATCGTGCGTCAGAAACAAGAGCACGCTCTCTTCATTGTAGAAGCCCGCGTTCGGGACTAACAAATGGCCGCCCTCCAACACGTCGAACGTCACCTCGATCCCGATTGGCTTCCTGATGTCCACGGCCTCGACCGTCCGGTCGTCTTTCGTCCGCACGCGCGCCGCCCGCAGCCGCACGACGTGATCGCCCGGCGCGTCGCGCTCCTCCGACCACTCGCGCGCGGCGACCGTGCCGAGGCCGGAGTTTAGATAAGTGCTCACCACCAGATGCGAGGGGCCGTCTTCCAGCACGCCGCCCTCGCTGAGCATGATCGTGCGCGGGCACAGGCGCGTGATGGCGGGCATGTTGTGCGAGACGAAAAGCACGGTGCGCCCCTGCTGGCCAACCGCCCGCATCTTGTCCAGACACTTTCGCTGGAAGCGCGCGTCGCCGACGGCCAACACCTCGTCCACGATCAATATCTCCGGTTCGAGGTGCGCCGCCACGGCGAAGGCGAGGCGCAGGTACATCCCGCTCGAATAATGTTTGACGGGCGTGTCAATAAACTTCTCGACCTCTGCGAAGGCGACGATCTCGTCGAACTTCTGCGCGATCTCCTGCCGCGCCATGCCCAGGATCGCGCCGTTCAGATAGACGTTCTCGCGCCCGCTCAACTCTGGATGAAAGCCCGTCCCGACTTCGAGCAAACTCCCCACGCGCCCGTAGAGATCGACGCTGCCCGTGGTCGGCTCGGTGATGCGCGAGAGCAGTTTGAGGAGCGTTGATTTGCCCGCGCCGTTGCGGCCGATGATGCCGACCACCTCGCCCGCCTGCACATCGAAACTCACGTCCTTGACCGCCCAGATCATGCTTTGGCCGGAGCGCCCCTCGCCGCGCTTGCGCGTCGCCCAACGCAGCGGCGCGCGCGCCGCCCCGACGAGCGTTTCGCGCAGAGTCGAATAGGCGGCCGACGGCCCGCCGATGCGGTACTGCTTCCCCAGATGTTCGACTCTAATGATTGTTGCCATCGGGTTCTAGATGATGTCGGCGAACTGCTTCTCCATCCGCCGGAAGGCGACGACGGCGCAGGCGAGCAAGACGAAAGTAATCACGGCCGCTGCGGCAAGCGAAGGCCAGTCGAACGGCTGGCCGAGCAGCGCGGCGCGGTAGCCCTCGATGATGCCCGACATCGGGTTGAGGGCGAGCAGCCAGCGCCAACGCTCCGGCAGCACGCTCGACGGTACGATGACGGACGAGACGAACAGCCACAGTTGGATCAAAAACGGGAGCGCGAAGCGTATGTCGCGATACTTGACGTTCAAGGCCGAGAGCAGCAGCCCGACGCCCGTCGCGCACAAAGTCGTCAGCAAGACGAGCGCGGGGAGCAATGCGAGTTGCCACGTCGGGCGGACGCCGTAATAGATCATGATAACGACGAGCAGCACGAAGGAGAGCGCGAAATCCACCAGCCCCGCCGCCACCGCCGCCATCGGCACGAGCAGGCGCGGGAAGTAGACTTTCGTGATCAGGTTGGCGTTGCCGACGAGACTGTTGCCGCTCGACGACACGGCGTTGGCGAAGAACGTCCACGGCACGAGTCCTGTGAAGGCGAAGAGCGGATAGGGCACGCCGCCGGGCGCGAGTCCCGCCACGCGCCCGAAGAAGAGCGTGAAGATGAGCATCAAAAAGAGCGGCTGCAAGATCGCCCACGCTGCGCCGAGCGCGGTCTGCTTGTAGCGCACCTTGATGTCGCGCCACGTCAGGAAGTAGAGCAACTCGCGGTATGACCAGAGGTCGGCCAGATCGAGCGCGACCCACGACGAGCGCGGTCTGATTTTGACGAGGGGTTCGGCCGGTAAAGGTGGTGCTGACAGGTGGGGCGACGCCGGGACGAGAGTTGGAGCGCCTGCGGGGTGGACTTCTACCTTCTCAAAACCGCCCGTGCTTTCGCGAGTGCTCAAAACCTTCAAATCCAATCTTCGATAGATGTCTTCCGGCGGGCGCGGTCGCCCGAGGAGTAGCGGCACATTTGGCGCGCGCGTGCCGCATAGGTCGCGACGGGTGTTTTTAGTCGAACTCGATAAGACGGGCAAGTGTACCCGCGCCCTCCCCGCGCGTCAAGCGACTCAATTGCAGGGTAGTGGCGTGGATCGTATGTTGCTGCGAAAGGGTAATGCCCGGCAATGCATCACTCGGATTTTGGCCGCTTGAAATATATATAAACCTCTGAGGCATCACTCTGGGGCTGCACATGAGACCCTTCAGGGCTTTCAAGGCTACCCGCAACAACCGCCACTATCTCCCAACCTTGGACTCCTAGTTTGTTTAGATAGTCTTCTCCTACATATTTCTTTCCCACTATAACCCTATATTCCCACTTCTGCATGATGCCTATCCTTTAAGCCAGAAGGTCTTGAATTTCCCGGATATGCCCCGTTAAGCCCGCCTCCATTGCCGGGATGCTGAGAAGCTTTTCAAGCGCACGGCGCAAATCGCCGAAACGTTACGG
>JAUZFQ010000234.1 GCA_030838445.1 Pyrinomonadaceae bacterium | reverse complement strand
CGCTTCATCTCCACGCAGATGCGCAGGGCTTGCTCGAAAAGTTCGTCGCGCTCGCCGCCCGCACCATTCGCGCCGCCCGACTCTTCCTCCGATTGCGTGATCGTGTCGTCGTAGAGCGGTTCGCCCTGCCCCTTGATGTGCGAGACGATGCGGCCGACTTCCGACTCGTCCAGATACGCGCCGTGGACGCGGATGAGCCGCGACGTTCCGGGCGGGAGGAACAGCATGTCGCCGCGCCCCAGGAGTTGCTCCGCGCCGTTGGCGTCAATGATCGTGCGCGAGTCAACTTTGGACGACGTGCGCAGGGCGATGCGCGAAGGGAAGTTGGCTTTGATGAGTCCGGTGATCACGTCAACGCTGGGTCTTTGCGTGGCGAGGACGAGGTGGATGCCGACGGCGCGCGCCATCTGCGCGAGACGCGTGATGGCCTCTTCCACGTCGTGCCCGGCGGTCATCATCAGGTCTGCGAGTTCGTCCACGATGATGACGATGTAGGGCAGGGTCTTCCAAGGCTGCCCGTCGTCGTCGAAGTCTTCGACCATGTTGCGACGCATGACTTCCACGTTGAAACCGTCAATGTTGCGCACGCCCCACTTGGCGAGTTCCTTGTAGCGCGCCTCCATCTGGGCGACCGCCCACTTCAAGGCGTTCGCGGCGCGCTTCGGGTCGGTGATGATCGGCGTGGCGAGGTGCGGGATGTCGGCGTAGAGGCCGAGTTCGAGACGCTTCGGATCGATCATGATGAATTTAACTTCATCGGGGCGCGCCTTGTAGAGAATCGAGACGACGAGCGAGTTAAGACAAACTGACTTGCCCGTGCCGGTCGCGCCCGCGATCAAGAGGTGCGGCATGCGCGCGAGGTCGGCGACGTAGTTTAAGCCGTCAATCGTCTTGCCGAGCGCGAGCGTCAGCTTGGAATTCGATTCTTTGAAGTGGCGCGATTCGATCACCTCGCGGAGCATGATGTTGTCGCGCTGGTGATTGGGCACTTCGATGCCGACGTGCGCCTTGCCGGGCACGCGGTCAATGCGTATGGACTCGGCCTTCAAGGCGAGGCAGAGGTCGTCCACGAGTCCGGTGACGCGCGAATACTTGACGCCGGGGTCGGGTTTGAACTCGTAGGTCGTGACGACGGGGCCGGGGCAGATGTATTCGATCTTGCCCGTCACGTTGAACTCTTTGCACTTCTCGGCGACGCGCGTGGCGAGGTTGCGGAGTTCCTCGTCGGCCTGCTCGTGGCGCGGCGGCGGCGAGTTCAAGTAGTCGAGGCTCGGCATGTTGTAGCCGCTCATCGCCTCGGCGTACTTCTCGGCGCGGCGGGCTTCGCGCGCGGCCTTGTCTTCCTTCTGCACGACCGGAGCGACTTCCTCTTCCGTGATCTCCGTGCGCACGACCTCGACGGAGGCGACCATCCCGGCCAACTCTTCGTCGTCATCTTCGACGAAGGCGTCCGGCGAGAAGTTCTTGCCGCCGCTAGTCTTCGCAGTCGTCTTGCGGACTGACGCGCCGCCGTTCGGCTGTGCGTTCGACTGCGCGGAGGCGTCGCCCGAAAGTTTTACGTTGCCGCCCCGGGCGACAAACTCGTCGAAGGCTTCGTCGAGATCGTCCTGCATCGCGGTCGGCTGCGTCGCGCCCGCTTCGGCCGCGGCGTTGGCGGAACGTTGGATGGCGACGTTGGCCGACGTGGCCTGCTGCGTGGTGGTCGTCGTGACGTTGGAAGTCGCGGGCGCGTCCGTGTCGCGCATGAACTCGGCGACGCGTTCGGCCGCGGTCTTCTTCTCGCGCAGGCGCTTCTCTTCGACGGCGGCCTCTTCGTGTGCGGCGCGCGCGGCGCGTCTCTGTTCGGCGCGGCGGGCGGCCAACTCGCGCCGCTCCGTGCGCCACGTCTGGAAGCGCGTCGAGAGCGACGCAAGGAAGGTTGAAGGGTGGCCGAAGGCGTCAACGGCGCGTTCGTAGGCGCGCGCGAAGGAGAAGTTGGTGGCGAGCAGCAGCCCCGTGGCGGCGAGCGCGAGCAGCAGGACGAGCGCGCCGACTCTGTTCAACGCGCTCGCGAGGTTGCCCCCGACGAACGCACCGATGAAACCGCCCGCGCGCACGCTCTCGTCGAAGAGCAGCGGCAGGTTAACGATAGCAAGGATGGCCGAGGTTGAAATCAGGAGCAGAACGAGTCCGGCGATGAGCGAGACGGGCGCGTGGATGCGCCGCGTGCGAAAGCGATACCACGCGGCGAGGAAGAGCAACAGCGGCAACAGGTACGAGGAAAGGCCGACCGATTGCAGCATGAGAGCGGCGACGTATGCGCCGACGGGGCCGACGAGATTGCGCGTCTCCTCCTGCCCGGCGGAGTTCCACGACGGATCGTTCGGGTTGAAGAAGACGAGGCAGAGCGTGAGCATCAGGCCGAGCGCGAAGAGCGCGATGGCGACGATCTCGTTGCGCCGCGAGTTGCGCTGCGGCGATTGCAGCGGCAGTGGCTGCGTCCGCGTATCCGTCTGTGTTGTTGCCATAGCTTTCTAAGTTTCAAGTTACAGGTTTCAAGTTTCAAGTCTGAAGGTTTGAAGTTCTGTAACTTGAAACCTACAACCTGAAACTTGAAACTCTCCGTCCCGTTTATGCCGCGCGGCGCGACAGGAGGTAAGCCTTGATGAAGTCGTCGAGATCGCCCGCGAGCACCGAGTCCACGTCGCCGCGTTCCAACTTCGTGCGCGCGTCCTTGACCAGACGGTAGGGCGCGAGCACGTAGTTTCTGATCTGCGAGCCGAAGGAGATGTCGGCCTTGTTCGCTTCGAGTGCGGCGGTCTCGGCCTGCCGCTTTGCCAGTTCGAGTTCGTAGAGCCGCGAGCGCAAGACCTGCATGGCGACGGCGCGGTTCTGGTGTTGCGAGCGTTGGTTCTGACACTGGACGACGATGTTGGTCGGTAGGTGCGTGATGCGCACGGCCGAATCCGTCGTGTTGATGTGCTGGCCGCCCGCGCCGGTCGCGCGGTAAGTGTCAACGCGCAAGTCTTTCTCCTGAATCTCCACTTCGATGTTCTCGTCAACTTCCGGGTAGACGAAGAGCGACGCGAAACTGGTGTGACGCCGCGCCGCCTGATCGAAGGGCGAGATACGCACCAGACGATGCACGCCCGCTTCGGCCGCGAGCAGCCCGTAGGCGTACTCGCCTTCGACGCGAAAGGTGACGCCCTTGATCCCAGCCTCTTCGCCCGGCTGGTAGTCAATGATCTCTGTCTTGAACTCGCGCCGCTCCGCCCATTTCAGGTACATGCGCAGGAGCATCTCAGCCCAGTCCTGCGATTCCGTGCCGCCCGCGCCGGGGTGGACGGTGCAGATCGCGTTGCGCGCATCGTTCTCGCCCGCGAGCAGCATCTCGGTCTCGGCCTCACCGATCTCGCGTTCGAGGCGTTCGACGAGCGCGCGCAGTTCGCCCAAACTGTCTGCGTCCTCGCCGCCTTCCGTGAATTCAAAGAGCACGCCCGCGTCCCCGACTGCCGACTCGAAACTCTGCTGGCGATTGATGACGCGTTCCAGACGGCTGCGCTGCTGCAAAGCCCGCTGCGCCTCCTCCTGATCGTTCCAGAAGTCCTGCGCGGAGGCTTGCGCCTCAATGCGCTTCAACTCATCCTGTTTCGCCGCGACATCAAAGAAACCTCCCGAGTTGCTCGACGCGCCCGCGCAGATCGTCGTAACTGCTCCGCAACTCTTGAACTGTTAAAATCTCGATCATCAAATCCTCCGAACGAACTGTCAGTGGTCAGTAGCCCGTTGTCCGTTGTTCGTGCCTATACGAGTTAGTGTCCGAATCTGCGACGCACAACTGACCACTGACTACTGACCAAAAGCAAAATACTAAGGGCGGCGCAGAGGGCGACGAAGAGGTCGCCGCGGCGCGTGTAAAAAGTTTTGCCGCCTGTCGCGCGCGTGATCGTCCACGTGCGGACGGCGGGTTGAAAGCTGCCGGTCGCGTCACCGACCGCGCCGCGCGGCGAGATGCGCGCGCTGATGCCGGTGTTCGTCACGCGCAACACGTCGCGCCGGTTTTCGACGGCGCGGAAGACGGCGTTGGCGAGGTGCTGGCGCAAGACCGGCGTCTCGCCGAGATAGCCGTCGTTGGAGATGTTGATGAGCACGTCTGCGCCTGCGTCCGTGAATTGCCGGGCGATTGAGGGAAAGGCCGACTCGAAACAGATAAAGACTCCCGCGCGCGTCTCGTTGCCGACGGGCAGCAACGTGTAGTTTGTGCCCGGCGTAAACTCGCCGACGATGCCGCTCACCAGCCACGCGGGCGGAAACCAGCGCGGCAGCGGCACGTATTCGCCGAACGGCAACAGGCGAATCTTATCATACTGCGCGACGAGCCGCCCCGCTTCATTCACCAGCACGGCCGAGTTATACGCGCCGCCCGCGGGCGCGGGTTCGAGCGAGTTGAAGAGCACGCTCGCACGCTCGCGCCGCGCGAAGTCGCCGACGAGCGCGCGAAACTCCCAGTCGTTCGCGTAGGCGAAGTTCATCGGCGACTCCGGCCAGACGACGAGGCGCGGCACGGCGAGCATGGCACTGTTTCGCGCCTCGCGCGCGGCGTAATCCCGCACGTCAATCCCTGCATACCATCCCGGCAAATATTTCGACGCCACGTTCAACGCGCCGTGGCTCATCTCAAGGTGTTGACCGACGAGCGCGGCCGTCTCTTCCGGCGACCGCCCGAAGTTCACGGACACGTTCGGCTGAACCGCGATGACGACGGCATCGGGCGGCCGGTTCAATGGCGGCGCGACCTCGCCCCGCGCGCTCAACCAGATCGTGAGCGCGACGGCGACGGAAGTTAATCCAGCCAGTGCCAGCGCGCGCGCGTCACGTCTGAAGTACAAGAGCGTGAGCGCGGCGTTGATCGCGAGGATGCAAAAGCCGACGGCGTAGACGCCGCCCCACGTCGCAGATTGGATGAGCGCGGGGTGGAAGGCTTGCGAGTAGCCGACGGCGTTCCAGAGTTGTCCGGTCAGGCCGAGTCGCGCCCACTCCGAAGCCGCCCACAGCGGCGGCGCGGCGACGAGCGCGTAGACGCCCCAACGTACGCGCAGATGCGCGAGTGCGAGCGCGAACGTCGCGGGGAAGAGTCCGACGATGAGGACGACGGGGACGAGCAGCGCGTAGGCCAGCGGGCGCGGCAGCCCGCCGTAGTGAATCATCGAGTGCGTGAGCCACCAGCAGGAGCCGTAGAAAAAGAGCGCGCCCGCGAGCCAGCCGAGCGCGAAGGCTTGACGCGCACGCTCCACCCGCGCGACGGCGACGAGCAGAGGGACGAGGCCGACCCAGGCGAGCGGCCACAAGTCGAAATCCGGGAACGAGAGGATCAGTAGGAACGCCGAGAGCACGGCGAGCGCCGCGTGACCGCGTGCAGGGACGAAGGCGCGGACGCCCGCACGAAACTTCGCGCGCCGCCCGCCCGCGGCCGCAGCCGTCGGCGCATCGAGGGAAACAAACTTCTGCACGCGGGCGAGTTTAGCAGAGACGACGCGCGTCGTGCGTGCCCGCCGCGCGGGAAACTTTCGACGTGCGCGAAAATATTTTTCCGCACACGCAAATTGGTCGGGCGGGTGCGGCAAAACGTCTACCGTTTGCGGCAAAAGAGCAGAAATTTGTCACCGGCCGGGTGACAAATTTTGTCGTCCTGACGCGTGGCGACTCTGCCGCAAGAGTGCGGCGACTTACGGCAGCCGCCGCGGCAAAACGCCCGCAGGAGCAATAAACGGCGAAATAAAGAGCCTGTAAAAAGCAGGAGAACCCGGTCACTTGACCGGGTTCTTGAAAGATATGTTTTAAGGGGATTGCTCGGCGGGCGGCTGGAGTAGCGGCAGGCCACTCTCAGAGAAGTGAAGGCGGCGGGGTCACGATTTAACTTCTTTCGTGCTTGCCACTTCTCCATTTAGCACGTCGCGTGCCACAAAAATGTGAACCGGGTCGGGCGTTGATTTTAAGGTCAGCGGGACGGGGCAGTGGGTGTCTGGTTGACTGTCGCCTGGGGGCGACTGCCGGGGGCGTCTTTGTCATCAGCCATCCAGCGGCCGAGCATGATGCCGAGGGCGAAGAAGACTGCGGCGATGACGAGCGCGCCGAGCAGCAAGACGGCCGGACGCCGCTCGTCGTGCTGGAACTCCGCAAAGGCCGAGTGGCGCACCGTCGTCTGAGCGGCGGCGCGTTCGTCGTGCGAAGTTGTCCTCTGCCGTTCGGGTGACATGGAAAAACTCGCGCGCTAGAAAGAAGAAGAAGGGCGGGGAACTCGAACAGCGGAAGGGCTGAGACTTGAACGCCTTACACGACGGCTTCGACTTCCAGCCAATGCCCGCGCGCGCCCACGACGCGCACCCGCCCGCCGCGCGCGATTCTAACACCACTCCGCGAACGCGCGCGCCACAATTCGCCGTCCACCAGCACCGCCCCCTCCGGCTCAAGAGCCTCCGCCACGACGCCGACCCGCCCCTCCACATGAAGCGGCCTCCCCGCGCTTTTCTGATGACGCGACATCGCCGCCACCACCAACGCGATCAAGCACGCGACGATCAAAAGCGCGCCGAGTAATAAGAGGACGAAAGCAGACGGATGAAGGAAACTGAAAAGGGCTGAGGGATGAGTGGTAAGGGATAAGACCAAGGACTGAGAGCGGAGGGGTGAGACAAAGGGATGAGGGCGGAGGGCGGGGGGATGAAAGAAAGCACTCAAGCAAGTGAGTGCTTCTTTTAATTCATCCTTCATCCCTCCGCCCTCATCCCTTCTTCACCCCTCATCCCTTCAACTATCTCGCTCCCGTCTCCAACTGGCGGTAGAGGGCGATGGCTTCCTGATTGTTGGGGTCGAGTCCGATGGCGGTGCGCGCATGGGTTTTGGCCTGCGCGAGGTCGCCGCGTTCGAGGAAGATGCGCCCGAGGAGGATGTGCGCGTCAATCAACTTGGCCTCCCAGAAGATCGCCGTCTTCAACGAGCTGATCGCGCGGACGAGATCGCCGCGACGCTGGTAGATGCGGCCGATCAGCAGGTGCGCTTCGGCGTTCATCGGCTCGATCATCAAGACGCGGTTGAGTTCCGAGAGCACGTCGTCGTCGCGCCCGGCCGTGTAGTCTGCGCGCGCCTTGACGAGCAAGTCCTGCGTGGTGACGTTGGCGGTGTCAACCGCCGGGAGCGGCGCTTGCGCCTTGACCGCTTCGGCGATGTCGAACTGCTGGTTGAGGCGCACGGGGACGCCCGCAATCGCCTGCGTCTTCTGCCAGTCGGTCTGCATCTTCGCGTAGGTCGTCGGCAGGTAGCGACGCGCCTCGTTGTCGGCGGCCGTCGTCATCTCCGCTGTTGCGCCGGACTTCTCCAGAGCCTTCGCGTAGAGGAAGCGCGCCTCGCCGTCGCGCGGGTTCAACATGATGACCGAGCGGAGTTGCTCGGCGGCGTCGGCGTGGCGGTTCGAGAGGAAGAGCGAGTAAGCGTAGTTGTAGATGACCGCCGCGTCTTCGGGGTCGGACTCTTTGGCGCGTTCGAGAAACGTCTGCGCCTGTTTGAGCAGGCGGTCGCGCTCCTCCGTTGACTTCTCGGCGAGCGCGGCCTGCACGGAGAGCGCGCCCGCGTTGTTGTAGATGCCCGTGAGCGGCATGTCGGAGGCGACGGGCAAGAGCGCGCCGAGCGCGGTCTTGAGATCGTTCAGACGCCAGTAACTCAAGGCGGCGTAGAACGACGCCTCGGCGAAATGCGGGTCGCCTTTTTGCAGCCGCGAGAAATGTTCGGCGGCCTTCTTCCAGTCTTCTTGTTTGAAGTAGAGGTTGCCGAGTTCAAACGCGGCCTGCGGGTAGCTCGCGCCCTCGTTGGTTTTCGCGTACTCCTTCATCGCGTTCTGCAAGTAGTTGGAACGCTTCTCGCGGTCGTCCGTCATCACGCCCTTGACGTAGCTCTCGAAGGCGCGCGGTGGAATCTTCGTTGCGCGCTCGACGATCTCGTTGCGCGAGTAGGCGAGCGTGGAGTCGCGCTGGTGAAGAATCTGGTAGGCGAGGATGCCCTGCATCTTTTGCAAGTTGACGAGCGCGTCGCCGAAAATGTAGGGCGGCCAGATTTGCCCCTCGTTGACGCGCACGACGCGCGCGCTGACGCGCACCTCCGTCGGCGTCTTTCCGTCGGGCGGCGTCACCACGTCGTATGTGCCGATCACGGCGAGCGTCGCCTTGGCCTTCATCGCGACGTTGATCGCGGTGGCGCGCGAGGGCGTGGCCGTCAGCGGCAGGCGCAGGCGTTGGAAGACCAACTCGCGCTCGTCGGTCGAGATGGCGCGCAGCCCGTACATCTGCAAGAGGTCGGTCAGCGAGTCGGCGAAGCTCGTCCCGATCCAGTGATACTCGCGCTGGTTGGTCGTGTTCTCGAACGGCATGACGATGATCACGTCGCCGTTCTGCGCCGTCTGCGCGCGCGCGCCCGAAGCGACGAGAAAAAGGAGCGCGAGCGCACAGGTGAGCGAGGTCAAACTTCTCTTAAGCATGTCGTTCATTCCTAACCCGTAAAAACGTCGAGGCCGTCGGCGCGGTGACAAAACAAGCACGGCGCGCGACGGCCTCGGAATCTAGCGAGCGGCGCGACCCGTCGCGCTCCGGCTCTGAAAGTGGCGTCCCGTACGGGAGTCGAACCCGTGTCGCCGCTGCGAAAGTCCGTCGCATGCCTATTGTACCGCTTTGCACCGATGCGTACAAACTAGCATATCTGCTGCCTTTTCAAGCAGATAGACATAGATGCTCTTGGTATAGGTTGGGATGCTTTAGCAGCCGTTTGTAAGCGATTTTGTTACCGTAGCGTTACCGGATAAAAGCGCGTGAGTTCGTCTTGCCTCTGCTTAGCAGGCATCAACTGGCAGAGGCACGCAGGGCTTGTGACAATGACAGCGCATATCCTGCGCATGATATTGATTTTACTGCCGCTTCGTTGCTCAAAATTTTCTCACAGTGGCGCGCAATTGTTGTATATTCCCGCTGAGCACACATAGACTGTGCCGCCAATGCTCCTCACGGCAGCATATAAATTAACTAGAATTGTTCCGCTGGCTTTTAGAGCAGCGCGATCAGTGTTTGCAGCAGGCTGAACGTGATCTCTGTCAGGGTGTCTGTTTCCGGCATTGGATTGGCTATGCCCGTCCACATTACGCCTTCTGCCTGTGATGTAGTCCTGTCAGTGTGCATGATGCCGCTTGCTTGTGGCGGCGGCGGTGGCGGAGTCCTGTCAGTATGCATTATGCCTTCAGCGAAGGCAGACGTGGAGAACACAAACGCTAACACCAGCGCGGCGATAGCATTTCGATAGCTTCTCATCTCTTCTTTTCCCTTCGAGGTAGTTAGTGAAACCAGACCTAGCTGGTTTTAATGTGCGGCCTATTTCATTGATAGGACGCGACTTTAGCCTGCCTGAAAAAATCTTATCAAGCACAAAGAAAGCGAGTCCTCACATGACTTTAGCCGAAACCATGTTAAAGCAGTTAGAAAACCCTGCGTTGAGCCGCGACGAGCGGGCGCAGCTTCAATGCCAAATAGCGGGAGACTTTGAGCATAGAGGCCAATACAAAGCGGCGCGTGACGCGCTCGGAGAATTATGGCAGGGCATCGGCGAACGTCCTGCACTTGAAGGTCTATCCGAATTGACAGCCGCAGAGGTACTTTTGCGTGTTGGGTCGCTCTCCGGTTATCTCGGCAGCGTTGAGCAGATTGAGGGAGCGCAAGAAAAGGCCAAAGACTTAATCAGCGAAAGTATAACGCGCTTTCAAGCACTAGGAGATACGACCAAAGTAGTCGTCGCACGGAGTGAACTCGGTTTCTGTTACCGCCGCGTCGGAGCTTACGACGATGCGCGCGTGGTTTATCAGGAGGCACTGCGGGAATTAACTGACAATAGGGAGAAAGAGTTACGGGCTAAGATATTACTGCGTCTTGTAATCGTTGAATCATTAAGTGGCTGTTATAACGATGCATTACGTATCTTGACAGATGAAACGCGCTTCTTTGAAGAAAGCCCCAATGAGTTCCTCAAAGGAAAGTTTCACAATGAGCTTGCTTGTACGCTCATGGTTTTAGGTGAGGCCAAGCACCGACCAGACTACATAGACCGCGCTATCATTGAATACACCGCAGCATCGGTTCACTTCGAGGGTGCAGGCCATACCAGTTATCTCGCTCGCGCAGAAAACAATCTAGGATTGTTGCTTCACAATGCAGGGCGATACGATGAAGCTCATGAGCACTTGAATGGTGCGCGCCACTTATTCGTCACCCTAAATGATCGGGGCAGCGTAGCGCAGGTAGATGAAACACGTGCCCGTGTCCTGTTGGCACAAGGGAAGCTGCGCGCAGCCGAGAGCGCGATCCGCGAGGCCGTGCGCGTCCTCTCCAAAGGTGGCGAGCAGGGTTTATTAGCTGAAGCCCTCACCACGCAAGGCTACATCCTGTCAAAACGGGGCAACTTCATCGAATCGCTCAACACCTTGAGACGCGCCGCCGATCTTGCAGAGCAAGCAGGGGCGGTCGAAGATGCCGGACGCGCCTTGCTCTCTTTGATTGAGGAACACGGCGGCCGCATCACCGAGGATGAATTATTAGAGACATACGAGCGCGCAAATAACTCGCTGAGAGAGACGCAGGACGTCAAGACAATCAAACGTCTGCGCGCCTGTGCCATCCGTATCACGTCCGACCGTCGCGCCTATCTGTCACAGCGACGAGTGCGTAGCCTCGCAGACTTCTGGGCTAACTTTAATCTCAACGAGCGGGTACGCACCTATGAGGCTAGATACGTGCGGCGGGCTTTGATAGATGGGCAGGGGAGCGTCACGCGCGCCGCGCGGCTGTTAGGTTTGCACAGCCATGCGACGCTTGCGGCTATGCTGGACGAAGGAGGCAGGCATAAAGACCTAGCCTACTTGCGCACCCCGCCCGAACCGCGCAAGCAGAGCATCATCAACCGCCACGGTCGCCGTGGTCGGCGGCGCACCAAAGCGCGCACCATCAACATTCTCTGCGTCGAAGATTATCAGGCGGTAGCCGAAGCAGTGAAAGATAATTTGGAAGAATTAGGCTGGACGGTTGAACTGTGCGCCGACGGGATGGAGGCCATGCGCAAGATTGAAAGTAAAGCGCGTTATCACCTGCTCATCTTGGATAATCAACTACCGGGTAAGGACGGTGTAGAACTGGCGCGGCGTGCGCGGCAACTTCCACACCGGCAACGCACGCCGATCATTATGTTGTCGGCGAGCGACATCGAACGGGACGCGCTACGCGCAGGCGTCAATGCTTTTTTGCGGAAGCCTCAAGACATTAAGCGACTATCGGCCATGGTCATGCGCTTACTGGCTAAAAATACGACCTGATCGAAGGATGTTTGCCCTAACCGCGTGAGATTTTCGGGGAGACTCCTGTAGACAGCCCTCTCTGCTATCGAGTGCGGGCAGGCAGCGCGATGCGCGGGCGCAGACGCTTTCATTAGATAGCCGTAGGGAATAGGGAAGATAGTGAGGCGGTCGCCCGCTTGCTCGCTACATCCAAGTCAGCAAGCAAATATTAATATTTCATCTAAGACGATGCCCCGGCAGCAATTCATTCATTATTGTCTTTGCCGATATTGGCAGCCCTGCGCCGCGCTACACGCTAAAACCCTTCTTTTGAGCTATCCTCACGATCACACGGCGAAGCCCTATGCGTCTCTCCCTAGCTTCTAGCTTTGGCCTCTTCACTTCGTGGACTACGCCATCGTAGTGTGCTCGAACCCATAAACGAGCCTCGCGTGAATTTCCCTGAAGATTATTAGCAACGAGACGAAAGAAAGAGGCGGAACGGGAACGGCTCGTTTGGGCTGACTCGTAAGTAAGCCTGTAGCAGTGGCGACACCGGAAATAGAAAGCCCTTGAAGGAAGGTGCAGGTGAGCCACACGACGCGAGCATTCAGGACAGATAAACCACCAACGCACGCCGCCGTAGTTCAGAGGTGTACGATCTAGCTTTATAGCCTGCTTGACTTCTAAACCGTGATTGAATTGCAAATGGAGGCAGGGGTTATCATCGGCAACTAGATTATACGAGACGCGCCAGCCATAACGTTGCCAGAACCACGCTCCGCTTGCGTCCTGAACGACACCGCGCGGCGCACCAATGGTCAAGCAACTTTCCACGCGCCCGCGTGTTGACTGGAAGTTCCAACGTGTCGAACTTATCCCGCCCATTTTTTTCTGTTTTCCAAAATCATTAGGCTATTCTTAGCTTTTTCTAGGTTTATGCTAGCTTTTTGCTAAGCTGTAGTGACTCTAGATTTCACAACAATTATCACAATACTTCCAGAAGACTACCATTGCATTTAAGCCATTCTTTAGCTTTTAAGTAGTGTGGCAATTGAACTGAAATGATAGCCCAAAATCGCTTGGTATGATTTGGTTCAAGAAGGTGCGTAAGTTCATGCACAATAACATAATCAATCACACTAATCGGAGCTTTTATCAATCGCCAATTGTAGTTGAGATTGTTTTTTGGAGTGCAAGACCCCCAGCGAAATTTCAAATTTGAGATGAGGATTTGATTATAGCTTACGCCGAGTGTTCGAGCATTCAACTCTGCCTTCGGCGCGATGATTCTCTTAGCCTCTTCAAGAAACCATTCTTTAAGATAATGTTCGGCGAGTTGAGCATGAGATTTTGAGAGATAGAATCCGCCGTCGAACCTCACGCCTTCAAAATCCTCATTGACGAAATCAAGCTTATATTCTTTCCCTAGATATAGAATAGACGTGCCGGAAATATAGGCTCTTTCTTTTCTTCCTTCCTTATATTTCTGCGGGTGTTTGGTTTTCTCGTAAATCCAAAGTTTTTTCTTTTCCAGTGCGGATTCGATGGTTGCTAAAGATGTTCCTTTAGGCGCGCGGACGATTACGGATTTATCACGCTCAACTGAGATTTGAAGGCTCTGCCGATTTGAATAGATAATTTCGTATTCTAATTGCATCGCGCTGCTCAGACGTAAAGAATCGTTTCGTTTTTCAACTTGGCAATTTGCATTGTGGATGAAATAAACACTTGCCGCTTGTCGAAACTGTCTGGCAATTTGTCTTTATATTCGGGCGACAAGATCAAATCCAACAAGTTCGCTTTAACCCTGTTCTGCGCCGGTATTCTTTCCCAAAACCCTTTGAGTTTCAATTCTGTTTCTAAAAGAGCCGTTACGTCTTGGGTTAAATCCACTAAGAGGGCTAGCTGCTCATCGGTTAATTTAGCATCACCGAAAAACTGCGCCTTATAATTATTGAAAAAAGGTATCTGTTTGGTGCGGTGCAGCCCGTGTGTGTCTTCGGTTCTAGCCTTGATGATGTTCTTGCGAAGTTCTTCCAGCTTCTTATAAGCCTCGTTCCAATTCTCCTGAAATGCAAGTAGGATTTGTTCAAGTTGTTCTGAGAAGGAATTATAAAGAGTTGGGTCTTCATTAACATTGACTTCGATGAAGTGTCTGACGGCATGTTCGATAGCTGAGGCTTTCGTTTTGTCCCGGCTGAGTTGACTGACAGACCGTGTGAAGTCATCGTCAAGAATTGAGATTGGTTTAATCTTCTGATCAATGCCTTTTGAAATTAGATGTTCATCTACAACCTTGCGGAGTTTCGGCGTGATGCCTTTCAAGCTGATTCGTTCATCACGGAAGTGTTGTTCGGCTTTGACATTTATCTCGCTGTAATATTTGAAATCTTTAATGTATTCAAGAGCTTCTTTATTCGGATAAAGCGCATCAAGATGCTTAGCAAACTCACGGAACGCTAAGACGAACTCAAAGCGCATATCTTCATCGTAAAAGAGGTCATAAAAGGCTTCATAGTCGTAGCGTTCAACTATTCCACTTTTCTCGATGATTTCCTCAACCTTTCTTTGCGCGGCTTTGAGTTGGCTGATTAGTTCGTCTTTGGGAATTAAAGTTTCAGTAACCTTCTCTTGATCACGCTCGTTATAATCGGCCAGAGCCTTGCGTAGATGATGGCCGACTCCGACATAATCAACGATAAACCCGAATTTCTTTTCGACTGTCTCGCGCTTTTCTTCTGAATCAGGGCTTTGCTTTTTTTCTACGCTGTAAACGCGATTGACGCGCGCAATCGCTTGTAAGAGATTGTGCATCCGAATCACTTGATCGAGATACATCACTTGCTCAATAGGAGCATCGAAGCCTGTTAGCAACATATTGGCTACGACTAAGATTCCGACATTGCCCGTATTGCCGTGTTCGTCCGTCGCATCGAAAGGCAGTTTGAAGCTGGCGATTGATTTGTCTTGCGCTTTCTCGTCCGTAAACTCTCTGTGACTCTCAGGCTGGTTATGTTTGAAAGACATGATCACTGCGGTTTGTAGCTTTCCAAGTCTTTCAAGGCTGATGTTGTCTGGGTTGCTTTGTTCAAGTTGGGCTATCTTTTCGGTAATCGCAGTTTCGAGCGCGGTTTTGTAGCGCACGGCGGCATCGCGTGAGGTGGCGACGACTTGAGCCTTGAATCCGTTGGGGAAGACTTGCGAGACGTAATGCTCAATCATATCGCGCGCCTTTTCTGTAATTACCGGAATGGACTCAAGATAGGCTCTGCTTGCGCTTGAACTTAGAATTTCAAGTTTCTCGTCTTCGCT
>JAUZFQ010000219.1 GCA_030838445.1 Pyrinomonadaceae bacterium | reverse complement strand
AAATTCAAAAAAGTCTATTACAGGTAAAACTCACGGAAGCTTACCCGACCATGGTCGTGATAATCATTGACGACGACTTATATGCGTACTTCTGCCCATACGGAGCCGTCTGCTCGAATAGTCCCATCCTTGTGTTCAAAGGCTATCACGAAAATAAATCCGTGAACGACGCGGCTAAATTCTTCGAGGATCATTTCCTCGCCATCTCAAGTCGGCTCAAACCGATTACAGACTTTCAAGACCCCTGCTCTTCATCCAACCAGTAGCAGCCGTACGCTATTTGGCCGTCCCCTTCGCCGCCGGGGAAGCCTTCTCGCGGAACACCCTGAGCACCTCGCGCTTGTCGTCCGCGCCGAGGGCGTCGAGGCCGCCCGTGACCTTGAACTTTTGATCGATCCACTTACGCACCTTCGCCGCGTCGTAACCGAGCGCGCCCGCGCTTTGCAGAATCTCCGCGTCGAGGTTCACGCCCTGATCCGCGGGAACGTTAGCCGTCGCCGCGGGTGCGCTTGCCGCCGGGGTATTTGCCGCGGGGGTTGAGGCCGCCGCCTGTGGTGCGGCATTCGACGCGCGCGCCGCCCTGTCCGTCGTCATCCGCGAAGTCTTTTCGAGTTCCTCGCGGCTCGCGATGCCGCGCTTCACCTCGAAGCCCAGGAGAGCCAGTGCGCGCCCGACCGCGCCGGTCTCGCAGTTTTCAATATAACTCGTTTTGTTGACGTAACTCTCGCCTCTGACCTCGAAGGCGTGGCCGGTGGCGGCGGGTTGCGCGTCGTCGGGCGAGCGATAAACTTCGGCGCGCATGAGCACGAAGCCACTCTCAGAATTGTGTTCGATGATGTGCGTGATGACGCGCCCGTCGGGAAACCGCTCGTAAAATCTTTCCAGCCGTTCGGCGACGGGGACGTAATCCTCGAATCTATCGTTACGCGGTGGCGAAGGGCGTGACATGGCGTTGGGTGCTCCTCGGAGTTTGATTTAAGAAGTCGCTCTGCATCGGGAGTTGAAGGCGTAGACAATCTAACCCCCGCCCCCCTTTTTTTCAATCACGAATCACGCACCTTTATCATTAACGACGCGCGCGCCTTTATCATTGACGAAGCGCGCGCTCATTTTTCTATCCGTCGTGATTCGCCCTTTGCGCCGTTCGCCTCTCCCGCTCCACGGACTCTCGTCCGGCGTCGAAACTCACACGACGTTCTCTTCGCGACGGGGAACTGCGTAGGTCATGAAGTCGCGCGCCATGTCTGTGCGGGGGAAGACGGCGCGCGCCTCTGCGAGCAACGCTTCGGGCGTGACCGGGCTGTCGGGCGTGTAGCGCGGGCTGATGTGTGTGATGAGCAACTTGCGCACCCCGGCTTCGCTCGCCACGCGCGCGGCCATCGTCGTGGTCGAGTGCGTGCTCTGCACGGCCAAAGGCTCGTCCTCAGCGGCAAACGTCGCTTCGTGAATTAATGCGTCCGCGCCCTCGGAGAGCGCGACCGCGTTCGGGCAGTAGATCGTGTCGGTGCAATAAACGATTGAACGCCCCGCGAGCGTCGCCCCTAGCAAATCGCGTCCGTGAACGACGCGCCCGTCCTCCAGTTCGACGCTCTCGCCGTTCTTCAGACGGCCGTACAGGGGGCCGGGCTTGATGCCGAGCGCGTGCGCCCGCTCCACGTCAAACTTCCCCGGCCGGTCGCGCTCCGTCACGCGGTAGCCGAAGGACGGGACGCGATGTTTGAGCGGGCGGCAGGTGACGCTGAACTCTTCTTCGCGGTGAACGAGGCCGGGTTCGACCGTGTGAATCTTGAGCGTCTCGGAGAGCGTCGTGCGCGAGATGTGTGCGCACACGCGCACGTACTCTTCAAGACCGTCGGGGCCGTAGAGATGTATCTCCTGCCCTTGCCCGGCCAGCCCGCAGGTGGCGAGCAGACCCATCAGGCCGAAGAGGTGATCGCCGTGCAGGTGCGTGATGAAGACGCGGCTGATCTGGCTGATCTTGAGCGGCGTGCGTTGCAACTGGTGCTGCGTGCCTTCGCCGCAGTCGAACAGCCAGACCTCGCCGCGTTGCGGCAGGCGCAGCGCGACGCTCGAAACGTTCCGCGCGCGCGTCGGCACGCCCGCGCTCGTCCCTAAAAAAGTGATCTCCAAAATTAACCGACTTCCCCCGTCAAGATGGTTGACTAAAAACAGGTTTTGCCTTAAGAAATTACCTGACTTTGACCCGACCCCCGTGCGCCAAAGGATTCCCCCGAATGCCCAATATTTTAATTGTAGACGACTCAGACATCTGGCGTCGCCTCACAAAAGACATTCTCAAGAAAAACCCTTACCGACTGTTTGAAGCCGACTCCGGCGAGCGCGCCCTCGAAGTCGCGCGCGAAACGCCGGTTGATCTAGTGATCATGGATTACCGGATGCGTCGTCTGGACGGGCTGGACACGTCGCGCCAATTGCGCCAGATTCCCGGCTGCGAACAAGTCCCCGTCATCCTCATTACGTCAGAGGAATTTCCCGGCGATTGCGAGGAGACGCCCGTGCAGTTTGTTGACGGCTACGTGGACAAGAAGCATCTGGTTCACGACCTGGACGATTGCGTCAAACGCCACCTCGACCGCGACGCGCGCGTGGCCTGAACCGCGCCCGCCTGCAAAGTGTTCGCACTTCGTTCAACTACCGCGCGCGGCGACTTGTCAGAGAAATTTTTTGGTGCTAGAGTGCGCGCCGTATCGCATCCTTCCCCCAAAAATGGAATGGTGTGAGAGGAGAGAGGCCGAGAGCGTTGCGAGGGCGCTGTCGGCCTCTTGCCATTTCGCCGCACACGTTTCCACAGTCGCTCCCCGCCGCGCTTCTCGTTCCGCGCCCCGACAAAACAGGTCGCCATTAACTTTCGTGCTGCGTTTGCGCGGACAAAGTTTCGTTGCTACTCTTGTCAGCCGTGCCCTGCAAAATATCAATTCATTCAAGCGAGCTTAACAGATGAAGAGACCTCTGCTCCTTGCGGCCGCCCTGCTTTCACTTCTCCTCTTACCTACGGCCTGCAAAAAATCGACCCCGCAACCCGCCGCCAACCAGGCGGCCGCCTCGCCGACGCCGAACTTCGACGCGACGTTGAAAGAGATCACCAAACTTGACGAAGAGGCCATCCGCAAGAATCCGAACGACGCGGCCAATTACTACAATCTCGCCAACACCTATTTCACCGCCGGCAAATTTCAAGAGGCCGCCGCGCAATACCAACAGGCCATTCGCCTCGACCCGAAGGACGCCGCCGCGCGTTACGAACTCGGCCAGTGTTACCTGCGCCTGGAACGCTATGACGAAGCCTTCGCCGCCTTCAACGAGTCGCTCAAACTCAACCCCAAGAACGCGGAAGTTTACAACGAGATGGGCAACGCCTACGTCAAGCAGGAGCGCACCAAAGATGCCCTCGCCGCTTACCAGAAAGCCGTCAGCCTCAAGCCCGACCACGCCGAAGCCTATTTCAGTCTGGGCAACGTCTACACCAAGTTGGAGCAGCCGCGCGAGGCCGTGCAAGCTTTCACGCAGGCCACGCGCCACAACCCGAAAGACGCCGACGCGTTCTTCAACCTCGGCAACTCGTACAGTCGCCTCAAACAGTTCGACGAAGCGATCAAAGCCTATCAGGAGGCCGTCAAGCTCAAGCCCGCGGATGGCGAGGCGCGCTTGCGTCTGGCCGTGCTCTATCTGGAAACAGGCAACCGCGACGCGGCCAACGCCGAATACAACACGCTCAAAGGCTCGAACCCCGAACTCGCCGCGATGCTCGACGCGAAGTTGAAGCAGCAAAAGTAGTCGCGCGTAAAATAATTTCGGCTTTATTCTTCGCGATAAATAATTTCGGCTTTATTCGTTATGTAATCCAACCGCAATCTCTTTGCAACCTAAGGGAAGAAGGCCGCGCGTATATTCGGGTCATCCTTTTACGGCAACTGGACGGACACAAAGGGGCGGCAGGCTTGGGGGAGTCAGCCGCCCCTTTCTCCGTCCGGACACAACGCGCGGCGCGCTTTCAGTTTCTACCGATCCCGGTATGCTCTCGTACAGACCCAGTTATTCGCCCGCAGTAAAATCCACGCCCTTCGCACGTCGAACATCTGTC
>JAUZFQ010000179.1 GCA_030838445.1 Pyrinomonadaceae bacterium | reverse complement strand
CCATAGACAGAGGGGAAATATACTGGAGCTTGAAAGTGGACGGCTCTGTCGTCACGAGCCGCTCCGTAGACAACCCCTACAAGATCGGCAGCGGCGGGACGATCACCCTCGGCCAGAACGCCACCGTCACCAAGTCCGGGCAGGTGGGCACGAACATCATCGTGAGCGGCTCGATCTCCGAGAAGGACAGCGGCCTCTCCGGCAAAGACGAATCCGCCTCCTTCACTCACAACTACACCGCGGGCAACAACTGGGGAACCGGCAACCCGCACACCGTCCCCCTCTCCGACAAGAACCTCAGTGTCGTCCTCAACTACCTCATCGAGCGCGTCTGAACCGTCGTTCGCGAGACGAACAACCTGACCCGGAGAGCACCCGATCCGTTGGGAAGTTAGCTGGCGGATCGTGTCAAGCATCATGCCGCGAAGCCTGCGCCTTCATTAAACGGCGCGACCTTGCGGTGTCGTAAACGAAACAAGAGGGCGACGCTAACGTTAGCGTCGCCCTCTTGTTTCTTGCCTGGAAGGGCGGGAAAGTAACGCGGCACATGTACGCGTCGCCCCCGACGTTCATCGCCCGCGACAGGTTTAAGTTAGCAGCGCGGGTGTCGTACAGTTTTGTGAGATGCTATTGATATTTAGAGAAACGAAACGGAGAGGCCGCACATGCATAAGCCTACGAAGGAAGAACTTCTAGCCGCCGCGGGGAAGACTGTGCCGTCGGTGATCGCGCCGAACTTGCGCGTGCTGTTTTGCGGCATCAACCCCGGACTATACACGGCGGCCGTCGGCCACCACTTCGCCCGCCCCGGCAATCGCTTCTGGCCTGCGCTCCACGCCTCCGGCTTCACCGACAGGCTGCTCTCGCCTTTCGAGGAACGCGAACTGCTCGCGCAAGGCTACGGCATCACCAACGTCGTCGAGCGTGCCACTGCCACGGCCGCCGAACTCGACGCCGCAGAGTACGTCGAAGGCGGGCGGAAGTTGGCGGCCAAAGTGCGACGCTACCGTCCCGCATTTCTCGCCGTGCTCGGCGTCGGCGCATACCGGACGGCGTTCGCACGCCCCAAGGCCGCGCTCGGCCTCCAGCCTGAGACCATCGGCGACACGTCCGTCTGGGTGCTGCCGAACCCGAGCGGCCTCAACGCCCATTACCAGCCGAAAGACTTGGCGCGCATGTTCCGCGAGTTGCGCCTCGCCGTGGAGGCGACAGCCTAAACGGGCACGCGCGCTCGTTAAACTCTTGAGCCGAGCGTCGGCTGCGACGTTCGAGGTGCGCGTCGTGCGCGAATTAACTTTTAACTTAAATGCGAGACTAGCTTTTAACGCGCGGCTCTTTGTAGATGGGGTGGAAGGTGCGCGTCGTGTGGTCGGTGACGCTGGCGACGGGCAGCGGGTCGGTCGTCGCGGGCATGTAGGTTTGCGCCTGCTGCTGCGGCGGCGCGTTGAGTTCTCTCGATTCGGAGCGTTTGGGTTGGGCGGGTAAGGTCGGGGCGGCGACGGGCAGTTGAACGACGCGCGAAAGTATGCGAATCAGCATCACGTCTATGACGAGAATCGTCAACAGACCGAGGATGCTCAGGATGCCCAACAGTGGTTCGGGCAGCGGCCTCTCGGCAGAAGCCAGACCGCCCAGAGCGAAGAAGAGGATCATGAAGCCGAACAAGGTGGTCATCGTGATCGCCCCGGCGAGCGAGCGTACGGGGCTTTTGATGTCAACTACGCTCGTCTCCTGTCTGATCGCCAGAGACGTGTTCACCACCGCGCCGCAGCGGTTGCAGTAGTTGAGTCCCGCCTGGATTTCCGTGCCGCACGTCTGGCAGTACATAAGCTCTCCGCAATTGATGAATTTCAGGTTGCCGGTAAGACGACGCGCCCGCTCGAAGGTGGAAGAAAGAGCGGGCGCGTTTTACTGTCTGGGTTCGCGGGTCGTCTCAGCGCATCAGGGCGCGGATGGCGACGAGTGCGAGATAGCCGACGGCGACCACGACGGCGAGTTTGATTACTGCGACGGCCAGCCCGATGATCATGCCGATGCCGCCGAGGACGACCCCGGCCGCCGCGAGCAGCAGAGGCACGCCGATCACCAGAACTACCAATCCGAGCGCGATGATTCCGATCACTCTCCACATATCATTCATCTCTTCCACCTCAACTTCCGTATCTTAAATTTCCCGCGCGCGCGTCGGAAATATTGTGCCCCGTCCGCGCGCTCGCCCTCCTATACGAACAACGCGCGGCGAACGTTCCATCCAAGACTTCGGACGAATTCCGCCCCATCCGCGCTCCCCCAACGTGTCCGAAATTTGTGTTAAGCTATGATAGCAAATCTACCGATAAGCGACAGAATTTTTACGCCGGAAACGCGCCCGCGCGGGCGTTAATTTTCCGGTCGTAATTCGACATGGAAATATAAGGATGCCGCGACGTAAAACCGACAGACTGTTTGACGAACCCGACGAAGCCCCCGCGGAGTCTGCCGCCACGGCTGCTGCCGCCGACGCGCCGCTCGCCGAACGGATGCGGCCGCGCACACTCGAAGAGTTCGTCGGGCAACGCCACCTGATCGGCGAGGGTCGCATCCTGCGCCGCCTGATCGAAGGCGAGGGCGCGCTGCCGTCGCTCATCCTCTGGGGCGCGCCCGGTACGGGCAAGACGACGCTCGCGCGCCTGCTCGCGCGCCACAGCGACGCGGAGTTCATCGCGCTCTCGGCCGTCTTCTCCGGCGTCAACGATTTGCGCGCCGCCATCGCCGAGGCGCGCGAGACCAAACGCGCGGGGCGACGCGCCGTGCTCTTCGTTGACGAGATTCACCGCTTCAACAAGGCGTAGCAGGACGCCCTGCTCCCCGCCGTCGAAGAAGGCACGGTGACGCTCGTCGGCGCGACGACCGAGAACCCCTCGTTCGAGGTCATCAGCGCGCTGCTCTCGCGCTCGCGCGTGCTCTCGCTCGAACCTCTGACCGAGGCCGACATCACCGCGCTCATCCGCCGCGCGCTGACGGACGAAGCGCGTGGGCTGGCGAACCTGCACCCGCAAGTGTCCGACGAAGTGCTCGCGCGTTTCGCACGCGCGGCGGGCGGCGATGCGCGCGTCGCTCTCACCGGACTCGAAGCGGCGGTCGAGTCAACCGCGCCCGACGAGCAAGGCGTGCGTCACATCACCGACGAGACGGCGGTCGAGGCGTTGGGGCGCGCCCGCTACGCCTACGACAAGGGCGGCGAGGAACATTACAACCTCGCCTCCGCGCTCATCAAATCCTTGCGCAACTCGGACGCGAACGCCGCGCTCTACTGGCTCGCGCGGCTCATCGAGGGCGGGGCTGACCCGCTCTTCATCGCGCGCCGTCTCTGCATCCTCGCCTCCGAGGACGTGGGACTGGCCGACCCGCAGGCGATGGTGCAGGCCGCCGCCGCCGCGCAGATCACGGCGCTCATCGGCCTGCCCGAAGCGCTCTACCCGCTCTCGCAGGCGACGATCTATCTGGCGCGTGCGCCCAAGTCGAACAGCGTCAAACGCGCCTACTTCGCCGCCGCCGAAGACGCGCAGGAGACTGGGCGCGAACCTGTGCCCCTGCACCTGCGCAACGCCGTCACGCCGTTGATGAAACGCTCCGGCTACGGCAGCGGCTATCGTTACGTCCACGACGACCCGCGCGCCAGAGATGAAATGGCCTGCCTGCCGGAACAACTGCGCGGGCACGAATACTACAAGGAGGATTAAAAACGTCCGTAGTCAGTTGTCCGTTGTATGTGCTGCCCCAAGCGGCAACCCGAAGATCAGGATTCAAGTTACGCGACGAGAAAGCAACGGACAACTGACTACGGACTACGGACAGCTTTTGGTTATGACTGAGAACAAGACGGACAAAGAGTTGGCTTTCCTGCACGACCTGTACATCGCGACCGACTGGGGCGAGCGTTTCGCGGGGCTGTTGGACGACCACGTGCAAGTGCCGAAGGCGGGGCACGTGCTGTACGTCGCGGCGGGCACGGGCGGGCACGCGCTGGCGCTCAAGGAGCGCGCGGGGCAAGACCTCACTTTGATCGGCGTGGACGAGAGCGAGGCGCGACTCGCGCTGGCGCGGGCGAAGGCAGCCGCGACGAAGTTGGCCGAGGTGACGGAGTTTCGCGCCGCGCAACTGGAAGCGTTGGCGTTCGAGGACGAGCAGTTCGATCTCGTCGTCGGCGACGCGTCGCTCGTCGCGGCGGAGCGCCTGCCGGAAGTGTTGGCCGAGATGGTGCGCGTCGCCGCCCCCGGCGCGACCGTGGCCTTCGTGTTGCCGACCGCTTCGAGCTACGGCGAGTTCTATTCGGTCTACTGGGAAGCCCTGCTGAATGCGGAGATGCTCGAACAGTCGCCCGTCGTGGAACAACTGATTAACGAACGCCCGACCGTCGCCGACGTGGAAACGCTCGCCGCCCGCGAAGGTCTCGATCTCGTCCAGACGTGGACGAACATCGAGCAGTTCGACTACGCGTCGGGCGAAGAGTTTCTCAACGCGCCGCTCGTCCGCGACTTCCTCTTGCAGAACTGGCTCGAACCGCTCGGCGAAGACGAGGCGGCGCGGGCGCGCGTGCTCTCGGAGGTCGAACGAATCATTGACGAGGAGCGCAACGAGGCCGAATTCGCGCTCACCGTCAAGGCCACGCTCGTCGTCGGGCAGAAGACGGATTAACCAACGACGCCTTCGTACACTCAAAGAGTCGCCGCCAGCGTCACATGACGTTAGCGGCGACTCTTTGAAGTTGACGTGAGGCCGTGCGCCGTTCAGCGCGGCTTGTCGGCGGTGTACTTATCGGCGGAGAGTTCGTCTTCTCTCAAGGTTGACTCGGCGGCGCGCAGGCGTTCGCGGCGTTTCGCTTCGGCGATGCGCGCTTCGTCGTCGGCCTCGTCCAGCCCGTCTTTGAAGGCACGCTTGCTCTGCCCCAGCGCCTTGGCGAGTTGCGGCAGGCGGCTTGCGCCGAAGAGGACGAAGACGATCAGGAGAATGATCAGAAGTTCCTGCGTCCCGAATCCGATGGCTAGTGTCGTTTCATTCATTCGCTGAAATCCTTTACAGGTGAACCGGCGTCGGCGGCAGTCTCTAGCGCGCCCTCTGCCGTCGCTATTCGTCCGACTCTCCGTTGTCGGACTCGTAAAAAAGATACTTGCGCCACGTCTGATCCGCGCGACCGAGGTAGCGCATGATCTGGCGGCTGACGTGCAGCGAGAAGCCGCGCGGGTGTCGGACGAGGTGCATCCCCGCCTCATCCGGCGTGCGGCTGCCCTTGCGGTGGTTGCAGCGCTTGCAGCAGGCCACCAGATTATCCCACGTTGACTCGCCGCCGCGCGAACGCGGGTAGACGTGATCGAGCGTCAGGTCGGACGGCGGCAGTTGCTTGGCGCAATACTGGCACGTCGAGTGGTCGCGCAGCAGAATGTTCTTGCGCGACAGCGAGCGATTTTTGAAGGGGATATGAATGTACTCGGTCAGACGGATGACCGACGGCGCGTGCATCGTCACCCGCGCCGAGTGCAGCATGTGCCCGTTGTGCTCTTCGACGCGCGCCACGCCTTTAAAGATCATCACCACCGCGCGCCGTTCCGTACACACGTTGATCGGTTCGAATGATGCGTTTAGGACTAAAACACGTCCGTTCATACTGCTTGCAGATAGTACTAGGCAGAGTGACGGGTGACAAGTGGTAAAAACAGTGACGGGTGACAAGTGACAGGTGACAAGCTAAAACCGCCTGCTTTTCTAACTCGTCACTTGTCACTTGTCACTTGTCACTGTTCTAAATCTGTCCGTGGCTTCGACGAGCGCGCTGCGCGTGCCGGGTTCGAGGGCGGAGTGGCCGGCGTCGGGGATGATCCGCAGGTCGGCCTCC
>JAUZFQ010000175.1 GCA_030838445.1 Pyrinomonadaceae bacterium | reverse complement strand
ACTTGAATGTTGTTCAAGTCTCCGCGCCTCTTCTGCGTGAACTCTGCGTCGTCGCTGAACTCTGCGTCGCCGTGGTGAAAGTTTTTTCAACGTCCTTAATCTTCGTCAACATTCGTCGCCGACGGTTGAA
Organism: Pyrinomonadaceae bacterium; assembly: GCA_030838445.1. Lineage (GTDB taxonomy): Bacteria > Acidobacteriota > Blastocatellia > Pyrinomonadales > Pyrinomonadaceae > JAIVJZ01. The sequence goes on along the minus strand of JAUZFQ010000175.1, from coordinate 14,315 downwards.
CTTGCGCGCGAATCTGTCAACCGAAAGCGACAGGGAGTTAAGTGCTTCTCGTGGTTCGGTTTCGTTTGGGAACGAGGGGCGCGTGCGCGTGTGCCGGGTGCGTGAATTTGTCGCCCCGCGTTAACAGGGCGTTTGGGCGCGTTTGGGGGAAACCGCGTGTTTGCCCGCGTTCCACGCGTTTCGCGTGTGTGGCACGCGCCTTGAAATAGGTCTGTCGTCCGCAAGCAATGATGAAAGGTGTGGCAACTCGAATCAAGAGGCGGACGAAAGGGAACTTCGGAAAATGAAAACTGTGCTCAACAAAACGCTCTTGACCGTCGCCGCCGGATTACTCGTCCTCCCCTTCGCAGCCATCGCGCTGCTGGCGGGCGAGCGCGCGTTGGCGGTCGCCGCAGAGGGCGCGGACGGCCGCTGGCTCGTCGTCGCTCTGGCGGTTGGCGGCGTGCTCGTCGGTTCGTGGCACGGCCTGTCGAAGCATCCCGTTCTCTGATGGTCTCGTCGGCCGCGCGTCAACCGCGTGGCTGAAACAACAAACTCAACATTCCCGCTTTGAAGGAGCAAACACATGATTAAGAAATTCCTCCGCGACGAAACTGGTCTGGAACTTTCCGAGTACGCCGTCGCCGCCGCGCTGGTTGCGCTGGCCGTCATCACCGCCTTCACCACGCTCGGCGGAAACATCAGCACGAAGATCGGAAACCTGGCCGCCAAGATTGCCGCCACCCCGTAATTCTGCGTCTGCAACCAACCTCAGATTAACTTCCAGACATAGGAGCTAAAAGAAAATGATTAAGAAATTCCTCCGCGACGAAACCGGGTTGGAACTGTCGGAATACGCTGTGGCCGCCGCGCTGGTCGCGCTCGCCGTCATCACCGCGTTCACGACGCTCGGCGGCAACATCGGCACGAAGATCAACAACCTCGCGGCCAAGATTGCCGGCACACCGTAAGTTTTCACGGGACACACCGACACCACAAGGAACAGCGAAATGATCAAGAAATTCCTGCAAGATGAAACCGGGCTGGAGCTTTCCGAATATGCCGTCGCCGCCGCGCTCGTCGCGCTGGCCGTCATCGGGGCGTTCACCACGCTCGGCGGCAACATCAGCGCGAAGATCGGAAACCTCGCGTCGGCCATCGCCGCAACCCCCTGAACCAGGGCTTCCACTCAGGCCGGCGCGCTCCCGCCGCTTCCCGCACGAAGGAGCCGGAGCGCGCCGCCAGTTTTTCACGTCAGCCGCAAACGCTCGGTCACGCATTTGAAAATTCAATTCAACCGATTTTCATACTCAACATGTCAGGCACTCTAACCATCGTCAGCAGCGCATTGCTCGTCCCGCTCGCGGTCGTCATCACCTACTACGACGCGCGCTATCGCCGCATCCCGAACGCGTTCGTGCTCGCCACGCTCGTCGCCGGACTCTCCGTCAACACCATCATCAACGGGACGCAGGGTGTGCTCGCCAGTCTCGGCGGCTGCGCGCTGGCGTTCGCGTTGATGTTCATGCTGCACATCTTCGGCGCGATGGGCGCGGGCGACGTGAAGCTGTTCGCGGCCATCGGCTCGCTCGTCGGCGCGTCGCTCGTCGTGCCGACGTTCCTCGTCGTCGTGTTGACGGGCGGCGCGCTCGCCGTCGTGACGATGTTTCGCGCGGGGACGGTGAGAGAGACTTTGTGGCGCGTCGTGCAAATCTTCGTCGGGTTCTTGCCCGGTTGGGAGATGCCGCGCTTTTCCGTCCCGGCGGAACGCCGCTACACGATCCCTTACGGCGTCGCGATCACGGTCGGCAGCCTCATCTCGCTCGCGCTCTTTCGCGCCTGACAGGCGACAACAAAAACGCCGGGGCTAGTGAAGTCGCCCGGCGTGCACACCAGACAATTTGATCTCGAACGGAGAATGAAACCATGCGGAATAAACGTCTTGTCTTTGTGATGGTCGGCGCGGTGGTGTTCGGGCTGGTCGCGGCCTTCTCGGTGAGCCGTTACCTGTCGGGCACGCAGGCTTACGCGAAGAATCTCAACTCGGTCGTCGTCGCCAAGGTGGACATTCAACCGGGCGAGAAGATCATCGCGGAGCAACTACAGAGCGTGCAGTTCCCGGCGGGCGCTACGCCGGACGGGACGTTCCAGTCGGCCGACAAACTGATCGGCCGCGTGGCCGTCGTCCAGATCGCGGCGCGCGAACCCCTCACCGATTACAAGCTCGCGCCGGAAGGCTCGGCGGGCGGCCTCTCGGCCGTCATCCCCGAAGGCTACCGCGCGATGACCGTCAAGGTGGACGACGTGGTGGGCATCTCCGGCTTCGTCATGCCGGGCGCGCTCGTGGACGTGGTGGTCGTCATCAACCCGGTCGAGAACAACGGGCGCGAAAATCCGATCTCGAAGATCGTCTTGCAGAACATCAAGGTGCTCGCCAACGGGCAGAACATTGACCGCCCGAAGAACGACCGCGAGCCGGAGAGCGTCAAGGCCGTGACGCTGCAAGTGACGCCCGAACAGGCCGAGAAACTCGCGCTCGCGTCGAGCGAAGGCAAACTCCAACTCGTCATGCGCAACTCGGTGGATCAGGGCGACGAGCAGACGCTCGGCGTGGACAAGCGAATCCTGCTCGGCGGCGAACGCGCCAAGCCCGTGCCCGATGCCGGTTCGCTCAAGAGCGAGCAGCCGCAAGCGTCGCAGCAGCCGGGCGCGCCCATCTTCCGTCGCTACCCGCGCGCCGACAACAGCAGCAGGAGCAGCAACAGCGCACCCGCGCCGCAGGCGGCCAATCCCCCGGTTGCCCCTGCTGCTCCTGCTCCCCCGCGCTCCTCGGTCGAAGTGATCGAAGGCGCGAAGAAACGAAACGTAGACTTTCCGTAAAAAAGAATTGTCCGTTGTCAGTGGTCAGTCCTCCGTCGCGTGTGGCCGATTGAGTCGCCGCTCCAAGCCGGACGCTGACCTCTGATAACACGAACACAACTGACCGCTGACAACTGACCGCTGACAAGTTTCCCAAAGGAGTCCAATCATGCAGACCCGTCGTCTTATCCCCTTCTTTCTCGCGATGCTGTGCGCCTCGCTCATGTTCGGCGTCACGGGCGCGGCGCAGGCGCAGCAGACCAGCGTGAGCGCGTCGTTCGCGAACGCGCAGGCCGAGCCGCTGGCGATCAACGTGCTCGTCGGCCAGTCGCGCGTGATCAACTTCGACCGCAAGATCGGGCGCTTCTCCGTGTCGAACCCGGAAGTGGCCGAGGCCGTGCTGGTCGCGCCGGATCAGGTTCTCGTCAACGGCAAGTCGTTCGGGCAGGTCAACTTCATCGCGTGGGAGAAAGAGTCGGGCAAGTTCGTCGTTTTCGACGTGTTCGTGCGCGCCAACCTCTCGCTGATTGACTCGCAGATTCGCGCGCTCTTTCCGAAAGACGACATCCGCTTGAGCCAGGCCAACGGGTCGGTCGTCATCTCCGGCAGCGTCGCGCAGCCGCAGACTTCGGCGCAGGTCGAGGCGGTGGTGAAGGCCGCGGGCTTCCAGACGGTGAACATGCTGGCCTCGCCGGTGAAGAATCAGATGCAGGTGCAACTCTCGGTGCGCGTGGCGGAAGTCAGCCGCACGAAGCTGCGCGAGTTGGGTTCGTCGTGGGCGTCGTCGAACGGCGGGACGAGTTTCTCGGCGACGAACAGCCTCGCTTCTTTGTTCGAGACGGCGAACCTCTTTATCTCGAACACGGGCATCGGCTCGATGGCGCAGATTCGCGCGCTGCAAACTGCGGGCGCGATCCGCAGTCTGGCCGAGCCGAACGTGATCGCGATGAGCGGGCAGCAGGCGAGCTTTCTGGCGGGCGGCGAGTTTCCGATCCCGGTCATCCAGTCGGACGGCCAGCGCACAAACGTCACGGTGGTCTTCAAAGAGTACGGCGTGCGCCTGAACTTTAAGCCGACGATCATCGACGAGGATCACATCCAGTTGGAACTCGAACCCGAAGTCTCGACGATTGACTTTCAGAACGGCGTCAAGTTTCAGGGCTACCTGATCCCCGCCTTGAAGACGCGCCGCGCCAAGACGGGCATCGAACTGCGCGACGGGCAGTCGTTCGCGCTCGCGGGTCTGTTGGACAACAGCGAGTCGAGCACGCTCTCGAAAGTTCCCGGCCTCGGCAACATCCCCATCCTCGGCGCGCTCTTCAAGTCGAAGTCGTTCGAGAAGCGCGAGACGGAACTCGTCTTCTTCTGCACGACGAACATCATCAAGCCGGTGGATCGCGACGCGCTGCCCGCGACGCGCGGCCTCGACGGGTTGAAGAAAGGCTCGCCGCTCGGCATCGAGCCGCAGGGCGAAGGCATCAAGGGCGCGAGCGGTTACTCGACGGGCAGCGAAGGCGCGAAGGTGACGACCGTCACCGATGCCAACGTCAATGCCAACGCCGCGACCACGAACGCGAACAACAGCAGCGCGACGACCGCCGCCCCGGCGACTGTCGAAGCGAACGGCGCGACGCAGACGGCCGCACCTGCTGCCGCGAGTCCGGCGGTGGCGACGCCCGCGAAGGACGCCGTGAAGGAAGAGAAGGACGCGGTAAAGGAAGCGGCGAAAGTTGAAGTGAAGGAACAGGCCGCGAACGCGTCGCCGGAGTTGCCGCCCGCGGGCGACGCGGCGCGTCTCGCCCTGTTGAGTTATTTCGGCCAACTGCCGAGCGCGCCCGTCGCGTCGTCGGCGAAGGCAGTCGTGAAGCAGTAGTTTCGTTGTCGAGTTAAGTGTGAGTCGCCTCGCCGTTGAAGGTGTCGGATGAGAGGAGAAAGAGCGATGAAGAGAGCGTGTAAGAAGCAGAGCGCAAACGGGCGACGCGGCGAGCGCGGTTCGGTGCTGGCGATCAGCACCTTCGGCATGCTCGCCTTTCTCCTCGCCACCGGCCTGTGCATAGACATCAGTCACTTCTACCTCGTGCGCGGCGAGTTGCAGAATGCCGCCGACGCCGCCGCGCTTGCGGGCGCGTCCGCCCTCAACTCCGACGACGGCGGCATCGTGAAGGCGGCCGACTACGCCGTCGAGTCTTTGAACAAGTACGAGTTCAACAAGAAGGGCGTCACCATCCCGCGCTCGAACGTGCTGTTCGCGAAAAACCTGAACGGCCCTTACGTGAGCGAAGCGACGGCGAAGGGGCAAGCCAAAGACATCCGCTTCGTGCAGGTGGTGATTCCGCCCGCCGCCGTGAGCACCACGTTCGCCGCGCCCGTCCTCGGCGCGTCGCGCAACGTCACGGCCGATGCGACGGCAGGCATGAGCGTCTCGCTCAACAAGTTCTGCGACTACATCCCCGTCACCGCGATTGACTCGGATGGCGTCTACTTCGTGCCGGGGCAGACCTACACGATCCGTCGCCCGCCGGGCGGCGCGGTCTCGCCGGGCAACTACCAGATTCTCGCCATTGACGGGCCGGGCGCGAGCGACGACCGCATCGGGTTGGGCAAGGGCGTCAGGAATTGTCTGGGCGCGGGGTCGAACGTGCAGACCAAGCCGGGCGTCTCGTCGGGCGCGGTCAGGCAGGGCATCAACACGCGCTTCGGCGAATACGGCGGCGGCCTCGACCCCGACGAGTTCCCCCCCGACGAGAACGTGCAGGAGAACATCAACTATCAACAATACCTCGACGCGCAGCAGGCGAGAGACGCCAACAACACGCCCGCAGCGAACACCTTCGAAGCGCCGTCGCGCGGCGTGGGCGAGCGCGGCCGCCGCGTCGTGCTCATCCCGATCATCCGCGAGGGCGAGTTCAACGAAGGGCGCGACTACGTGCGCATAGATCGCTTCGCGGCCTTCTTCCTGCAAACGAAAGTTGACAGCGGCAACGGCGGCGACATCAAGGCCGAGTATATCGGCATCCGCACCGTCGTCGGCCGCGGCGGCTACGACCCTTCGGGCGGCGCGTCGAGTCCCGAACTGACCATCCCCGTTCTTTATCGCTGAGAGGATTCCCCGCGATGCGTATCAAGGTGAAACTCAATCAACAACTGAAACGCGCCCGCAGCCGCGCCTTCGCGTGGCGCGACGAACGCGGCTCGCAACTCGTCGAACTCGCCATCGTCCTGCCGCTCATGCTCGTCCTGTTGGGCGCGACCGCCGAGTTCGGCCGTTTCTTCTACACCTACACGACGCTCCTCAAGGGCACGCGCGCCGCCGCGCGCTACCTCAGCAGCCAGCCGCCGGGCGCGGGCGACGCGGCGGCGCGCAATCTCCTCGTCTACGGCAACACGGCGGGCACGGGCACGCCCGTCGCGAGCGGCCTGACGACTGCCAACGTCAAGATCACGCCGACCAAGACCGGCGGCACGACGCAGACGCAGACGGTCGAGATTCAAAATTTCACCTACGTCCCCATCTTCGATCTCGGCAAGCTGACCCGGAGTTCCACGCTCTCTCTGAGCGTCAACGTCGGCGCGAAAAGCACGATGCGGCAGATCACGCAGTAGTAATTTTAGTTGTAGTTGTTGTGGCAGTGGGACGAACCGGAGGACGACATGAAAGCGATGCGCGCGACACACACGAAGGACGGCGAACGCGGGGCGGCGCTCCTCGAATTCGCCATCGGCGCGACGATCTTCGTGTCCGCCATGTTCGGCGTGCTCGAAGTCGGGCGGATGCTCTGGGTACACAACTCGCTCGTTGACGCCACGCGCCGCGCCGCGCGCTACGCCGTCAATCAGGGCATGAGCACGTCGGCGCAGACCGGCGCGAAGAACATGGCCGTTTACGGCAACGCGGCGGGCACGGGTCAACCGCTCGTGCAAGACCTCACGGTGTCGCAAGTCAAAATCACTTACACGAATTTTGAACTCGGCGCGGGCACGGTCACGGCCGAGATCGACAACTACAACTTCAGCTTCGTGCTCCCGCTCGTCAGCCGCACGATGACGCTGCCCGCGTACAAGACTTCTCTGACCGCCGAGAACGCGGGCTACGTGCCCACCGTCATCCCCTGAACGACGCGGGCGGCAGTTGCCCCCGAAGAGAACTGAAAGTTTAGAGCGACACGATCCACCATTCGGCTAATCCACACGAGAGAGCGGCATCGCACATGAATCAACTGTCATTCGTCATCCTCAGCACCGGCCTCGAAACCCTCAAAGAGTTGCGCGGCGCGCTCGGCGCGCACGAACGCACGCGCCTCCTGGCGGGCGGCGACGACGCCGAACAACTGTTCCCCGAAATCGTCCGCCTCCGGCCGAACGCCGCCATCATCACGCTCGGCGCGGAGTCCGAACGGACGCTCAAGTTCGTCGAACGCCTCGCCGCCGAGTGCCCGCAGACCGCGATCATCTGCGCCTCGCGCGACGCCTCGCCCGATCTCATCCTGCGCAGCTACCGCGCCGGGGCGCGCGACTTCCTGCGCCTGCCCGTCATCGCCGAAGAGTTTCAGACCGTCATCGAGCGCACCGCCGAATTCTGTTCCACTTTGGTTGACACGCCGAAGAAGCGCGGCCGCGCCGTCGCCGTCTTTTCGAGCAAGGGCGGCTGCGGCACTTCGTTCATCGCCACGAACCTCGCCGCCGCGCTCGACGCGCCGACCGTCCTCGTCGATCTCAACTTGCAGGCGGGCGACCTCTCGCTCTTCCTCGGCCTCGAACCGAAATTCTCCATCGCCGATCTCGTCGAGAACCGCGCGCGCGTTGACGACTCGCTCTTGAAAAGCTACGTCATGCCGCACACCTCGAACCTCTCGCTGCTGGCCGCGCCGCGCGAGGCCGACCTCGCCGACGACATCGAACCCGAACACATCTTCGAGGTGCTCGAACTTTTGCGTGAACGCTACGACTACGTGGTCATCGACCCGCAGCACACCTTCGACTCGATCACGCTCTCCGCGCTCGATCAGGCCGACGAAGTGGTGCTCGTCCTGACGCTCGACATCCCCGCCATCCGCAGCACGCAGCGCGCCCTCGCCCTCTTCGACCGCCTCGGCTACCCGCGCCACAAGGTGCGGATCGTCGTCAACCGCTGGAGCAAGCAGATCGATCTCGACCTGCGGCAGGTGGAACGCTTCCTCGGCGAGCGCGTCACGGGCTACGTCCAGAGCGACTACAACACGGCCGTCAACTCGATCAACCTCGGCGAGCCGCTCGTCAAGTCCGACCCCACCTCGCGCATCGCGCAGGAGATTCGCCACATCGCGGCGAGCATCACGGGCACGACCGTGGAGTCGGAGATCAAAGAGCCGCGGAAAGGTCTGTGGGGCGCGATCTTCGGCCGCCCCGTCGGCGCGATCTCGAACGCCGGACTGCGCACGCGCCTCGGCAAAGACAAAGCGACCGCCGCGATCTAACGCCGCATTGATGAACGCCTAACATGAGCACGACAAATCAAAGCATGAATCTCACGCAAAGGCGCACAGGCGCAAAGGCAGACGCCGCGCAAGCGTCGAACGGCGAACAGGCTCGTCGCCCTACTCCTTCGCGCCTTTGCGCCTGTGCGTGAGGCTTCCTTTTAACCGACCGGAAGAGACGACCAACACCATGTCACTACGCGAAAGACTAATCAGGGAAACCAACCCGGCGGTGCTGCCCGGCGCGGCGCGCTCCGGCGGCGGCGACGGCGAGACGCAGGCGGGCGGCGCGCACACCTTTCAAGAGATGAAGTCGCGGCTGCACCGCGCGATCATCAACCGCATGGACTTGACGAAGCTCAGCCAGCTCGACGCCGAGCAGCTTCGTTCGGAAGTGGCGCGGCTGGCCGAAGCCCTGCTCGCCGACGAGAAGATGCCGCTCTCGACGAGCGACCGCGAGCGTCTGGTCGAAGAGGTGCGCCACGAGTTGTTCGGCCTCGGCCCGCTCGAACCCTTGCTCGCCGACTCGACCATCTCCGACATCCTCGTCAACTCGCCGCAGAACATCTACATCGAGCGGCGCGGCAAACTCGAACGCACCAACGTCACCTTCAAAGACGACGAGCACCTCATGCGCGTCATCGAGCGCATCGTCTCGTCCGTCGGCCGCCGCATAGACGAGTCCTCACCCATGGTTGACGCGCGCCTCGCGGATGGTTCGCGCGTCAACGCCATCATCCCGCCGCTCTCGCTCGACGGCCCCGTGCTCTCCATCCGCCGCTTCGGCGCAGAGCCGCTGCGCATGTCGAAGCTCATCGAGATCGGCGCGCTCACCAAAGACATCGCCGACATGTTCGAGATGTGCGTCAACGCGCGCCTCAACGTCTTGATCTCCGGCGGCACGGGCGCGGGGAAGACGACGCTTCTGAACGCGCTCTCGGCCTACATCCCCGAAGAGCAGCGCATCGTCACGATTGAAGACTCGGCGGAGTTGCAGTTGCAACAGCCGCACGTCGTCCGTCTAGAGACGCGCCCGCCGAACATCGAGGGGCGCGGCGAAGTCACGCAGCGCGATCTCGTCAAGAACGCACTGCGCATGCGCCCCGACCGCATCGTCATCGGCGAGGTGCGCGGCGGCGAGGCCATCGACATGCTGCAAGCGATGAACACCGGCCACGACGGGAGTCTTACGACCGTCCACGCCAACACCCCGCGCGACGCGCTGGCGCGACTCGAAACCATGATTCAGATGACGGGGATGAAACTCTCCGAGCGCGCCATGCGCCAGCAGATCGCGTCTGCCTTGAACCTCGTCATACAGGCCGCGCGCCTGTCGGACGGCACGCGCCGCGTCGTCTCCATCTCCGAAATCACGGGCATGGAAGGCGACACGATCACGATGCAGGAAATTTTTATGTTCGAGCGCAAGGGCATTGACAAAGACGGCCACGTCATCGGCCGCTTCCGCCCCACGGGCGTGCGCCCGCGCTTCGCCGAACGCCTCAAAGTCTACGGCATGCAGTTGCCGCGTGTGTTTTTTGAAGAAGCGTAATTTGTCAGTTGTCAGTTGTCAGTTGTCCGTTGCCAGTGGCTTTCCAAGCGACTTGCTAAAGACGGAGTTGATCAACCGACCACGGACAAAGAACAACTGACCACTGACAACTGACCACGGACGGTTTTTATGATTCCATTTTTCGTCTTCGCCTTCTGCTTGTTCCTGACCTTCGCGGGCTACCTGCTCGCGACGCGCGGCTCGGAGCAGAAGCGCGCCCGTTTGAAACAGCGACTCGCGGACGCCCTCTTGCATTCGGCGCACGACGCCGACGTGGAAGTGCAACTCGCGCGGCAGGAGTTGATGAGCGAGATACCGCTCTTAGACCGCATACTCGTGCGCGTGCAGGTGGCCGGGAATCTCAAGCGCATGCTCGATCAGGCCGACCTGCACATCACCGTGACGCGCCTCCTGATGTTCTCGTTGATGGCGGCGATGCTCGCCGGGCTGGCCGCTTCGATGCTGACGATCTCGATCATCCTGATCGTCGCGGCCGGACTCGCCGCCGCCGCCGTGCCGTTCGTCCACGTCGCATGGGCGCGGCGCAAGCGGCTCAACAAGTTTCTCGAAGACCTGCCAGACACGCTCGAACTGATGAGCCGCGGCCTGTCCGCCGGCCACGGCTTCGCCGAAGCGTTGCACATGGTGGCGACCGAGATGCCCGACCCCATTGCCACCGAGTTTCGCAAAACTTACGAGGAGCAGAACCTCGGCCTCTCGCTCAAGCTCGCGCTCGACAATCTGGCGGCGCGCGTCCCGCTCTTGGATTTGAAACTGTGCATCACGGCCATCCTCATCCAGCGCGAGACGGGCGGCAACCTCGCCGAAGTGCTCGAAAAGGTGGCGCACACGATTCGCGAACGCTTCCGCATCATGGAAGACCTGCGCACGCTCACGACGAGTTCGCGCATGTCGGCGTGGATTCTCTGCGGCCTGCCGATCTTCGTCGCGCTCGCCGTCACCGTGATGAACCCCGAATACATGAGCGTCATGTGGAACGACCCGCGCGGCCACAAACTGGCGGCCGTCGCCATCGGCTTGCAAATCACGGGCATGCTCGTGATTCGGAAAATTCTCAATATCAAAATTTGAGGGTTGTCAGTTGTCCGTGGTCAGTTGTCCGTTGCATGTGGTTATCAAGCGGCAAGCTGAAGACGGAGTTGATCAACTGACCAGAGACAAAGAACAACGGACAACTGACTACTGACAACGGACGCTTTTATGATTTTCATCATCACCCTTTCGACATTCGCGTTCATCACGCTCGGCGTGTTGGGGATTTACTGGCTGATGTTTCGCCCGGCGAGCGCGGCGACCGAACGACTGCGGCGCATGGGCGAGACGGGCGGCGGTTCTGCCGTCCGCGCGGGCGTTGACTTGAGCGCGAACGCCGCTTCGGACGACGGCATGGCCGCCTTTGCCGAGCGCATGGCGAAGCCTTTTCAACGGCTCGCGCCGCCTTCGGCCGCCGAAGCGAAGAAGCTGCAAAAGAAGTTGATGCAGGCGGGCTATCGTTCGCCGAACGCGCCCATCGTCTATCGCGCCATTCAGATCACCACGCTCATCGGTTATCCCGCGATAGTCGCGCTCGGTTGCGCGCTCATGGCGCGACCGCTCAACAGCGCGATCCTCTGGATTCTGATCGCGTTCATCAAGGGCTTCTTCCTGCCGCGCTACATCCTGAACAAGATGGTCAAGGGGCGGCAGCAGCGCGTGCGCTGGGGCTTGGCCGACGCGCTCGATCTGATGGTCGTTTCCATCGAGGCAGGACTCGGTTTGAACGCCGCGATTGTCAAAGTTGGAGAAGAGTTGAAAGACGTGCATCCAGAAATCAGCGAAGAGTTCGAGTTGACCAATCTGGAAATCCGCGTCGGGCGCGACCGCGACGAAGCCCTGCGCAATCTCGCGGAACGCACGGGCGTTGACGATCTGCGTAGCCTCGTCGCGATGCTGATTCAAGCGGATCGCTTCGGCACGTCAATCGCGCGCGCCGTGCGCGTCTACGCCGACAGCCTTCGCACGAAGCGCAGGCAACGCGCGGAGCAGGCCGCGCAGAAGGCCGCCGTCAAATTGCTGTTCCCGCTCGCGTGCTTCCTGTTCCCGACGCTCTTCATCGCCATTCTCGGCCCGGCCGCGCTCAATCTCATTGATTCGTTCGCCAAGATGTAAAGGAGTACACACAGCCATGCGCAACCGCACCATCAACGCGTTTCTGATCGCCCTCATCCTGACCGTCGGCGTCTCGACTTTCTGGACGGCCACGACGACCGAGCACGACGGCGACGATGCCGCCGAGATAGTCGCCGCCGACGGCTCGCCCACGGGCACGGCGGAAGACCCGGCCGCGACGGGCGAAGAGACGCGGAAGAAGAAGGGCAACCGCTTCGCGCGTTTCTTCAAAGCCCCTTTCAAGGCGGCGGCGAAACTCTTCGGCGGCGACGACGACAAGGTGCGGCGCATGTCCGAGAAGGACGTGGCGAAGTTTGAGAGCGCGCCCTTGATGCGTGTGGAAGACAGTCGCACGGAGCGCGCAGGCGACACGACGGACGACGGCGGCACGGCGAAAGACTATCTCGCGCGCGGCCGTGCGTTCTTAGACGAAGGCCGTCTGAACGAAGCCGTCAAAGAACTGTCGCGCGCCGTCTCGCTCGACTCGCGTCTGTCCGAGGCGCACAACCTCCTAGCCGTCGCCTACGACCGCAAAGGTCTGCACGACCGCGCGCGCGAGTCCTTCGAGCGCGCCCTCGACCACGAGCCGGACGCGCAGACGCTCAACAACCTCGGCTACTCGCTGTACCTGAACGGCAACTACCGCGCGGCCGTCGCCCGCCTCAAGCGTGCGGCGAAACTCGCGCCCGCCGACGAGCGCATCTGGAACAATCTCGCGCTCGCGCAGTGCCGCCTCGGCAAGTATGACGACGCCTACAAGAGCTTCGCGCGTTCCGGCGGCGAGTATCAAGGGCGACTCAATGTCGCTGCCATGCTGGAACGCGCGGGGCGCGAAGATCAGGCCATCGAACACTACGAGGCCGCGCGCCGCGCACAGCCGCAGTCTGAGTTCGTCCTGCGCCGTCTCTCCGAACTCTACGCGCGCAACGGCCGGCAGGCCGAAGCGGCGTCAGTTGTCCGTTGTCAGTCGTCCGTTGCATGTGACTGATGAGCGAGCGGCTAAAGCTGAAATTGAATAACTGATAATCCAAGGCAAACAACGGACAACTGACTACTGACAACGGACAAATGCCATGACACAAACCAACATACTGACGCGCATGGAAGTGGAGAGCATGGGGCCGCCCGTGCCGGAAGAACTGGCCGAGACGGACGTGCCGGAGAGTTTCCTGTGCGACCTCGCGCTCAAGATCGTTGCCGCGCTGCCCGAACCTTCGACGGCGAACGTCACCGAGCGCATGCACCTGCCGCGCGCGCTGACGGAAGAGATTTTGCAGCACCTCTACCGCGAGAAGTTGATCGAGGTGAAACTGCAAGCGGCGATGGGCGCGACGCGCTACGGCATGCTCGACCGCGGCTGGGAACGTCTCGCCCGCGCACGCTCCTTCTGCGGCTACGACGGCCCCGCGCCCGTCAGCCTTCGCGACTACGCGCACATGATGCGCCTGCAAGCCGTGCCCGCGCGTAACGCGACGATGGACACGGTGCGCGCCGCCTTCCGCGATCTCGTGCTGCCCGATTCGCTCATGCAGACGGTCGGTTGCGTCGTCAACTCGCGCCGCTCGCTTTTCTTAAGTGGCCCTCCGGGCACGGGCAAGACGGCCGTCGCCGAACGCATCAACGCCAGTCTCCCCGGCGCGATCTGGATTCCCTACGCCATCGAGATTGACGGCCAAGTCATCCGCGTCTTCGACGCGCACAACCACCGCGCGGCCGCGAGCGAGGCTGTGCCAGTTGAGTATGACCGCCGCTGGGTCTGCATCGAACGCCCGCTCGTCATCGTCGGCGGCGAGTTGACTTTGGAGAACGCGGATTTGACCTGGAGCGAGGCGGCCAGATTTTACGAAGCGCCGTTTCAGATGAAGTCGAACGGCGGCACGCTCGTGATAGACGACTTCGGGCGGCAGCGCGTCGCGCCCGCAGACCTCTTGAACCGCTGGATCGTGCCGCTCGAACGACGCGTGGACTATCTGACGCTGCACACGGGCAAGAAGATCGAAGTGCCGTTTGAGCAGCTCGTTGTCTTCGCGACGAACCTTGAGGACAAGGACCTGGTGGACGAGGCTTTCCTGCGTCGCATGGGTTATCGCGCGCGGGTCGAACCGCCGACGCCCGCCGCCTACATCGAAATATTCAAGCGCGCGGCGCACACACGGGGCTTACGCGTCGAGCAAGTGTGCCTCGACTACATTTTGAACAACTACATGATCTCGCATCGCCAGATGAAATCCTGCGAGCCGCGCGACCTGCTCGACCGCGTCTTAGACATCTGCCTCTTCGAAGGCCAGCCCGTCGAACTCACG
>JAUZFQ010000169.1 GCA_030838445.1 Pyrinomonadaceae bacterium | reverse complement strand
TCGAATCGAAACGCCTCATCGAGGAAGTGCGCCGCGAGGGCGTTGACGTGAGCGTGCCCTCGAACACCGTCTCGAAAGAGTTGGCGGAGAAGATTCGCAACAAGTATTTCCCCAAGAAAGAGACGGTCGCGCCGCGCGCCATCCGCGTCGTCAAGAAAGCCCCGCAGCCCGCCGTCGCGGCCGAAGCAGCAGCGCCGTCGGGCGAGGCCGCCGACGACATCCACGCCTCCGTCGCTCCGCCGACAACCGCCGCCGAGCACACCGCCCCGCCGCTGCAGTCGTTCGACCAGAACGGCGCGGACGCGTCTTCTGCGGCGACTTCGGATCAGGGCGCGGCGAGATCAGGGATCGGCGTCGCGCGGCTCGTCAAGAAACCGCTCCCGCCCGCCGCGCGCGTCGAACAACCGGCGCAGACGCAGCAGCCGGGCGCGGACGCGACCCAGTTTGAAACCGTGCCCGCCGTCGAGCAATCCATCACCGGCGCGCCCGCCGAACCGGCGACTTACGACGCGCCCGGCCCCGTGCAACTCGACGCGGGCGAAGCGCAGGCGACCGCGCCCGTGGAACAGATCGGCGAAGCGCCGCTCACGCCCGTCGCGCCGGGAACGCCCGCCGTCGTGACGCCGCCACCCGCCGCCGCGCCGCCCTCAAAGCAAGTCAAAGTTTTGCGCCTGAGCAACACCGCCATCAGCGAAGGGATCAAGCCCGGCGAACGCGTGAACGCACCCGCCCCGCCGCCTTCCGCGCAGCCGACTCCGCGCGAGCGCGACCGGCGCGGCCGTGAAGCCGAACGCGCGCGCGGCGGCAGCGCGGCGCGCGCTACCGGCACCCCCGGCGAGAGCGCGAACCCGCAGACCGTCTACACCCCGCCCGCCGACGCGCGCAGACCTCGGCCGCGTGCGGGCGCGCGCGGGCGCGGCGGCCCGGCCGGAGGCGGCGACTCGCGCGGCGGCTTCAAAGGTCGCGGCGGACGCTTCGACCGCGATTTCGTCGTGCCACCGAAAGCCCTCACGCTCGAAGAACGCATCGCCGGCACGTTGAACGCAGGCGGCAGCGCGGTCGGGACGGCCAAAGTCGCGCGCATCGTCGAAGGCTCGACCGTCAAAGAGTTCGCCGAGAAGATCGGCATCAAGCCGAAGGACGTGGTGACGCTCCTGTTGCAGCGTGGCGTGTTCGCCACGATCAACCAGCCGCTCGACAACAAAGTGGCCGTCGATCTCGGCCAGCGTTTCGGCTACGAAGTGACCTTCGTGCCGTTTGAAGAGATGCAGGTCGAGGAAGAGTTCGAGGAGTTGATCGAGACGGGCGCGGATGACTTGGAACTGACGCGCGCCCCGGTCGTCACGGTCATGGGACACGTTGACCACGGCAAGACCTCTCTGCTCGACGGCATCCGCGCCACGGACGTAGCGGCGGGCGAGGCGGGCGGCATCACGCAGCACATCGGCGCGTACAGCGTGCAGGTGAAGAACCCCGACAACCCTGAAGAGATGCGCCGCGTGGTCTTCTTAGACACGCCCGGCCACGAAGCCTTTACGATGATGCGCGCGCGCGGCGCGAAGGCGACCGACGTGGTGGTGCTCGTCGTCGCGGCCGACGACGGCGTGATGCCGCAGACCATCGAGGCCATCGAGCACTCGCGCGCGGCGGGCGTGCCGATCATCGTCGCCATCAACAAGATTGACCGGCCGGACGCCAACCCGCAGCGCGTGCGCTCGGAGTTGGCCGGACACGGCTTGCAAGCGATTGACTTCGGCGGCGACGTGGAGATGGTCGAAGTCTCTGCGAAGAAGCGCGAGAACCTGGACACGCTGCTCGAAACCATTCTCTTGACGACCGACATTCTCAACCTGCGCGCCAGCCCGACGCGACGCGCCTCCGGCGTCGTGCTCGAAGCGAAACTCGACCGCGGTCGCGGCTCGGTCGCCACCGTCCTCGTCCAACAGGGGACGCTGCGCGTTCACGACCCGTTCATCGCCGGTCAGGTCTTCGGCAAGGTGCGCGCGATGTTCGACGACAAGGGCGCGAGCATCACCGAGGCAGGCCCGGCCACGCCGGTCGAAGTGCTCGGCCTGCAAGGCGTGCCGCAGGCGGGCGAGTCGTTCCAGGTGGTTGACGACATCACGCGCGCGCAGAGCATCTCGGAGCATCGCCAGATGGTGACGCGCCAGAACACGCTGTTGCAAACGACGAAGCGCGGTATCGAGGCGCTCGGCGAGAAGGAAGTCAAAGAACTACGCGTCGTCTTGAAGGCCGACGTGCAAGGCTCGGTTGAAGTGTTGAAGAGCACTTTGACGAAACTTTCGACCGACGCGGTGAAGGTCTTCGTCGTGCGTTCGGGCGTCGGCGCGATCACGGAGTCGGACGTGTTGCTCGCCTCGGCCACGCAAGCGGGCGCGTCGAACTCGGCGGTCGTCATCATCGGCTTCAATGTGCGGCCGGAAGTGCGCGCGGCCGAACTGGCGAAGCTCGAACACGTGGACATCCGTCTCCACTCGATCATCTACAAGGTCGAAGAAGAGATTCGCGCGGCCATGATCGGCATGCTCGAAGCCATCGAGTCGGAGAAGATACTCGGCAAGGCCGAAGTGCGCGACGTGTTCAAAGTGCCGCGCGCGGGCACGGTGGCGGGCTGCATGGTCTTGGACGGCCTGATCCGCCGCAACACGCGGGCGCGTCTCATCCGCGACGGCGTCGTCGCGTGGGAAGGCGGCATCGCCTCCTTGCGTCGCTTCAAGGACGACGTGGGCGAAGTCCGCGAGGGCTTCGAGTGCGGCATCTCGCTCGAAAACTTCAACGACCTCAAAGTCGGCGATCAGATCGAGTCTTACGTCATCGAAAAGGTGGCGGCGACCGAACTGTAAGTTTCAGGTTGCAGGTTTCAAGTTTCAGGACTGACATTGAGTTGGTCTTGAACTTGAAACTTGAAACCTGAAACTTGAAACCTTAGTGAGTTATGCGAAGGCCGGAGAAAGTTGCCGAACACGTGCGCGAGGAGATCGCGCAGATCGTGGGCTATGAGTTGGACGATCCGCGGGTGGCGATTGCCACGGTGACGGACGTGCGGATGTCGGACAACCTGCGCGAGGCGCGCGTCTTCGTGACCGTCAGCGGCACGGAGGAAGAGGCCATCATCGCGCTCAAAGCGTTGCGTAAGGCGTCGCCTTACGTCCGCCGCCAACTCGCCATCAACCTGAACCTGCGGCACGCGCCCGAAATACATTTTATCCGCGACACCGTCGAAGAAAAGGCCGCTCGCGTGGACGACATCCTCCGTGAGATCGTCTTCGCCCCCGAAGAGCAGCCCGCCCCTCCCCACGACGCCGACGCGGAAACCGGAGAGGAGAAAGGCAGTGACAAGTGACAAGTGACAAGTGACAAGTTAAAGAAGCAAGACTTTCCTTCTTTAACTTGTCACTTGTCACTTGTCACTTGTCACTCTTTGAAAACCATGCTTGTTCAAGTCGTCGAATTGATTGAGGCGAAGCGCCGCTTTGCCATCACCTCGCACATTCGTCCAGACGGCGACGGCCTCGGCTCGTCGCTCGGCCTCTACTGGTTGCTCAAGGCGCTCGGCAAAGAGCCGGAAGTGATCATGCGCGACCCCGTGCCGCACTCCTACGGCAAACTCCCCGGCGCGGAGACCATTCGCGTCACGCCCGCCGTGGATCGCGAATACGACGCCGTGTTCGTCATCGAATGTTCCGACATCACGCGCCCCGGCCTCGTCGATCTCGACAAGCAATTCGTCGTCAACATAGACCATCACGCGACCACTTCCCTCTTCGGCACGATCAACTGGATTGACTCGACCGCCTCGGCCGTCGGCGAGATGATCTACAACCTGTGCAAGGCCATCGGCGTGCGCCCGTCGAAGGAGATCGCCGAGTGCGTCTACACCGCGCTCGTCACCGATACGGGATCGTTCCACTACTCGAACACGACGGAGCGCACCTTCAAGGTCGCGTCCGAACTGCTGCGCGCGGGCGTCAAACCGGCGAAGGTCTCGCAGGCCGTCTTCAACAACTACCCTTGGAGCAAGCTCGAACTGTTGAGTCAGGTGTTGCCGACCGCGCGCCACGACGAGTCGGGGCGCGTCGCCTGCCTGCGCCAAACGCTGGAGATGCAGGAGCGCGCCGCGGCTTCGGACGAGGACTCGGACGGCTTCGTCAACTACCCGATGAGCGTCGGCGAGGTGGAGGCGTGCGCGTTTCTGAAAGAGACCGCGCCGGGCGTCTATCGCACGAGTTTGCGCTCGAAGGGCGACGTGAACGTGGCGCGCATCGCGGAGAAATTCGGCGGCGGCGGACACCGCAACGCCGCGGGCTGCACGCTGACGGGCGACTGGGACGAGACCGAGCGCAACATCGTCGCGCTGCTAGTCGAAGCCGTCGAGAACCGCTCGAACGGCAACGGCAACAACGGCGCGTCAGAGCAGACGCCCGCGCACGGCGGCAACACGCCCACCGGACAACTGCCGCCCACGCTCATCCGCGGCGCGCTCAACGCGGAAAGATAAGCTGTCAGTTGTCCGTGGTCAGTTGTCAGTTGTTTAGTGGCTATCACACAAGTTACTAAAGAAGCGATTGAACAACTGACCACGGACAACGGACAACTGACAGCCCGCCGTTCTTCGTTTATACTCTGCGCCTATGACATGGTTCCGCAAAAAGGGACAGAAGATTGAAGTCGTTCCGGCGGACGAGCGCGTCGTCAAGACCGAAGGCGTCTTCCGCAAGTGCCCGGAGTGCGACGAAGCTCTCTACAAGCGCGAACTCGAAGAGTCGCTCAACGTCTGCCCGCGCTGCGGCCACCACTTTCGCATCGGCGCGCGCGAACGCCTCGCCATCCTCTACGATAACGCCGACTACGAAGAACTCGACGCCGAAGTCATCTCTCACGACCCGCTCAACTTCGTAGACACCAAGCCCTACCCGCAGCGGCTCGAACAGGCCAAGCGCGCGACCGGACTGCCGGAAGCGATCATCAACGCGCGCGGCACGATTGACGGCCACACGGTTTTCGCGGGCGCGATGGATTTCAGTTTCCTCGGCGGCTCGATGGGTTCGGCGGTCGGCGAGAAGGTGACGCGCCTCGTGGAGCGCGCGATCAAAGAGCGCGCGGCCGTCATCACCATCACCTCATCCGGCGGCGCGCGCATGCAAGAGGGCACGCTCTCACTCTTGCAGATGGCGAAAGTCTCCGCCGCGCTCGCGCAACTCGACAAGTCGCGTCTGCCCTTCATCTCCGTCCTGACCGACCCGACGACCGGCGGCGTCACCGCCAGCTTCGCCATGCTCGGCGACGTGATCATCGCCGAGCCGAAAGCCCTGATCGGTTTTGCCGGGCCGCGCGTCATCGAACAGACCATCCGCCAGAAGTTGCCGAAAGATTTCCAACGCTCCGAATTCCTGCTCGACCACGGCATGCTCGACGCCGTGGTTGACCGGCGCGAGATGCGCGCCCTCATCGTCAAGCTGCTCGGCTTCATGGTGAACCCGGAGATCAGCGCGCCGAAGCTCGACGTGGACATCAACTTCGCCGCGCGACGCAACGGCTACAACGCACACGCCGCCCGCACGTTGCTCGACGAGCAGACGCCCGAAGCGACCGTCCCGGCTTTAAAGTCGCAGTCGGAAAACTAACGCCCGCTCTCTCGCCTTCGCTTCCCAAGTAGACGTCGCCCATGCGCTTTGACGAAGCCGTCAACTATCTCCTGAGCCTCGGTCACGAAACGCTCGCGATCAAACTCGGCCTCGACAACATCGAACGCCTGCTCGCCGCGCTCGGCCATCCCGAACGCGCTTACCCCGCCGTCCAGATCGCTGGCACGAACGGCAAAGGCTCAACCGCCGCGATGCTCGACGGCATCTGTCGCGCCGCGAATCTGCGCATGGGTCTCTACACTTCCCCGCACCTCATCTCGATCACCGAGCGCGTACGCATCGGCGGGCACGACATCACGCGCCGCGAGTTTGCGCGCCTCGCCACGCGGGTGCGCGCCGCCGCCACCGAGTTGAAAACACGGACGGGCGCGCTGCCCACCTTCTTCGAGCAGGTGACGGCCATCGCCCTGCTCGCCTTCCGCGAAGCGCAGGTCGAACTCGCCATCCTCGAAACCGGACTCGGCGGACGGCTCGACGCAACGACGTCAGCGCGCGCCGCCGTCGTCGCCGTCACGCCCGTCGCGCTCGACCATCAAGAGTATCTCGGCGAGACGCTCGAAGAGATTGCCGCCGAGAAGGCCGCCATCATCCGCGCGGGCGCGTCGGTCGTCATCGCGCCGCAAGCCGACGCCGCACGCGCCGTCATCCTTAAGCGTTGCCGTGAATGCCAAGTCATCCCGCGCTTCGCCACGGAAGACGCGCGCGTTGAGGGCAAGCACGCGGGCTATTCTCTGCTTGCGACGTTTAAGACGGAGAGTGACATTTACGAGCATGTGCGGATGTCTCTGCGCGGACGGCATCAATTGACGAACGCGACCGTCGCCATCTCACTTGCGGAAGTTTTGCGCGAACGTGGATTCCCCATCGAGCGCGAAGCGATCATCGAAGGACTCCAAACGACACGGCACGCCGGACGCCTCGAACTCTTCAACGGCCATCCCGACGTACTCTTTGACGGCGCGCACAACGCGGCGGGCGCGCGCGCCCTGCGCGACTATCTGGACGAGTTCACGAGAGGCAAACCCATCACGCTCCTGTTCGGCGCGATGCGCGACAAGGACTTGGACGAGATCGCCGCCGCGCTCTTTCCCGTCGCCGCCGGGTTGTTCCTCACGCGCCTGACGAACCCGCGCACGGCCACTCTCGGCACGCTCAGAAAACTTGCCGCTGCGCATCGCAGCACAAGCGACGGCGCGACGGCTTTCTTCGAGTCGCCCGCCAGAGCACTGCGCGCGGCCGAGAGGGCTACGCCGCGTGGGGGCGTCGTTTGCGTCACGGGGTCGCTGTATCTCGTCGGCGAAATCAAGCGCATCTTGGAGCGGAGCGGCGGGTTGACGCGCGGCGTGTGAACGGTCAGGCGTAAAGCGCGTGCGCGAGTTGAATCGCAAGACACAAAGCCTGCGCGCGAGTTGAATCGCCGGACGTAAAGCCTTAGATTGATCGCCGGAGCAATTCATCCGAGCAGTTCACTCAACCACGCAGACTTTAATTGCGGTTGACGGGAAGGAATTTTATGGACACATCAGGCAAGGAAGCGCCGGAAGTGATCGCGAGCGAAGACGTGTATCGCGGGCGCATCTTCACGGTCACGCTCGACACGGTGCGCGAGGACGGGCGCGAGCACAAGCGCGAGGTCGTGCGTCATCCCGGCAGCGCTGCCATCGTCGCCGTGCACGACGACAACACGGTGTCGCTCGTCAGGCAGTACCGACACCCGACGGTGAAGTACCTGCTGGAAATCCCTGCGGGCAGCCGCGGCGAGTTCGAGCCGCCGGAGGAGTGCGCGGCGCGCGAGTTGGAGGAAGAGTTGGGGCTGGTGGCCGAAGGTTGGGAGAAGCTGTCGGAGTTCTTCGTCTCGCCCGGCTTCTGCGGCGAGAAGATGTGGGTCTATCTGGCGACCGACCTGACGGAGACGAAGCCCAACCCGGAGGACGACGAGAACCTGGAGATCGTGCGTTTGAGCGTCGCGCGCGCACTTGAGATGATCGAGGCGGGCGAGATCGAAGACGCCAAGACGATCATCGGCCTCACGCTCGCCGCCGCGCGACTCAAAGAAGGGTAAGGGGTAAAGGGTAAAGGTAAAAGAAAAGTAGCGCACGATGAACGCTCCTCTTTGCTTTACCTTTACCCCTTCCCCTTTTCCCTTTCCCCTTTCCGTGTCTTCCGGTTGACGCTCACCCTCCCGTCTCTTACACTCGAAATATCGTGGACACACCGATTGAAACTCAGCCCGAACTTATTTCCGACAACGTGACGCACGCGCCCGCCGCAGAGACGACGCCGGTTGTATACGGCGCGCCGGGAACTCCGGCGACGTTCGCCGCTGATGCCAGCGCCACCGCGTCGGCCGGAGGGCGCGCGGATGATCCGGGGTGGGGACTCACGGCGGGCTTCGGCGTCTGGTTCGCCAGCGTGGGTTTGATGGTGCTCGGCGGCGTGCTGGCTTTCATCCTCTACTTCGTCGTGCGCCCCGCGGCGTTGAACGCGGAAGGGTTGCAGCGCGCTCTGGAATCCGACCCGCTGCTCATCCTGCTCTCAATCGCGGCGATGGTTCCGGTACACCTGTTGACGTTCGGCGTCGCGTGGGCGGTCGTGACGGGGTTCGGCAAGCGACCGTTCCGCGAAGCAGTCGGGTGGAGTTGGGGCGGGCGGTTCGGCTTCTGGACGTGCGTCGCGCTGGCAATCGGACTGTGGCTTTTCGGCATCCTGCTGGCGACCGTGTTCGGCGGGCAGGAGACGGACATTGACAAGATCATCTCCAGTTCCAACGCGGCGCGGTTCAGCCTAGCCTTTCTCGCCGTCGCCACCGCGCCCATCGTCGAAGAGACGGTCTATCGCGGCGTGCTCTTCCCGCCGCTAGCACGCGCCGCCGGGATGAAGTGGGCGATCATCATCGTCTCGCTCATGTTCGCGGGCGTCCACTTCGTCCAGTACTGGAACAACGTCGGCGTGGTCGCGGCGGTCACGGTGCTGAGTTTCACTCTGACGTGGGTGCGCGCGCGCACCGGCCGCCTGCTTCCCTGCTTCGCCATTCACGCCGCCTTCAACGGCATACAGGCGATCATCATCGTCGCACAGCCTTACCTGAAAACGCTGCTTCCCACGCAGCCCACTACGCCGCCGACGGGCATGTTGCTCGACGCGTTCGTGCGCGTCCTCTCCGGCCTTCACATATAACATTCAATGACACACGAAGTGGTCGTCGTCGGCGCAGGGATTGGCGGCTTGACGGCCGCCGCGCTGCTCGCCGCGCGCGGCGTGGACGTGTGCGTCCTGGAGAAGGAGTCGGCGGGCGGCGGTTGCGCGACAACGTTCGAGCAATTCGGCTATCGCTTCGAGACGACCGCCGGACTCTACGCTGGTTGGGGTGCGGAAGAGATCCACGCGCGCGTCTTCTCCGAGTTGCACGTCGCGCCGCCGGAAGCGCGTCGGCTCACGCCCGCCTACGTCGTGCGCCTGCCCGACGCGACCGAAGTGCGGGTCGGCGCGGGCGAGACAGGCGACGCGTGCGACAAGATCAATGTTGAAGAGTTTGAGACGCAGTTGAGCCGCGCCTTTCCCGAATGCGGTGAGGCCGCGTGCAACTTCTACCGCGAACTCGCGCCCGTCGCCGATACCTTGCAACGCAGCGCACGCCGCGCGCCCGAACTCGCCACGCTCGGAAAGTTCGCACGCATGAAACTTCTCGCGGCCGAAGCGCGCCACGCCCCGCGCGTCCTCGCCCTGCAAACACACACGGCCGCCGCGCACCTCGCAGGCACGTCCACGCGCTTCCGACGCTTCGTTGACGCGCAACTGCAACTCTACGCCGGTTGCGCGAGCGACGAATGCGCCTACCTCTACGCGGCCGTCGCGCTCGACCTGCCGCGACGCGGACTCTATGCCTTGCGCGGCGGCGCGTCCGCACTCGCCGACGCGCTCACCGATTCCATCAAACAGAGCGGCGGGCGCATACGCTTCGACACGACCGCGCTGCGCCTCGCGTTCGACGCCGAAGGGCACGTCGCCGGAGTTGATCTGTTGAGCGGCGAGACCGTCAGCGCCACGCGCGCCGTCGTCAGCAATCTCACCGTCTGGGACACCTACGGCAAGCTCGTCGGCCACGCGCGCACGCCCGCGCACTTGCGCGAACGTCTGAAAGCGGCGCGCGGCTGGGGCGCGTACCTGCTCTACCTCGGCGCGGACGACGCGGCCGTCGCGCGTCTCCCCGCCGAACATCTCCTCGCGCTCGACAGTTGGCAGGAGGGCGAAACTTACGACGCCGCGCGCGCGCAGTTCATGTTCAGCGCGTCGCCTCATTGGGACACCGCGCGCGCGCCCGCCACGAAACGCGCCGTCACCGTCGCGCACTACACGGACGCGGCCGAATGGTTCGCCTTCCACACCGACGAGAGCGAGCACGAGGCCGAAGATCAACGGATGCTCGAAGCGTGCTGGACGCGTCTGCACGCCGCGCTCCCCGAACTCGGCGCGGGCGCGGAAGTGATCGAGACGGCCACACCGCGCACCTTCTACGAACAGACGCGCCGCAAGCTCGGCATGACGGGCGGCATCCCGCAGACGCTCGCCAACTCCGGCGCGAACGCCTTCACACACCGCACGCCCTTCCCCAACTTATACACCGTCGGCGACACCACCTTCCCCGGCCACGGCCTCGCCGCCGTCACACACTCCGCCCTCATCACCGCCAACGAAATCGCCCCGCGCAAATAAAAATTACCCCGGCGCGGCTTTACCCGACAATTCCCCAAGAGAGGCTAATTGTCGGGCAAGAAATTTAGGAGGGTGCGAATTATTAGTAAATGGAGACCTTGACTTTTGTTAACCTATGAGTTAACTTTGGATGCGTTAACTTAGTAACGCCATGCCTACAAAACTGTTATGGTCAGGCTTAAGGTACAAGATTCTCGGGTGGGTTGAAGGAGGAGCCTGCGCGGTGCAGCAGTTTCTGTTGAAGTTAGAGGCTGACGGTGATCCTAACGCGGCGGGAATGTGGCGACTCCTGAAGGACTCGGCGCAGAATGGCACGCCCACCAATCCAGAAAAGTTTCATAACTTACACGGCGAGAAGGGCAAGGGGTTGTTTGAATTTAAAACGCGCGGCGGTGCTCGTATTATATGTTTCTTTGACCTCAAGAATATCGTTTGCACACACGGCATAGCAAAGTTCAAGCCGAAGAGATTCGACAGAGAGATAGAAAAAGCACAACGAATAAAAGAAGCATACATAGAGGAACAAGCGGCCAACAATTTACAGCGTAAACAGGAGGAGCAATAACATGTCCAATGAAGCACGGCACGACGCTACTTCTGAGAGTTTTGAGGAACTTGTAAATAGAATTGAAGAGTCGGAAGCGTATGACATTGAAGACGCGCGGTATGAAATTTCCGAGTGGATTTATTCCGCGATGGAAGCAGGAGGTAAGAAGAAAACAGATCTTGCCCAGATGCTTAACACTAGTCGCGCTTACGTCACTAAGTTGCTACAGGGGAACGGGAACTTCACCGTTGAGACTCTAGTCAAAATCTCGCGCGCGTTGGGCTACAAATTTAAGCCTACGTTTATACCGAAGGCTGCGACTAAGACCTTAACCTCCCCGCCTTCTAGCATGAGAACGGGGAACGGATACGGCAACCTTCGACTGGTAGAGGGTTCGTTAAATGTAGGTGATGTGGAGCGTGTATTTAGCGGTTGGGCGGAAAAACAGGCGAGCTGATTCCCGGATGGGAGTGACAGGCTAATGACAGTACAATTATCTCCGTTGCAGCTTGAAGGGTACTTTGTCCGAGAACTTTCGTTCAGGGTAAAGCCCGGCCTTGATGAGCAAATGAACTGTCACATGGAATCTGGCCTCGGTTTTCAGGTGGAGGGTTTATTCAACCCCGATCCGCTCACTATAAATGTTCAGTCCGGGATCACTGGGCACAAGGAAGACCCGTCGCGGTGGCAGTGTCTAGTTCGCATAGAGTCACGAAACCCCCCGGATAGAAAGTACCCTTATGATTTTCTAGTGGAGATAGTAGGCTACTTTAAAGTGCATGAACAAGTGCCTCGTGAACACATAGAAAAGCTGATCAACATTAACGGTGCTTCCGTTCTATATTCAGCGGGACGCGAAGTACTTGCAAACGCGACAGCGCGGGGAAATTTCCCCCACGTCTTGCTGCCAACCGTAGTCTTTACCGTGGATGATGAGGCAGAGCAAAAACAACTTCCCGCAAAGAAGGAAGATGTATCAGCGGTTGCCAAGAAGCCAGTAAAGAAGCGGGCGGGCAAGAAGGCGGCAAAGAAAGGGAAGGGAGTCTAAAAAGAAAGGATCTGGTAGTAGCCAGACCCTTTCTACCGTTTTTGTAACGGCGGTGTAGCCCACTGGTAAGGCACACGCGCGGCTCGTTCGGCTTTGCCTCAAAACCCCCGCTTGCTCAATAACTGCTTAAGGCTGCCCAAAAAGTCTTAGGAGTGTTTTGGCCTTGCGGGAATTTTGTTAGGTAGGTCTATCTTGTCGTCAATCAATACGTCCACACAGACGCCCGCCACCTTTGCGTAGCACAACAGCACCGGGAGCGGCGGCTCACTCCTACCCGTCTCGAAGTCCGACACCCTTTTCATTTCGGTGAACTTCTCAATATCCAATCTCCAAAACATTTCGCTCTGAGAGAGGCCGAAAGCGTTTCTTATCTGTAACAGCTTTTCGGCAAGTCTTTGCGGTCTTGGGCGCGGCTTCTTACCCATCAGGAGTTACCTCCTGACAGCTTGATGTTCCGCGTAATTACAGGTAGTATGCCGTTCCTCAACCTGTGCGCCGTGAGAATGAACCTTTCATTCTGAACGGCGATGCTCATTACTCTTTTGAGGTTGAGGTCGAGCTACGCATGACCGTCACTAATTTTCAATAACTGAACGCGCGGAATGATAGCAGACCGCTCGCGCGTTCGTCTTGCCCCTGCTGTGCTGGCGTCGCAGTTAGCAGGGGCGCGCGGGGCGTGCGGCAAGGACAGCACACGCCCCGCAGTAATACCCGTATGCCTCACATCCTTCTCGTAGAAGATCATTCCGTGATCGCGCAGGCCATTAAAGAGACGTTGGAAGCGGAAGGCTGGCGCGTCTCGCATTGTGGCGACGGCGCGGTCGCTGTGCTCAGGCTGGCGAGCGAGGCGAGTTATAGCCTCTTGCTGTGTGATAACCAGTTGCCGAGCGTCAGCGGTCTTGAGTTAGTGCGCTACGCACGCACGCTGCCACGTCGCAGAGCGATGCCGATCATCATGTTTTCGGCAAGCGAATGTAGCAGGGAGGCGAGACAGGCAGGCGTCAATGAGTTCTTACGCAAGCCGCAAGACATTGGGAAGATTGTCGAGACGGTCACCCGCTTGCTTATTTCTTAGTTCAATTTCAAACGAACCACTACCTAAGATTTAAGGGTTTATGAGGCAAAGCCGTCGGCGCGGATAAAGTGTGAACTATTTAACGTGAAAACGCCGCCACGCGCCACGCGCGTATCATTTAGAGACGTTTATAAGTCACTTCGGGAGGTTCGTTGGTAACAAATGGACGTCCAATTGTTACCAACGGACGTTCCTTACTAACAATTGGACGTTCCTTTGTTAGTAACGGACGTTCCTCGGTAACAATTGGACGTCCATTTGTTACTACGGGACGTTCCTCGAAAGCAATTGGACGTCCAATTGTTACTACGGGACGTCCAATTGTTAGTGCGGGAGGTTCATTTGTAACAAATGGACGTCCAATTGCGACCATTGGACGTCCATTTGTTGCTGCGGGAGGTTGGAAAGTGAGTGTGGGACGTCCGTTTGTTGCTAAGAAACGTCCAAAAATCGCTAGGAAACGTTCGGAAAGGGCTTTTGGACGTTGCCGGGGAGCTTTTGGACGACCGTGCGTGTCAGGCGAAGGGACGCGCGCGGCGGTGGGAGCGGGTGGGAAAGTTAAGGATTTAGGGGCAAGAGCCGGGTTTCGGGCAGAGGCGAGCCGTAAAAGTTGCCGCGTGTTAGCGAAGCGCGAACTCAAGCGCGCCGCGCGCGTCGGCGTCCGCGCCGCGCACGATTAGCACTTGGACGCCTTCGAGACGGACGATGGTGAGACGCGCGCCTTCGCGCCAGACGACTTGTGAGGTGTCGCTCGCCGCGTCGCGTCGCTCGCCGCTTTTCTCGCGGAGGGTGTTGTAGGCGCGGAAGAACTCTGCGGCGTCGGCGGGCTTGTCCCAGTAAGTTTTCCAGACGAAGAGGGGCGTGCTGTGTGCGCGCTCGAAGAGGTAGGCGCGGTCGCCGCCCCAGCCCGCGGCGGCGCGCGTCGCTTCCGTGGCGTTGAGGGATTTTAAGAGCAGCCCGCGCACGCCGAGTTCGCCGAGCGGCGTCGCGGCCGCCACCGTCCAGCCGTTCGTGTTGAACTGATCGGCGTCCACGCCCGTTTCGCGCGGCTGCTCGCCTGCGAAATATTTTTCGGGATGTAGCACTTGCTCGCTCGAAGCGGGCGGGCGGCGAAAGAGTTCGTCAACGCCCCGCGCGCCGGACTTGCGGCGCACGGCCTCGACGAAGCGCGTGCCGTCGCGGTAGCGGAAGATGAAAGTCTCTGTGAGGAGCGGCGGGAAGAGCGCGCCGATCTCGCGCCGGTAGTCGCCGAAGCGCGCGTTCTCGTTCTGTCCGATCTCTTCGAGCGGGCGGCGCGACCACACTGCGTCCGTCTGTTCGCGGCGTCGCTGCACGTTCATCGCGTCGCCTTCGACGACGGCGAAGACGGCCTCTGCGCGGTCGAAGTTGTAAGGGCGCGCGGCGAGTAGTTTGAGCAAATCGAAGTGCTGGTCTTGCAGCGCGTGGACGTACTCGTGCGTGATGAGCGACTCGTCGCGCGCGGGGGCGTCCGCGCCCTGCCCCGTGAGGATGAGCACGCGCTTGTCGAGCGGCGAGTAGGCCGCGCCCGCAGAGGCGGCGGTGAAACTCGCGGCGAGCATGGCGAGGTCTGTCCCTTCGGGTAGCATCCCGCCCGCGACGGCGAGGCGGCTCAACCCGCGCAACTCTTCGCCCGCAAACGTGTCGGCCAACTCCTTCGCGCGCGTGCCGTACTCCCAACCGGACAGTTCAGTCATCCCCGCGTCGCGCTGCCAGGCGAGTTCGCGCGTCGCGGCGACCGTCTGCATCACGCGGCGACGCACGGCTTCGAGCGCGGGCGACAGCGGGCGCGTCGGCAGCGGCGTCAACTCGCGCTTCGCGGGCGCGACGGCGACGGCCGCCGACGGTGGCGGCACACCCTTGCGCGTCGAACGCTTATTGCCGCACGAGGCGACGAACAAAGCCGCGCACGTCAACGCGGCGAAGATAAAAATTGAAACGGCGTGCCTTTTAAACCTTGTTCGCATACGGAGTTTAGACGCGCCAACGCCGCCCCGCGATGCCGGAGCGAGGGCGGGAAAGGCAGAGGGGAAAGAGGAAAGGGGCAAAGGTCGTAAGCAAGTGGTGCACGGCGAGCGCGCCTTACTTGTCTTAACCTTTACCCCTTCCCCCTTAACCTTTCCCCTATGGCTGTTCCCCGCCTTATCTATCCAGCATGTCGAGCATCGAGTTGCCGCCGGGGCGCGCGGGCGGCGCGGCGGGGGTCGAGGGGGCGTCGGGTTTCTCCTGAGGCGAGCCGCCGAAGTCCGCGAGCCTGAGGCGGAGGTTGCCCTGATTCGAGGCGTAGGAGAGGGCCTCGTCTTTGTTGAGCGTGCCGTTGCGGATCATCTTTTCCAGCACCGTGTCGAAGGTCTGCATGCCTTCGAGTTCGCCCTGCTCCATCGCGTCGATGAGCGAGCGGCCTTCGGACTCGCCGCGCTCCATGTACTCGCGCGTGCGCGCCGTGGACTTGAGAATCTCGATGGCCGCGACGCGCCCGTTGCCGTCGGCGCGCGGCACGAGGCGTTGCGAGACGATGTAGCGGAAGGTCTGCGACAGTCGCGCGCGGATCGCCTGCTCCTCGTTCTTCGGGAAGACGCCGATGATGCGGTCAACGGTTTTCGACGCGTCAATCGTGTGCAGCGTGGAGAGGACGAGGTGCCCCGTCTCGGCCGCTTCGAGCGCGACCTCAATCGTCTCTCGGTCGCGCATCTCGCCGACGAGAATCACCTTCGGCGCTTGGCGCAGCGCGGCGCGCAGGGCGCGCGAAAAGTCGGACGTGTCCGAATGGAGTTCGCGCTGGTGGATGGTCGAATTCTTGTGGCGGTGTAGAAACTCGATGGGGTCTTCGATGGTAACGATGTGGTAGTACTTCTCCTGGTTGATGAGGTCAATGACGGCCGCGAGCGTGGAGGACTTGCCCGAACCCGTCGGGCCGGTGACGAGGACGAGGCCGTTCTTGAGTCCGGTGATCTCTTTGAGTTGCGGCGGGAGGTTGAGTTCCTGCCAGCCGGGCGGGTCGGTCGGGATGACGCGCATGACGATGGCGTGCGTGCCGCGCTGCATGAAGATGTTGACGCGGAAACGCGAGAGGCCGGGCGCACTGAAAGAGACGTCGGCCGAGCCGAACTTGTCGAGGTTCTCGGCCGCCGACTGGTTCCTCCCCATGATGATCTTGGAGATGCCGGAGGTGTGCGCGGGCGTCAGTTTTTCGAGGCCGGGATACGAGACGCCCTGCAATTTCCCCAGCAGTTCGACCTGCGGCGGCCGTCCCGGCGAGAAGATCAGATCGCTGATCTTGTCTGAGACGGCGAGCATCGTTTGCAGGACGTGGACGAAGTTGAGCGGGGCGGGCGGCGCGGTCGCGCCCCCGTCGCTAGCGTGTGTGCCCGCTGCGTGTGCGGCGGGCGGCGTTTGAGTGGACATAAAATTAGCGCGCGGTTACGAAAATATGGATTGACGAGAACAGTCGGGCGGTTCGTGTCCGTGAGTTAACCGTCGGCGGTGCTGCCCGGCGACGGGACTTTACTACTGTACCGTTCCGAGCAAACTTTCGTAAAGCCTGTAACGAAAAAAAGACGCGGTGGGCAAACAACTGCGCCCTTTCCGGCGTACATCAAACAAGAGGCAAGGCACGGGATGTGCTTAACGTATTCGAGACGGCATCCCGTATTGACCGGAAGGAGGCGCTACGGTTTATGGCAACCTACAGAGACCCTGTGCGAGTATTTGCTCCGCTAGAGGTGGTCGAGCGCCTGCTGGAGATTCGCGAAGAAGCGGGTTACTCTCCCGAAATATTTCTCCGCTCGTCCGATGACTTGGCAGCTTACTTCGACGCTTACGGCTTTGACGTTTACGCTTTCACCGAGACGGAAGCCGAGTTTCACTACGGCCGTTATCGTGCCGCGCTCGCCCCCGGCGGCGACCACGCGCACAGTTCACCGACCGCACACTGATTTTTCACCTGCAAGTTTAGACGCGACGGGGCGACCTTCAACAAGGCCGCCCCGTTTCGTTTTACACCTTCAACGCGGAGAAACGATGGAGTGAAGGCAGTGAGTAGTCAGTAGTCAGTTGTCAGTTGTCAGTTGCATGTGACAACTACGCGAGTTACTAAAGATGGACTTGAACAACTGACCACGGACAACTGACTACTGACAACGGACAGTCTGACACTTCATCGTATTCTCGGACTAGAGCGCCTTGATGACGACGAAGGTCACGTCGTCGCTCGCGCCGCGCCCGTCCGTCCATTCGAGCACGTCGGCGTGCAGGAAGTCGATCAACTTGCGCGCGCTCAACTCGCGCCCCTCGCGCACCTTGATTTCGAGCCGCTCGCGCCCGTACTCCACGCCCGCCTCGTTCGTGGCCTCCGTGATGCCGTCGGTGTAGAGCACGATGATCTGCCCGGCCTGTATGGGCAGGTAGTATTCGTAGTAGCGCGTGTCGCGGAACATGCCGAGCGGGATGCCGCCGCGTTCGATGAAACGCGCGTTGCCTTCCGCATCCATCAGGAGCGGCCAGTTGTGCCCGGCGTTGGCGTAGGCCAGCGTGCGGTTCGTCGCGTCGAGCGCGCCGTAGAAGGCCGTCACGTACTGGTTGTTCTCGATTGACTCCCAGAGCAAATAGTTGACCTTCGACATCGAGATGTTCGGCGCGTAGCCGATGTGGATCGCCGCGCGAAGGCTGGCGCGCAGGAAGGCCATCAGGAGCGCGGCGGGCACGCCCTTCCCCGACACGTCGGCGATGACGATGCCGAGGTGATCTTCGTAGAGACTGACGAAATCGTAGTAGTCGCCGGAGACTTCTTCGGTCGAGAAGTTGTACGCGCTGATGTCGAAGCCTTCGAGTTGCGGGTCGCGCGAGGGCAGCAGTTCGAGTTGGACGTGGCGCGCGACTTCGAGTTGCGCCTGCAAGCGTTTCTTCTCGACCGACTGCTCGTGCAGCATCGCTTTCTCGATGATGATGGCGACCTGCGAGGCGAGCAGCATCAGGATTTCCAGATCGTCCTCGTTGTAGGCGTTCTTCCGGTCGCTTTCCAGATCGAACGCCCCGATCACTTTGTCGTTCGAGATGATCGGGGCGACCATCTCCGAGCAGGTTTCGCGCCGCGCGTTGACGTAGCGCGGGTCCTGGCTCACGTCATGCACGATCAGAGGCTCGCCCGTCTGCGCCGCGTAGCCGAGCAGCCCCTCGCCGACTTTCAGGTGCAGTTCGGTCAACTCGTTGATGTCGTAGCCACGCACGGAGGTGGTGCTGAAACCTTTGAGCGCGCCGAGTTCGTCGTCGTCCGGCGACTTGCACTCGATCATGTAGATGCCGGCCGCGTCGTAGGGGATGAGCGAGCCGAGCGTGTCCATCACGAGTTCGAGCACCTCGTCCACGTCGAGCGAGCGGCTGATCTTCTTCGTGATGTCGAGCAGCATCCGCAGCTTGTCAACGACGGACAGGGTTTCCCCCGCCGTCGTCCTCTCCGCCGCATCTGTGATCTGTTCCGTCATAACAAACGCCGTCCACTCCGACCCTTCCCCGTAGGCGCGCGACCATGCGCCGACGCCAAACTCAGATTATAGATGAAGGACGCGGCAGAGCAAGGATGAAGTTGTGAGGATGTATGAGAAAGCAGACCGTGCGAAGTTTGTGCGTTCCGTTCATCGCGAAGTTTATGCGTTCCGTTCATCCCTCATCCCTCATCCTTCATCCCTTCTAACGCGGCTTCCGTCAACAGGGCGAACTCCAACGCCGCCGACGGCCGTTGGCGGAAGAAATCGTTGACGTCCGCGGGGAGCGTGATGCGCGCGAGCGTGAGGCCGCGCGCGGCGAAGAGTTCGGCGTAGCGTTCGGCAGCGCGACGCCCGGCCGCGTCGGGGTCGAGCGCAGCGACCGTGCGGCAGCGGCCGAGCGGCGCGAGCCATTCCACTTTCAAGCCGCCCGCGCCGACGAGTCCGACCGCCGCGAAGCCGTGCGCCAAGAGCGTCAGCGTGTCTGTAAAACCTTCGACGAGATAGACGACGCTGCCGCTCGCCAGTTCGTTCAGACAGTCAACGTTGTAGAGCGACGGGACGACGCCGCGCATGTTGTGCCAGCGCGGCTCGACCCCGGCGGCGGTCGTGCGCGCCTGCAAATAGATCGCGCGCCCCTCGACGCGGAACGGGAACAGCAGTCGGTGCCGGTAAAACGTCAGGTGCGCGCGCGCGTTGAACAGGCCGCTGCGCCGCAACTCTTCGAGCGGGAACGCCGACTGCATCTTGCGCATCACGCGCCGGTAAGCTCGGCGCGGGAAATAGACGACGCCCGCGCGCGCGGCCGTCCCGGCGTCAATCCCGCGACGCGCGAGATAGCTCAAGCCCTCGCTCTGATCTTCCGCGCGACACGCCGCGAGCAGCGTCTCGCAGACGACGCCCAACTGCTCCGCCGTGAGCGGTTCGAGTTCCGCCTCCCCGGACGACGCCCCGGCCACGTCATCATCGGGCGCGGCGCGTTGCGCGAGCGAAGGCTTGTCGCGGCCGCGTCCGGTGAGTCCGAGTTCGCGCGCCAGTTCGCGCACGGCGCGGCCGAACTTCACTCCGTGCATCAACTCGTAGAAGCGGATCGCGTCGCCGCCCTCGTCGCGCGAGAAGCAGTGGAAGAGTCCGCGCGTGAGATCGACGGAGAGGCTCGGATGGCCTGTGCCGCTGTGCGCGTGCGCGGGGATGGGGCAGAGCGTTTGCAGGCGATTGCCCGCGGGGTGTGCGTTCGGCGGGCAGTAGCGTAGGTAAAAGGTGCGGTAGTTGATGACGCGCTTGATCGCGTCGCGGAGTGTGAGCAGGCGTTCGCGCGCCGGGGCGTCGGGGGGCGACTCAACGGGCATGGCCGTTGTTCGAGTTCGCGTAAGCCTGCCGCGCCGCCCAGCGTGCCTCGACCTCTTCGGCGTGGCGCGCGCGATACTCGCCCCACAGGCGCGACACCTTCATGCGGTACTCGACCAACTCGCGGCTCACGTTAAATTGCCGCGCGATCTCCGTCGAAGTCTTGCCCGCGAAGACGAACCGGCGCAGCGACGAGAACGGCACGAGCGCGGCCGCACCCACCGCGTAAGCCGCCTCCTCGTCCGCCTCGTTGTAATCGCGCGCGACGGTCTTCCCCTGCTTGTTCTGCGCGACGATGGACAGTCGGTTTGCCTTGTGTCCGAGGAACACGTGACAGACTTCCTCCATCAGCGTTGCGTTGTTGCGCGCCGCGCCGTGCTTCGGGTTCAACAGCACCAGCCGCCACCCGTTCGGCAGCGGGCGCGAACACGTCCCGCCCGACCACGCGTCCGACCCCACGCCCAACAAATGCTCCCGCGTCTCCTCCGACAATCCCTGTATCTGCTCGAACCCGATCACCATCAACTTCGCGAAGTGCGCCAGCGCAAACGGGTCGAGCGGCTCGTCGTCGCGGCGCAACCCCGCGAAGTCGCGCAACCCCATCGCGCGCACCTCATACTGTCGCCCCTTGAATGTCGGCGGAAATTTCTCTTCGTCCACTGGCTTAATTACCTCTTACACCCGGCGGGCTGTTTTATTTCCTAGACTCAAACGCGAGAGCAGCGACCGTTTACAACAGCACGGCCTCGCCATGCGCCTCAAGGCTCTCCACATATAATGCAATCGCCTCCTTGATATTCGTTAGCGCCTCTTCCCTCGTCGCGCCTTGAGAGATACAACCCGGCAGCGACGGCACTTCCGCCACGAATACCCCATCCTCATCCTCTTCGATCAACACGCGATATTTCATGCGCGGCCTCCATCAAATAAGTTTCGATGTCAATTATACCCACTCGCCTGTCACTTTGCGCTGGTAAAGTTGCGATTAGTTTCCGCCTAACAGAGTTAACGTAATAAGGCGCGCAACTTTCAAGTCGCGCGCCTCACTTAAGCTGGATTTTGAACTCGCCGTTACTTACGCTTGTTGCGCCCTGCGGCGCGGGGGTCTTCGCCGGGGTGGCTGAATTGGGCGTAGGCGACGCGGAAGAGTTCGGAGAGGGCTTTGGCGGTCTCGGCCGAGAGGTTGCGGTCGGCGCGCAGGTGCGCTTCGACGATGTCGGGCGTGGCTTCGTGCGGGAAGTAGACGACCGCCTTGGCCGGGTCGTTGCCGCCGGCGTCGGGCTGGCGGCCGCTCATGATGCGTTCCATCGGCATGTCGAGCCACGCGGTGAGGCGTGCGATGTTGTCGGCGTCGGGTTTGCCCGTGCCGTTTTCG
>JAUZFQ010000165.1 GCA_030838445.1 Pyrinomonadaceae bacterium | reverse complement strand
ACGGACATAGACCTCGGTTACTTCACGCCCGGCTCGCGCCACTACAGCGACTATTTGAACGCCGTCGCCGCCGGGGGCAACTACGCGATCCTGAACCGACTGATCATCTTCGAGCAGGTGTCCGACGCTTTCCGCGAAGTGTTCGGACAAGAGCTTGAGTTGATTTACGAGATCAGCCACAACCTCGTGCAGCGTGAGCAGCACCCGGAGTTCGGCGACGTGTGGGTGCATCGCAAGGGCGCGACGCGCGCGTTCCCCGCGGGGCACCCCGCGCTCAAGGGCACGCACTGGGAAGAGACGGGGCATCCCGTCCTCATCCCCGGCTCGAACAAGGATTGGAGTTACATCCTGCAACCGCTGGCGGGCGCGGTGAACAGCGGCTACTCGGTGAACCACGGCGCGGGTCGCCGTCTCTCTCGCGGCGAGGCGACGCGCACCTTGTCGCAACGCGCGATTGACGACGAGTACAGGGAGGCGGGGATTTTAGTCAACATCAACGGGCGCGTGCCGCTCGACGAGGCCGCGCCCGCCTACAAGTCTTCGCAGGCGGTGATCGAGGCGGTCGTCGGCGCGGGGCTGGCGCGCGTCGAGCACCAACTCTGGCCGCTCGCCTCGCTCAAAGGCGCGGACGAACGCAAAGGCAAGCGGCGCAAACAGGGCAAAGGCGACATGAAGAAGGGGCGCAAGACGAAGGAGCATTACTAGTTGGTGAATGGTAAATAGTGAACGGTGAATGGTGAATGGAAGAAAGCAGTTTCCATTTACCATTCACCATTTACTATTTACCAAGTTTTTACGCGCGCAGTAGTTTCAAGAGGGCGCGTTCTTCGGGGAGATATTCGGGCTGCTGGCGTTTGATGCGGCGTTCGCGGCGGGGGCGAAATTCGTCGAGCGTGATTCCCTGACAATAGCGTTCGATGACGGCCGGGTGGATGTAGCTGGCGCGGCAGACGGCCGGGGTGTTGCCGAGATGTTCGGCCACGGCGCGGACGGCGTGGAGGATGTTGCGCTTCGCCTCGCGGTCGTCCGCGGGCTTGCCGAGGTCTGCGAGTTCGACGGCGCACAGGAGCGTGCCGCCCCACGTGCGGAAGTCTTTGGCGGAGAACTCAGGCGCGGTCGCCGCCTTGATGTACTCGTTCACGTCGCGCGGCCTGACGGGGACGGGGCGTTTGTTCTCCGCGTCCCAAAACTGGAAAAGTCGCTTGCCGCGCAACGATTGGATGTCGCCGACGAGCGCGGCCAACTCTTCGTCAACGAGGATGCGACGGTGTTTGATGTGGTGCTTGCCGACGAAGGAGAAGACGAGACGCCCGCCGCGCTTGATTTCGAGGTGACGGTTGCGCAGCGTCGTGATGCCGTAGGTGCGGTAGCGCGCGACGCTCTCCTCCGAGCCGACGCGGAAGTAGAGATCGTTGATGAGCCGGACGATGGTGGCGAGCACGCGTTCGCGCGGCAACGCTTCGCGCGCGATGTCTTCGTTGGTGCGGCGGCGCAGGTTTTTGAGTTGTTCGCCGAAGCGTTCGATCTTGGCGTACTTGCGCCGCGCCTGTTTGGCGGCGAAGGCCGGGTGATAGATGCGCTGGACGCGACCCGAAGCGTCGAGGCCGATAGCCTGCAAACGGCCGCCCGCCGCGGGACAGATGCGCACCTCCTGCCACGCCGGGGGGATGACGAGCGAACGGACGCGTGCGAGCGCGGCCTCGTCTGCGAGCGTTTTGCCCGCGGCGTCTTCGTAGCGGAAGCCGCTGCGCTTCGTGCCGCGCCGACGCCACCAGCGTGCGCGCGCGCCGCGCGTCACACTCTCGACCGCGCCCCGCGCCAATTTGTTGTCAACCGGAACTTGTGCGCTCGACATCTCGGAAGCCCGCCCCTCGCTCTTTGAAAGTCCGAGCCGACATGTTGCGGGCGAGCGGTCACGAAAATATAACGGGGCGGGAAGAAAGGGTTTCAAGTTACAGGTTTCAGGTTTCAAGTCTGAACGTCATTCGTTCTTTAACTTGAAACCTGAAACCTGTAACTTGAAACTTTATTTTGCAGACTGTGCCGTCGTCTGTTGCGGCTGCTCGGCGGGGACGTAGTAGAGAATGCGGTTGCAGTTGTCGCAGGTGATGATCTCTTCGCCGAGCCGCACCTGCGACATGACGTGCGGGCGCAGCGACATGAAACAGGCGGAGCAGGAATTGTTGCGCGCCTCGGCCACGGCCACGCCGCCGCGGATGCGCGTGCTGATGCGGTTGTACATCGCCGCCATCGGCTTCGGCAGTTCCGCCGCCATCCGTTCGCGTTCGGCGCGCAGGGCTGTGAGTTGGTCGGCCTGCGTGCGCGTCTGCTCCTCGAACGCCTTGAGCTTCGCTTCCAACTCGGCGCTGAGTTGCGCGATCTGCGGCGCGTGCTCGCCGATCTCCTTCTCCGCGCCTTCGAGGGCTTCCATCTGTTCGAGCACTTTCGTTTCGAGTTCGGAGATGTGCTTGCGCGCCGCGTCGGCCTCGCGGATGGCGGCGGCATACTCCTTCTCGTTCGTCGAAGACATCAGCGCGCGGTCGGCGTGCCCGGCCTTCGTGCGCGTCTCGGCGATCTCGGCTTCGAGCCGCGCACGCTCGGCTCGCGATGCGTCGCGGCGGGTTTCGATGGCGCGAAATTCAAAGGCGCGCTGCTCGAATTCTTTTTCGATGTCAGCGCGCCTCTGTGGAATGGCGTTCAATTCAGCTTGTAGCTTTAATATGTTTGT
Source organism: Pyrinomonadaceae bacterium (assembly GCA_030838445.1). Taxonomy (GTDB): domain Bacteria; phylum Acidobacteriota; class Blastocatellia; order Pyrinomonadales; family Pyrinomonadaceae; genus JAIVJZ01. Next base: position 16,250 of record JAUZFQ010000165.1, on the reverse strand, counting down.
GTCTGTCTGCTGCAATGCAATTAACTGTGATAACTCCGCTTTCACTTCGGGTGCTCCCTCCAAACATCTGATAACTTAACGCTTCCGCACTCTGCTCCGCTTAGACACGAATCATCGCACAACACTTAGGACAGTGACAAGTGACGAGTGACAGGTGACAAGTTAGAAAAGCCGTAAAACGTAAATCGTGAATCGTAAATAGAGAAGAACACGTTTTCTTCTATTTACGATTCACGATTTACTTTCTTCTCTTGTCACTCGTCACTTGTCACTTGTCACTGTTCTCTTGTCACTCTTAAGACAATTTTGCCGAAGGTTTCGTTCGATTCGAGTCGTTCGTGTGCGGCGCGGATGTCTTGGAGGTCGAACACGCTGTCAATGACGGGGCGAAGCGCGCCGCGCGCGAGGAGCGGCGAGACGTGCGCGGCGAAGAGGCGTGTGGCGCGCGCCTTCTCTTCGGCCGAGCGGGCGCGCAAGACCGTGCCCGTCAGGCGCAGGCGTTTCGACATCACTTGCCGGAAGTCGAGCGGCGCGCTCGACCCGGCCATCGTGCCGACGAGCAGGAGGCGTCCGCGCGGGGCGAGCGCATCGAGGTTCGCCGAGAGGTAGCCCGCGCCGACGAGATCGAGGATGAGTTGGACGCCCGCACCCTGCGTCCAACTTTTCGCCGCGTCGGCGAACGCCTGCGGGTCTTCGTTGATGACGCACGCCTCGTCGAGTCCGTAGGCGCGTGCGCGTTCGAGTTTGTCGGCCGTGCGACGCGCCGTGCCGAGAGTTTGCGCCCCGGCGGCGCGCGCAAGTTGGACGGCGGCGAGGCCGACGCCCGACCCGGCAGCATGGACGATGATGCGTTCGCCGAGCGCCAAACGCCCTTGCGTGAACAGCGCGTCGTGCGCCGTGATGAACGCCTCCGGCACGGCCGCTGCCTCTTCCCAACTGAGGTTCGCGGGAATTTCCGCGAGCGTGTTTTCGGGCACGACCACGTATTCGGCCTGCGCCCCGCCGCCGGTGATGCCGTACACGCGCGCCCCCGCACGCCACCTACGCGCCTCCGCCCCAGGAGACTCGACCTCGCCCGCGAACTCCAAGCCCGGTATGTCCGCAGGCACGCCCGGCGGCGCGGGATAGTGGCCGCGCCGCTGCAACAGGTCGGCGCGATTCAACGCCGCCGCATGCACACGCACGCGCACGCGGTCGCCCGACGCCTCCGGCCGTTCCACCTCGGCCACCTCCAAGCCTTCCACCCCGCCGTGAGAAACGATCTTGATTGCGCGCATGGGAGAGATGGTAAATGGTGAATGGCGAATGGTAAATGGCGTATGGCTGGTAAATGGTAAATAGTGAATGGTGAATGGCTGACTGCTGGTTGTGGTGAGAGGCATGCGCGGCGGGTGGTGACGACTATTCAACGCAATCGGTTTTCACTATTCACCATTTACCATTTACCATTCACCAGTTAATGACTGAACAAGCCGAGACATTCGTGGTCGTCAACTACAACGCCGCGCGGGCGCGCGCTGCGTGGGCGCAGGTGGGGCGCGTGCTGCGGGAGCGGGGCGTGCGTTTCGACGCGCACGAGGCACGCGGCGGGGCGGGTGACGCGCAAAGCGCAGCGCGCGAGGCTCTGCGTGCGGGCTATTGCACCATCGCCGTCGTCGGCGGCGACGGCACGCTCGGCGAAGTGGTGTCGGGATTTTTTGAACCGGAGGGCGATGGCGTCTCTACGTCGTCGTCATCGGCGGCGGTGTTGATGCCCGCTTCGTCGTCGGCAACGGTGTGGACGCCTGCGCCCGTCAACGCGGAGGCCGCGCTCGCCGTCCTGCCCGCGGGCACGGGCAACGATTTCGCGCGCGGCCTCGCGGGTGAACGCGCCGCGCTCGAACGCTGGCTCGAACGTCTGATCGAACACAGCCGCCGCGACGCGCGCGACCGTGCGACGACGACACGCGCCGTTGACGTGCTGCGCGGGACAATCGGCGACGACGCGCGCCCCTTCTTCTGTCTCAACGCCGCCACGCTCGGCATCGGCGCGGAGGTGGCGGGGCGCGTCGCGGCGCAGGGTCGTCTGGTGCGTCGCTTTCCGGGCGAGGCGCGTTTCGCGTTCGCGGCCGTGCCCGCCATCGCCGGTTGGCGCGCGCGCCGCGTCTCGGTGCGCGTGGACGACGCGGCGGCGTTCGAGTGTGCGACGAATCTGGTGGCAATCGTCAACGGCGCGTATGCGGGCGGCGGCATGATGTTCTCGCCGGACGCGCGCACGGACGACGGCCTGCTCGATGTCGTCACCGCCAGCCGCATCTCGCGCGCCTCGCTCGTACGCGAGATGACGCGCATCCACAGCGGCGGCCACGTCAAGAACCGTGGCGTGCGCATCACGCGCGGCGCGCGCGTCCGCATCGAACACCTGACGCCGACAGACGCGCTCGCGGTCGAAGCCGACGGCGACGTGCGCGGCCACACCCCGCTCGAATTCCGCGTCCTCCCCGCCGCGCTCAAAGTAGTTTGTTAAAAAGTTTCAGGTGTCATAAAAAGTTTCAGGTTTCAAGTTTCAGGTTTAAAGTCTGAACGTCATTCGTTCTTTAACTTGAAACCTGAAACTTGAAACCTGAAACTAAAACCTCAAACTTAAATGAAACTATGCGGCGTCGGGTGTTGTCGTCTCGCGGCGTTCGATGTCGAGCACTTTGTCGAGGCGGCGTTGGTGTCGCGCCTCGCCGTTGAAGCGCGCGCCGACGAAGGCGCGCACGATCTCGGTCGCCACTTCGACGCCGACGACGCGCGCGCCGAGACACAGCACGTTGCAGTCGTCGTGCTCGCGCGACTGGTGCGCCGAGTAGGTGTCGCCGCACAGGGCGGCGCGCACGCCGCGCAGTTTGTTCGCCGCCACCGACGCGCCGACGCCGCTGCCACAGATGATGATGCCGCACTCCGCGGCGCGTGCGCGCACGGCCTCGCCCACCTGCACGGCGTAGTCCGGGTAATCGTCGTCGGTGCGCGCGGCGTCGTGCGTGCCGAAGTCCAAGAGTTCGTGACCCGCGTCGCCGAGGATTGCGATGATGTGTTCGTTGAGCGGGTAGCCGCCGTGATCCGCGCCGATGGCGATCTTCATTTTCACCTCACCCCGTCGCTGTCGTTACCGTCGTTACTATAGTTACTTGCGCGCCAACAGCAGGTCGCGCGCCTTCTGCGTCACGTTCTCGACGTTGAAGCCGAGGTTGCGGAGCGCCACGTCGCCGGGCGCAGACGCGCCGAAGCGGTCGAGACACACGCAGCCGCCCGCGAGTCCGGTGTAGCGCGCCCAGCCGAGACTCGCGCCCGCTTCGACGGCAAGACGCGCCGTGACAGACGAAGGCAAAACTTCTTCGCGGTAGCTCTCGTCCTGCTCGTCGAACAACTCGCAGCAGGGCATCGAGACGACGCGCACGCTTGTTCCATCCCGCTGCAACTCTTCGCGCGCTTCGAGCGCGAGCGCGACTTCCGAGCCGGTGGCGATGATGATCAGTTGCGGCGTCGTGTTCTGTCCACGGTCGTCAACCGCTTCGGCGAGGATGTACGCGCCGCGCCGCGCGCCGTCGGCGGAGTTGTAACGCGCCTGATCGAGCGTGGGCACTTTCTGGCGCGTGAGGATGAGCGCGGTCGGCGCGTGGCGTCGTTCGATGGCGATGCGCCACGCCTCGCGCGTCTCGTGCGGGTCGGCGGGGCGGATGACGTAGAGGTGCGGGATGGCGCGCAAGCCCGCGAGGTGTTCGATGGGCTGGTGCGTCGGGCCGTCTTCGCCGAGGCCGATGGAGTCGTGCGTGAAGACGTAGACGACCTGCACCTCGGAGAGCGCGGCGAGTCGAATGGCGGGCTTCATGTAGTCGGAGAAGGTGAGGAACGTGCCGCCGTAGGGGATGAGTCCGCCGTTCAAGCTGATGCCCGTCATGGTCGAACCCATCGCGTGTTCGCGCACTCCGAAATGAAGGATGCGGCCGTCGTATGACGCGGGCTGAAAACTGCCGCCCTCTTTGATGTCGGTGTTGTTCGAGACGCCGAGGTCGGCCGAGCCGCCGATGAGCGCGGGCAGGACGGACGCGAGCGCGTTGATCACTTCGCCCGAAGCGACGCGCGTCGCCATGGGCTTCGCGTCCGTGAACGTGGGCAACTTGTCCGCCCAACCGGCGGGCAACTCGCCGCTCATCAGTTCGCGCCACGCGCGCCCCTCGTCCGCGTGCGCGTCCGTATAGCGGGCGACGAGCGCGTTCCATTCCTCTTCTTGACTCGCGCCGCGTTCGACCGCTTCGCGGAAGTGCGCGAGCGCGTCGGCGGGCAGGTGAAACTCCGCGTCCTCCGGCCAGCCGAGCGCGCGTTTCGTTTCCTTGACGGCCTCCGCGCCGGGCGCGTCCGAGTGCGCCTTGCGCGTGCCGGCGGCGGGCATGCCGTAGCCGATGACGGTCTTGACGGAGATGAGCGACGGCCGCCCGGTCTCGGCTTGCGCCTCGCGGATGGCGCGCTCGATTGAGTCGAGGTCGTTGCCGTCTTCGACGGTCAAGGTGTGCCAGCCGTAAGCGTCGAAACGCTTCGGCACGTCTTCGGTGAAGGCGAGCGAGGTGAAGCCCTCGATGGTGACGCGGTTGTCGTCGTAGAGGTAGATGAGCTTGCCGAGTTTGAGATGACCTGCGAGCGAGGCGGCTTCACTCGCGACGCCCTCCATCAAGTCGCCGTCGGAGACGATTGAGTAGACGAAGTGATCAATGAGAGGGAAGCCTTCGCGGTTGAACTTCGACGCGAGGTGCGCCGCGCCCATCGCCATCCCGACGCCGTTGGCGAACCCTTGGCCGAGCGGCCCCGTCGTGATCTCGACGCCGGGCGTGAGCACGTTCTCCGGGTGTCCGGCCGTCTTCGATCCCCACTGGCGAAAATTCTTCAACTCTTCGAGCGACAGATCGTAGCCCGTCAGGTGCAGCAGCGAATAGACGAGCATCGAGCCGTGTCCGGCAGAGAGCAGGAAGCGGTCGCGGTTCTGCCACTTCGGATTGCGCGGGTTGTGGCTGAGGAATCGCGTCCACAGGACGTAGGCCATCGGCGCAGCACCGAGCGGCAGGCCGGGGTGACCCGACTCGGCGCGCTGCACGGCGTCGAGCGAGAGCGTGCGGATGGTGTTAACACAAAGCCGGTCGAGTTCCGGATCGGGCGGCGTGGCGGTTGGACGTGTTGACGCGCTCATGGTTCGGCAGTTTCCTCGCTTCCAATTTCAAGTATGTATGACTGGCGGTTGGCACGGATTCTAACGCAAGCGGGCGCGCGGTGCGACTCGACGCCGGAGCGAGGCGTGATGACTCGCGCGGATGAAGAATTAGCTCGGCCGCTACGATTATTGTTTGTCGCTTACGCTCTTACGACTATGGTTTATCGCTCGCGCTCTTACGACTGTTGTTTGCCGCTTGCGCTTTGACGGTTCTTCAAAAAATGTTCGACGACGAAGATGATGTCTTCGCCGAAGTACTGGTTGACCGTCTTGAGGACACGGAAGGTTTCGCGGCGGTTGACGTTGTGCTCGGTCTCGGTCTCGGCGACGAAGTTGAAGACGCAGTCGCGCAGCAATTCGAGTTCGCGCAGGAGGTCAACGAGCGAGTAGCCTTCGAGCGAGCGTGTGTAGCCGTGCTGGCTGGCGGCGCGGACGGTGGCGAAATCGGGCACGCCTTCCTGCTGCAACAGCGTGCAGAGTTCTTCGAGCATCTGCGGGACGTGATCGACGATCTGCGTCGTCGTCAAGCGGTCGTCGGAACGCATGTGCGCGTCCTGCTTGACGCGCGCCACCCAGTCGAGCGTGATCTCGTCAATGTTGTTTTGGAACGCCTCGCAGAGCGCGCCCGTCTCGTCGGCCATGAAGTCACCGCCTTAACTTAAAAGCCCCTCCGACCGGATGGGGTCGGAGGGGCTGTTGGAGAGTCGGCGTCAAAGCATCGCTCGCTCCGTCTTACTCGGCGCGGACGGCGCGCGCGGCGTTGACGCGTCCGCCGCTCGAAACTTTGCCGTCGAGCGCGGGCAGTTTGTCCACCGTGTCGAGCAGACGCTGGCGCAAGTCCGTGACGGAGAGGTCGGGGTTGACGGACAGGATGAGCGCGGCGACGCCGGAGACGACCGGCGTGGCCATCGAAGTGCCGGAGTGTTCCTCGTACTGGTTGCCCGGCCAAGTGCTCATGATCTCCGCGCCGGGCGCGGCGATGTGGACGGTCTTCGCGCCGAAGTTGGAGAAGCGCGCGAGCACATCGTGACGCGTCAGCGCGGCGACGCTCAAGACGTTCGGCAGATCGTAGTTTGAAGGATAGTGCGGGCGCGTGTCGTTGTTGGTCGAAGAGTTGCCCGCGGCGGCGATGAAGAGGATGCCCTCGTCGCCCGCGCGTTTGATGGCGTCGCCGAGCGCGCGCGAACGCGCCGTCGAACCCCAACTCGCGCTGATGATGCGGACGTTGACGCCCGCCTTCTTGCGCGCGACGACGTAGTTGATGCACTCGATGGCGTCCTTGGTCGTGCCGCTGCCGCTCCGGCCGAGGAATTTCAAAGGCATGATCTCGACTTCCCAGTTGACGCCCGCGATGCCGTCGCTGTTGTCGCCCTCCGCACCGATGATCCCGGCGCAGTGCGTGCCGTGGCCGTTGTCGTCCATCGGGTCGCCGTCGTTGTCGGCGGCGTCGAAGCCGTGCAGGTCGTCGAAGTCGCCGAGGTCTTCGTCGGAGTAGGGCGCGAGCGAGGCGGGGCGCGTCCAGATGTTGGTGCGCAAGTCCTGATGGTTGTAATCAACGCCCGTGTCGATGACGGCGACGACGAGCTTGCGGCTGCCCTTAGTCTTCGTCCAAGCGCGCGTGGCGCACACGTCCGCGCCCGACTTGCCCGCGCGCTGCCCCGTGTTCAAGAGCGACCACTGCTCTTTGAAGAGCGGGTCGTTCGGCTGCGCGCCGCCGTCGCCGGGGTGGCGCACGACGGGCGGATCATCGTCGTCGTCATCATTACTAACGCGCGCCATCTCTTCAAAGTCGCCCTCGTCCCCGTTCGGGTCGAGTTCGATGACCGAGTTCGGCTCGGCGTATTCGACTTCGGCGAGGCCGCGGTATTCGGCGGCGACCGTTTCCGGCGCGAGGCCGTCCTCGTCGGCGATGACGGCCTGATTGTTGATGAACTCGAAGCGATCCAGCAGCCGGTCGTTGAGCTGTTCCGTGATGCGCTCGATGGTCGCGCGCGAAGTGCCGGAGCGGAAACGCACGATCACTTCCGCGTCTTCCGGCTCGCTCTCCGCGTCGTCAGCCTCGTCCGAGTCGTGATCGTGCCCGTGCGGCACGACGACCGTGGTGCGCGACTCGAACGTCGCGTGCGAACGCTCCATGCGCCGCATCTGCCCGATGAACGCCGCGAGAATGACGACGGCCGCCGCCAGCGCCAGATGTCCGAAAAAATTCTGCCGGTTCATTGCCTTACCTCACTGCTTCAAGCGGAAAAACTTGGGATGGTTTAGACGCTGTAGTTCGCGCCTTTGAAGTTGAACAGACGGATGCGGTTGCGGTTGGCGCGGTACTCGTAAGTGTCGCCGCCCGCGCGCAGGCGGATACGCCACCCCGGCGTGATCATCTGCGCGCTCATCTCGCCCGCAGCGCCCGCGCCGAACGACGCATCCGGAAAATCCGCATCCTCAACCGAATCTTCTTTAATCTCATCTTCCGCCACGCCGAGTCTCTCAGCGAGATCAATTCTCGCCCTGCTCACGGCGTCCTCCCTACTCATTGCCATACGCTCGACGCTCCTCCGAGGTTTCCCCGTCACGGGCGGAAAGACTTACTTACTTACTCGCTGTCGGCGACTCCCGCCCATTGAACGGGCGACCAACCACCGACGCGCACACTCGACCAGCGATTCTTATTCTGCGCCCGCCGGGGCGCATTCGTCAAAAAATTTACGCGCGAATCGGAAAAGGCGGATTTAACGCGATGCGCAATAGCCGCGAACTCAAGTTTTCTCCGCGCCAAGCCGCGAACTCAAGTTAACTCTCCGCGCCACGCTGCGGCTCAAACCAAAACGCCGTACAGTGGCTCAAACCAAATCGCCGTACAGGTGTTGGAGCAGCGCCGTCACGACGACGGCCGCCGTCTCCGCGCGCAGGACGCGCCCGCCGAACGTGACGGCGTGCCAGCCCGCACCGCAAGCACGCGCGATCTCCTCGTCGTCCCAACCGCCCTCCGCGCCGACGAGCGCGGTCAACTTCGCGGGGCGCGCCGGCCATTCACGAAGCGTCTCCGCCAGCCCGCGCCCGCCCCGCTCCGTAAAAAACAGACGCCGCTCTTCGTCAACAGTCGCCGCGTCTTCATGCGCCGCCGCGTCTTCATGCGCCGCCGCGTTCGTTGTAATCGCCGCCATCAACTCCGCGAACGCGACGGGCGCGCACACTTCAGGCAGGCGCGCGCGCCCCGACTGCTTGGCCGCTTCGAGCGCGAGCCGCCGCCAGCGCGCGACGCGCACGCCCGCGTCTCGCCCCTCGCTCCCTTTCCCTTTGCGTCCCTCGCTCCCTTCGCGCACGAGGCGCACGTCGGCGCGCTTCGTCTCGACGGGCAGGATGCGCCACACGCCCAACTCCGTCGCCTTCTGCACCACGAGGTCGAACTTCTCGCCCTTCAACAGCGCGACCGCGAGCGTCAGGTCGAGCGGCGACTCAGGCCGTTGCGGCTCGACGCGCCCGCGCACTTCGAGCGTCGCCGTCTCTCCCGCCGCGCGCCTTCCGCCCGCAGCCACCGCAGCGACGAGGCACGCATACTCGCGCCCCTCGCCGTCGAACACGAAAGCCTCATCGCCCGGCTTGAGCCTGAGCACGCCGCGCAAGTGCTGCGCCTCCTCGCGCGCGAGTGAGACCGTCGCGCCGTCGGGCGCAAACGCATCTGGCGGAGCATAGAAACGGCGACGCATAAGGGTTTCAGGTTTCAGGTTTCAAGTTTCAAGTCCGAGGGTTTCAAGTTTCAAATTTCAAGGCTCATGTTTCAAGTTTCAGGTTTCAAGTTTCAAGTTAAAGAACGACGAACCTCAGTCCTGAAACTTGAAACCTGAAACTTGAAACCCTTTTCAGTCCTGAAACCTGAAACCTGAAACTTGAAACCTATTAGACGATGATTGCGACCCACTCGCCGTCGCTGGCCGTCTCGGTCTGGCTGATGCCGAGTTGGGCGAGGCGCGCGCGGACGGAGGCGGCTTGCGTGTCGAGGATGCCGGAGAGGATCAGGCGGCCGCAGGTGGCTTCGATGAGCGCGGGCAGGAGCGGCAGGATCACGTCGGCGGTCAGATTGGCGCAGACGCAATCGAAGGACGCGCCCGCCGCTTCGACCGTGCCCGTGCGAAAGTTGATTTGCGCGGCGACGCCATTTAGCGACGCGTTCTCGCGCGCGATCTCGACCGCCTCGGCGTCCGTGTCGCAGGCTTCGACGCGGGCGCGCGCGTCGAGTTTCGCGGCGGCGATGGCGAGGATGCCCGTACCTGTTCCTACATCAAGGAGGCTACTGCCGCCGTCGCCCGCAAAATATTTTTCGAGCGCGACGAGACAGAGGCGCGTCGTCTCGTGCGTGCCCGTGCCGAAGGCCATGCCCGGTTCGATGCGGATGACGACGCGCCCCGGCCTCTCTTCCACTTCGCCCCACGGCGGCGCGACGACGAAACGCGCGCCGACCGCGACCGGCTGCCAACTCTTCTTCCACTCGCCCAGCCAATCGCGCGCCTCGACCTCGCGCGCCTCAATCGCGCGCAGGCTCGCGGGCGGCAACCCGTAAATCCTGAGCGCGTCGAGCACAGAGGCGCGCACCATGTCTTGCTCCGGCGCGCGGTCGAAGTATCCGGCGACGCGTGCCACTTCCGCGTCGTCGTCCGCCGCCGTCTCCGTCCCCGACGCGCCCGCCTCCGTCAACGCATACTCCACGGCCTCGCGCGCCGCCCCGTCAACCGTGATGTCGAGTGCGTACCACATAAAAAGAAGGTGAATGGTCAATAGTCAATGGTGAATGGATGAAAGCAGTTTTTATCCATTCACCATTTACCATTCACTCGCCTCGCTCCTTAATTCCCATTTCGTTCAGGGCGCGTTCGCTGTTGCGCCAGTCTTCCTGGACTTTGACGAAGAGTTCGAGGTGGGCGCGGTGGCCGAGGAGGTGTTCGATGTCCTGTCGCGCTTTCGTGCCGACCTCTTTGATGCGCTCGCCCGCGCGCCCGATGATGATGGCCTTTTGCGAGGCGCGTTCGACGTAGATGATGCAGTTGATGCGCGTGAAGTCTTCGCGCTCCTCGTCGAAGCGTTCGGTGACGACGGCCGTGACGTAAGGCAGTTCGTCGCCGGTCGTCTGCAAAATCTTCTCGCGGACGATCTCGGCGCAGAGTGCACGCATGGACTGGTCGGTCAGTTCGTCTTCGGCGAAGATCGGTTCGCGTTCGGGGAGGTGTTTGATGATGGCGGCGAGCAGCGTGTCAACCATGTCGCCCGTGCGCGCCGAGAGCGGCACGAGTTCGCGCCAGTCATACTCGGCGGCGTACCACTGCATCAGCGGCAGCAGTTTCGCCTTGTCGTCCAGACGGTCGGCCTTGTTCAAAAGAAGCAACGCGGGCTTCTCGGACTGCTTGACGAGATCGAGGACGAAGCGGTCGCCGTTGCCGGTCGGGACGGACGCGTCACGCATCAGGAGCACGAGGTCAACGCCTTCGAGCGCGTCGTGGACGGCGCTCATCATGCGTCGGTTGAGCAGATAGCCGGGCTGGTGGACGCCGGGCGTGTCAACTAAAACGATCTGCCCCTCGTCGCGCGTGATGACGCCCTGAATCTGGTGGCGCGTCGTCTGCGGCTTGTTCGAGACGGCCGCGATCTTCTCGCCGACGAGGCGGTTCAAGAGCGTTGACTTCCCGGCGTTCGGCCGCCCGATGAGCGCGACGTAGCCGCTCTTGTAATTTGCGGGTGAACTTTCGGACATCTTTCAGTTTACGTGAACGGTTGATTTTCGACGTGGAAGGATAGCACAGACGCCGCCCGCAGTTCGCGGCACTGCTGACCAATTGTTACTCGACCGCTACTTGGCCGCTACTTATCAAGCGCGGCCTTCAACTTCGTTGCCAGTTCGGGGTTGAGAGTTTTGAGCGTCTCGTGAATTTTCGACGCCGCGGGGCGGTCGTTCTGTTCGAGGTAAATGAGCGCGAGTTTGTAATGCGCTTCGGCGAGGTTGGGGCTGAGGCGGACGGCTTCACGGTAGGCGACGGCGGCCTCGGCGGGCTTGGCCGCCTGCTTGTAGGCGTCGCCGAGGTTGTTGTGCGCGGTCGCCCAGGTGGGGCGCAGCCGCGCTGCCTCGCGGTAAGACGCGGCGGCTTCGGCGAAGCGTCTGGTGTTGAAGTAGACGTTGCCGAGTCCGAGGTGCGCGGCCGCGTCGTCGGGACGCAGGCGCGCGGCCTCTCTGAAGGCCGCCTCCGCTTCCGCGTACTGCTTCAGACGGCCGCGCGCTTCGCCGAGATGGCGGTAGGCTTCGGCGTCGCGCGCGTCGAGACGGACGGCTTCGAGGTACGCGGCGACGGCCTCGACGGTGCGACCCATGCGGCTCAGCGTCTCGCCGAGGTTGTCGTGCGCGCCCTTGTAGTCGGGCTTGAGACGCACGACCTCGCGATAGGCCGCTTCCGCCTTCGCATACTGCTTCTGATTGAAGTAGGCCACGCCGAGTTCGTAGTGCGCGCCCGGTATTGCGGGTTGGATACGTGTGGCCTCTGTGTAGGCGGCGACGGCTTCGTCGAAACGCCCGGCCGAGTCGAGCGCGTTGCCGAGCAAGACGTGAGCCGGGTAGTAGTCGGGCTTGAGCCGCGTGGCCTCTCTGAACGCGGCGACGGCCTCCGCGTATTGCTGCAACTTGTAGTACGCGCTGCCGAGATAGAAATGACCTAGCGGCACGTCCGAGCGCAGCTTGACCAACTGCTTGAAGGCTTCGACGGCCTCGCGGTAACGTCCCGCCTGAAAATGCTCGTCGCCCTGCTTGTAGTAAGCGGCGGCGTCCGGCGTCTGGGATACGTTCAGACCGGCGGCCGTGTAGTTTGCGTTGACGATTCGTGCCGCCCGCCGCCCGTCGCCCGCCGCGACCGACTGCGCCGCACAGGACGCAGTGATGAAGACTAAGATCAACCGACGAACGTGTGCGCGTTTCATCCCTACTCCTTGACCTGCGAGTTGACGTTTGTGCCGAGCGCGATTATTTCAAGACGCAGCCGCGCGTGGCGACAGAGCAGACGCAGATAGCGCGACTCGCCCGCGCCCGACGCCTTCGCACGGACGATGCTGAGTGCGTCGCGCTTCTCAACGGCCGTCCAGCGCACAAGGTCTGGGACGAGCGCCAGCACGAGCGCGAAGTTGGAGAAGGCACGTTCCTCCGCCTCGTTCAGTTTCGCGCCGACCGCGCCGAGCGCGCGTTTGACTGTCGCGACCGATGCCGCGCGGCTGCGCCCTGCGTCGCCGTCGAACTCCGACGCCATCCGTCGCGCGACGGCCAGCCCGACGTTTCGCACCGCGAACCTGTCCCACTCGCCCGTCGTTGTTGTCGCCGCTTCCGCGTCGTCGCGCGCCTCGTAGATGACGTGGCCGGAGGCGAGGCGGCGCAGGACGCGCGGCGGGGTGCGGTAATTTTTGCGTGCGGCGAGTTTGCGTTCCTCCAACGCGACGAGCGTCGCCAGTTCGGCGCGCACGGGGCGAAAGCCGAGCTTGCGGTAGAACCAGAACGCGCCCGACTCGATGCCCTCCTCGTTGCCCGACCCGCCGAGTTGATACGGGTCAATCGAAAACACGTCCGCGCCGAGGAGTTGCCGGTAGAGTCGCATCAGGCGCGCGTAAGCCCACGCCGATTCGCCGTCGCGGAAAGTGTAAAAAAGGTTGAGTCCGATCTCGACGCGCTCGAACAGCGACAGCCCTTCGTGATAACCCATCGGCACGCCGTTCTTGAAAAATATCCCGGCGTGATAACCGAGCAGCGGCAAGCGTCGCGCGGGCGGAACGCCCCACAAAAAAATCTCCAACCCGCGACCCGCGTCGGCACGCACGACGCTTCGCGGGTCGCCGAAGGTGAAGCCGTGCAACTCGCGAAAGCGCACGGCCATCGTGTCGCGCCCCGACGCGAGCAGACGTTCTCCGTCGGCGCGCGACAGACGCTCGACGGCGAGCGGCGGCGCGTCGAGTTCGCGCGCCAGAGACACGTCGCGGCGGGCGATGAGCGGCGCGTCGTGATAAAAAATCCGGCGCACGCGGCGTCGCATCAGCGTGCGCGTCGCCTTCGAGTTGCCGAGTTCCCAACGCACCCACAGCCGGAGCGGCTCGAACAGTTCGGCCTTCTGCTTTTCACCGACGGGCAGGCGCTCGAACTGCCGCATGAGCCACGACAGATCGCTCTCGCCGCGTCGCTTGGCCGCGCGCACCCACGCGAGAAAAGGCGCGTGCGCGTCCGAGTAAGCGTCCTCCTCGAAGAGCGGCAGCAGTTTCGGCCACACGAGGTTCAGGTGCGCGTGGTCTTCGTAGTCGTCCCACAGCACCTGGACGCGCGACGCGTGCGCGCGCGCCAGCCAGCGCGTGATGTCGTAACCGAACACGGCCGAAAAGCCGGTCGCCGCGATGCCGGAGACGTCCGGCGCTTCAAACGCCGACATGTCCGCGCCGTCCGCGCTGAGGCGTTCGACGCGCGACGCGAATGAGTGGAGAAGTTTTTCCGTCGCTTCGACGAGCGACGCGCTCTGCGGGTAGGCGCGCAGGTAGAGCAGGATTTCGTGGAAGCGTATGAGCGCGGGCGCGTCCGCGAACCGGCGTCGCGCCGTCTGTTTCAGCACCACCGCCAGACGCTCACGACCGCGCCCGCCCGCCGCGGCGGGACGCTTCAACTCTTCGAGGCGGTCGAGCAGTTGTTCGATTGACGATGCGGGCACGGCCGTTTCACGGTGCGCTGTTTTAAGATTTCCCGTTGCGCCGTTCGCTGATGTAACGCTCGACGGTGTTGATGAGGGCGTTGAGTCTCTCGTCCGTCTCCCGTCCACGTTCGTCAACGGCGGTGATTTCACGCTCGTGAATCTCGGCTATCGTGAGCAACGCCGCCACGCCGTCCGCCGTGCGATCAAGTTTTACAGAAAGTTGATCAACTGTGCCCGAAAGCCGTTCGACTGTGTTGGAGAGTTGATCCATCTTCTCGGTCAACTGCCCCATGGACACAGTGTTTTGCGCTTGCTGTTCGACGATGAACTGTATGGTGCGTTGCATTTCTTCGTCGGCCATTGGCTCGCCTATCCTTTCTGCTGTTGCTGCGCTGCCAGTTCGCCGTTGAGTTTGAGGACTTCGAGCGTCATCTCGGCGGAGGCGTACATGTCCTTCACGTCGAGCCACTCTTTGACGGTGTGGATGGCGCGCATGCCCGTGCCGAAGTTGGCGCATTCGATGCCGCGCTTGTTGAAGATGTTGGCGTCGCAACCGCCCCCCGAAGCGAGCGTCTCGACCTTCTGGCCGAGGCGCGCGGCCGCCTGATAGACGAGTTGGACGACGCGCGAACTATCCGGCACGTCCATCGCCGAGTACTCGCGCGTGACGTGCGCCTCGACGCGCGCCTTCGTCGTCACGCCCTCGACCGTGACTTCGTGCTTCGCGGCCGCGTCTTCGAAACACTTGGTCATGTGCGCGGTCTGCGCCTCCAACTTTTTGTCGTCGTGCGAGCGCGCCTCGCCGCGCAGGGTGACGAGGTTGGTGGTGATGTTGGTGGCCTTGCCGCCTTCGATGACGCCGATGTTGGCGGTCGTCTCTTCGTCAATGCGGCCGAGTTTCATGTTGTGGATAGCTTCGGCGGCGATGCGGATGGCGGAGATGCCCTGTTCGGGCGCGACGCCCGCGTGCGATTCCAGCCCGTAGATTTTCCACTCCATGTGGTCGGCCGAAGGGCCTTTGGTGAAGAGGAAGCCGGGGTCGTCCGAGTCGAAGACGAGGCCGTACTTCGAGTTCAGCTTCGACGTATCGACGTGCTTCGCGCCGAGCAGTCCGACCTCTTCGCAGATCGAGAAGACGGCTTCGATGGGCGCGTGCGGGATGTTCTGCTCTTGCAGGCAGCGGATCGTTTCGATGATGACGGCGCAGCCCGACTTGTCGTCGCCGCCTAAGACGGTCGTCCCGTCCGAGCGGATGATGTCGCCCTCGACCACCGGCTTGACGCCCTCGCCGGGCACGACCGTGTCCATGTGCGCCGACATCATGATCCACTCCGCGCCGGGGATCGTGCCGGGAAAGCGCGCGATGACGTTGCCGGAGTTGCCGCCGACCTTCGCGCCCGCGTCGTCGATCTCGACGGTCGCGCCCATCTCCTCGCAATACTTCTTGATGCGCTCGGCCACGTCGCGCTCCTGGCGCGAAACGCTGTCAATTTGGACGAGTTCGAGTAGCAAGTTTTTAATGCGCTCCTGATTGATCATGCAGTCCTCCGAAGGAATGAGCGAAAATTGTTAGAGCTAAATATGAGTTCCGGCCAGCACGGCCGCTTCCACGTCGCGCGTGACCGGGACGAGAATGAACAGACTCGCGGGGAAGAGATAGTCTTCGCCGGTTTCGTCGATGACGCGCACGTAGTCGCTGCGCGCGGCGCTGTCGTCGGGCAGCACCGGGTAAACTTTGCGTCGCTCAAGCGACATTTCGTAGTCGGTGTTGTCTATGCAGATGGCGATCAACGAGCCTGTGTCTTGCTGCTTCATAATCTTTAATCGAGATAGTGTTTGATCTTCATCTGGCGTTGCCGATGCCGTGTGCTTCATACCAGTGTAACTCTGCTAAACGAATCGTACCATCTCCGAGCAGCACTCCGGCAACACCTTTCAGCTTGCGCCAACGCCAACGCCCGTAAGTTTGCTTGAGAAAATCGAGGACGCGAATCGAGTGGCGCACGGCGATGACTTCGACGTGCTCGATCCGGCCGACGACTTGAAAATTGCTCGCAAGCATCGAGCGTAATTTTACGAGCGCGAGTCGCCGCTGAACAATCTTAGTCGGCGAGCGCGTCGAGGGCGCGTTGGAGTTCGGCGCGCTTGGCAAAGAGTTCGGCTTCGTCGGCGTCCGGGGGGACGTGGATCGGGGGGGCGATCAGTACGCGCGCGCGGGTGAAGGGGTAGGGGACTTGAAAGGCGTCCCAACTCGGCGCGGCGTAGTAGCGTTCGGCGTTGACGGAGAAGGGGAGGACGGGCGCGCCCGTCTTTTTGGCGAGCAGCACCGCGCCCAT
>JAUZFQ010000043.1 GCA_030838445.1 Pyrinomonadaceae bacterium | reverse complement strand
TAATAGACTTTTTTGAATTTCGTTGAAGTCTTTCGTGTACGTGGCAAAAGTTCTCAGGTTGCCCTTAATGTTCTCCAGCGCGTTCTGGTTGTTTTCGTCATTCTGCCTGCTGACTATAGTTTTACCGCAAGGATTGACGTAGACGATCTGCGCGGGAATACCTTCCTTCACCTTTTCCGCAATCAACTGCGGATTCAGTTTCCTGAGTGCGACCCCGGACGCCCACACTCTGGATTTAGCATTCCGTATCGCCGCATCCCACGAAACGTCCTGCTGTAATTTTAATTGATAATCTCTGATCTCGGCCGGGGGGTCGAACAATGGCTGCTGCTGCTGCGGGAGACTGTTTTTATATTTATCCGAAACGGCTCTCTCCGGAAACAAGCCGGTGAAAACCAGGAGCGAAGCTAACATAAAGCCGCCGATTGAGAGCACCAGACCCGTCCAACCCCATTTCAATTTTACTACTACGATGTACGGGCCGATGAATGGAATGCCGTTCAAAATCTGAGTGACCGCATCGGTGATAGCCTTCTTCTTTTCAACATCCAAGTCCGGCGTATTACCGGGCGGCCGGGGTGGCGGAGAGGTGTGCGCGGTGGTGGGTTTTATCTCGCTCTCCTGTTGCGGCTCGTTATTGTCGCTCATCTTATTTACTTTTCGGGGCTTTAAGTTGTCAGCACTACAAGCTATTGATTTGTTGCTGGTTCATAAAATTTTACCGCGAGGGCGAAGTTGAAGTAAGACTTTTTCGAGACAAAGGCGAGAAATCAACGTGAGGTTATGCGCACCATCTAAAAATGTCAATTTTTAGAATTTACCAGTAACGAAACTCATTCGACTCGAACGCGAAAGCGTCTCGGGCGGATGAGGTTGAATGAGTTGGCCTACCTCTGCCGGTAGAGAGTTAGACGTTGATCTGCGCGGCCTGGTAAACGCGAGCGGACAGTATATGAAGCTGCGCTATCAGGTTGTCAGTAGTGAGCGTGGCTATCATGTTATTTGGCTCGCATCGTCGCGCGTCTCCGGTTCCCAGCCTTCGGCGATGGCGGCGGCGAGTGTGATCTCGGCGATGGTGAGGGGGCGTTCGGGGTCGGGGTTGTCGCCGTGTTCTTCGCGCGGGACGAGGGGCGGGATGGGCAGGTAGTCGAGTCCGAGCATGCCGCTCAACGGCAGTTCGTTGCTGTCGAGCGGGCGCGGCTGCGGGACGCGGCTCGTCATGTCGAGCGCGAAAAATTCGTAGCCGCTCTCCGCCCACTGGCGCAGGATGTGCCACGCGTTATCAAAGCCTTCGACGATCATTCACTAGCTCCCGGCACGCGTCCGCGAACGCGTTTCAACTTGAACGCGTTTCAACTTAATCGAGCGAGGGAAGCGCGTCGCTCTCCTCGTCTAACACTTCTCCGGCGTCGGCTGCGGCGTCGTCGCCCGCCTCGTCCACTTCTTGCAGGCGCGCGAGCAGCCACTCGCGGAAGACCGTCGCCTCGGCCGCCTTGCCCGTCCAGCGCGCGCGGTTGTACATCGTCAAGCCCATCGTCAGAGAATGGTGCTGACCGGCGCGGTCGCCCGCAAGCTCGAACTGGTGATAGAGCCGGTCAATCAATTCGAGGCTCGCGCGCGCCGTCTCTTCGTCCTTGAAGCCGAGCTTGCCCGCGAAGAACTTGGAATAGACGTTCATCGGGTGCGAGGTCGAGGTGTAGAGATCGAAGTAGCCGGGATTGAGTCCGGCTTCCTGTAGGATCGAGCCGACGTAAGAGGGGCGCGAGCCGGTGATCATGGCGATGTCTTCTACTTCGTCAATGCCCGAAGTGAAGAGCGCGAGAATTTGATCCTTCTTGTTGACGCGCCGCGCGCGCCGCTGCTGCTGCTGTTCGTCCCGCCCGCCGCCTTCCGCGCGCCGTTCTTTAGTCGCCATCTCGGAAACCCTCCTCTGATCGAAAAAGTTAGTTGAGTCTTAGTTTCGACTTACTTAACAAGTCAATCCGGCAGAATTCTGAATTTAGTCTCGTCAGGTCGAATAAGATAAACTCGATCCTGCATGCCGTCTTGTCCACCACTCGATTCCGAGGGCTGCGTTCTTTCTAAATCTTCCAGTCGCTTCTTCGCGGCGATAATGGCGATATCCTCCGTGTCGTACTCACCCGGAAGGGGATAGCTCTCGCGAGAGAAGGTATCATAGCCTTCTAATTTCCATTTACCGTTTGGCATGTTCTGCCCCCAAGCTCTTGGCTGTCACTGTGGATGTACGCGGGCGCGAAAATCGTCTCCGCCGGGGTCTTACCGCAAGCTAACGTTGACGTTGAAGTTGCGGCCAACTTACTACAACCGGTGGCGGCTCGACAAGAGTTTTTCGCGTCCGCGGGCTTCCCCGCGCGCGCGAATGATTGCTAAACTGAGCGCAAAGGGAAAACAGTCTAAATGAGCATGCGAGGGACGGCTTCTGCCGCGGCAGGCGGCGGCGCACTTTTGGGGGCGAGACTTGATGGCGAACTCAGCAGCGACGGCGCTTGTCATTCACGGACACTTCTACCAACCACCGCGCGAGAACCCCTGGACTGATCACATCGAACCACAGCCGGGCGCGCACCCCTTCTCCAACTGGAACGAGCGCATCACGAGCGAGTGCTATCGCCCGAACGCGTTCGCCCGCATCGTGGACAATTACGGGCGCGTCGAACGCATCGTCAACAACTACTCGCTGATCAATTTCAACTTCGGCCCGACGCTCCTCGCGTGGCTCGAACGTTTCCACCCGGCGACCTACGCGCGCATCCTCGAAGCCGACCGCATGAGCGTGCGCCGGCGCGGCGGGCACGGCAACGCCATCGCGCAAGGGTATCACCATTCGATCCTGCCGCTCTGTAACGAGCGCGACATGCGGACGGAGATTCGCTGGGGGCTGGCCGATTTCCGCCACCGCTTCGGGCGCGTACCGGAATCTCTGTGGTTGCCTGAGACGGCCTGCAACGACGCCACGCTCGGCGCGCTCATTGACGAGAATTTGAAGTACGTCATCCTCTCGCCGTTTCAGGCCGAGCGCGTGCGCCGCGCGGGCAGCGAAGTTTGGCTCTCGATCATTGACGGCCAACTCGACACCACCGTCCCTTACCGCTACCTGCACCCGGACGGTTCGGGGCGTTCGCTCGCGGTCTTCTTCTACGACGGCCAACTCGCCAAGGCCATCGCCTTCGACGGCGCGCTCGCCTCTTCGCACATCCTCCTCGACCACTTCGAGCGCAGGGCGCACGAGGTCGGCGGCGTTAGTAGCAGTAGTAACGGCGAGGGCGGCGGCAGTAGCGGCCGCGTCGTCCACGTCGCGACCGACGGCGAATCTTACGGACATCATTTCAAGTATGGCGACCGCTGTCTGGCCTACGGCTTGGAAGTCGAGGCGGCGGCGCGCGGCCTGCGCGTGACGAACTACGGTGAGTTTCTCGAAGCGAATGAGCCGGAGTTTGAAGTCGAGATCAAGCAGGGGGCTGAAGGCGAAGGGACGGCCTGGAGTTGCGCTCACGGCGTCGGCCGCTGGACGCGCGATTGCAGTTGCCACGCGGGCGCGCCCGAAGGCTGGAATCAAAAGTGGCGCACGCCGCTGCGGGACGCTTTGAATTACGTCCGCGACGATGCCGCGCGCGCCTATGAGGAACAGGGCGGCGAACTCTTCAGAGACCCTTGGCGCGCGCGCGACGAGTACGTTGAACTGCTCATCGAGCCGGGGCGCGAACGCCGCACGGAATTTTTAACACGACAGGCGGGTCGCCGTCTGAGCGAGGCCGAAGAGCAACGCGCGCTCACGCTGCTCGAACTCCAACGCAGCACGCTTTTGATGTTCACGAGTTGCGGCTGGTTCTTCAACGACATCTCCGGCATCGAGACCGTGCAGGTGTTGAAGTACGCCGCGCGGGCGATGGATTTCATGTCGGAGTTGCAACTGCCCACGCCGCGCGAGGGTTTTCTCGAACTGCTGGCGGAAGCCGAGAGCAACGTCAGGAAGCACGGCAACGGGGCGGACATCTTTCTTGAGTTGGTCGAGCGTGCGCGGGTCGCGCCGCCGCGCATCGCCGCGAGCCTCGCCATCTCAAGCCTCGTGGACAAGAGCGGGCAGGACGGCGAGATCGCGGGTCACGCCTACACGCTCACGGATTTCCGGCAGGAGCGACACGGGCGACTCGCGCTCGCCACCGGGCGGATCGTGCTGGAAACTTTTGCGACGGGGAGGCAACAGGATTTCGCGGTCGCGGCGATGCACGTCGGCGACGTGGATTTCTACTGCGTGTTGAAAGAGTATCCGGGCGACGTTCTGTTTCAAGCGGCGACGGACAATCTCTGGGCGCAGTTTCGCACCGACTCCGTGCCCGCGCTCCTGCGCCTGATGCAGGAAGATTTCGGCCCGTCGGACTTCGGCCTCGAACACCTCTTGCCCGAAGGTCGCCAGCGCATTTACGAAATCGTGTTCGGCCGTCTGGTCGGGCGTTTCTCCGAGCAGTACGAATATCTCTACGAGGAGAACCGGCGCAACATCGAGATGCTGCAACAGGCCGGTTTCAACTTGCCGGAGGAACTGCGCGCCGCCGCCGAGTTCACTATCACGCGCCGGCTCGAACGCGAGATGCAGAAGTTCGAGCAGGAGGCCGACCCGGAAGCCTTTCGCGAGGCGTTGAAGATCGCGGGCGAGGTGGCGCGGCTCGGCTACCGTCTCGACCGCATCAGCATGCAGCGCAAGTTTGAGCGGCTGATCGTGCAGACGGTGCGCGCGGCCGTGGGCGAACCCGATTCGGAAAACCACGCGGCCGCGCTCGCCCTCATTGACCTCGCCGCCAAACTGAATCTGCACGCGAATCTTGAGCGCGCGCAGGAGATCGTCTACGAGGCTCTGCAAGATGCGCGCGGCGCAAACGTGGCGGAGTTGGCGTTGAAACTCGGTCTCGCGCCGAGCCTGTTGCAAGAGGTAACGACGACGACGTTGACGCCGCCGGAAACGACCGCTGCGCCGCTGGAAGAGTCGGTCGCGTAATAAGTTTCAAGTTTCAGGTTTCAAGTTTCAAGACTGAGGTTGTTCGGTTCTTTAACTTGAAACTTGAAACCTGAAACTTGAAACTTAACACCGACTCCGAAAAACAATGCCTGAGATAACACACCCCACAGTCCCGGCGGAGGAGTTAGGGCGGCTGTTGACCTATGTGCATCCCGACCCGCATTCGCTGCTCGGCGCGCACCCGACGTCGCAGGGCATCATCGTGCGCGCCTACCGGCCGGAGGCCGCGGGCGTCGAACTGCTCATGGACGGCGAGCCGTCGCGCCTGATGAGCCGGACGCACCCGGCCGGTCTGTTCGAGATTTTAGTCGCGGACAAAACGCAGACCTTCCCCTATCGCCTGCGCGTCGGGTACGCCGACGGTAACGTCTTCACGCAGCGCGACGCCTACCAGTTTTTGCCGACACTCGGAGGCTTCGACGAGCACCTCTTCGCCGAAGGGCGGCACTTGAAGCTCTACGAAAAGTTGGGCGCGCACGTCCGGCGTCTCGGCGACGTCGAGGGCGTCTCGTTCGCCGTGTGGGCACCTAACGCGGACGGCGTGAGCGTCGTCGGCAACTTCAACAACTGGGACGGGCGTCTGCATCAAATGCGGCGGCTCGGCGTCTCAGGCGTCTGGGAGTTGTTCGTCCCCGACGTGCGCGCGGGCGCGCTCTACAAGTACGAGATGCACCATCAAGGCCGCGCCGCGTTTCTCAAAACCGATCCTTACGCGCTACAGACGGAAGTGCCGCCCGCCACTTCGTCCATCGTCTTCGAGCCGAACTACGAGTTCACGGACGACGAATGGATCGCCGAGCGCGCGCGCCGCGATCACTTGCGCCAACCGCTCTCGATCTACGAAGTGCATCTCGGCTCGTGGCGGCGCGTGCGCGAGGAAGGCAACCGCTCGCTCACCTACCGCGAAACCGCGCCCCTGCTCGCCGATTACTTGTTGGAGATGGGCTTCACGCACGTCGAGTTTCTGCCGCTCAAAGGTCATCCTTACGGCGGCTCGTGGGGTTATCAAGTCGCCAACTATTACGCGGCGACCGCGCGCTTCGGCACGCCCGATGATTTCCGTTATCTAGTTGATCACCTGCACGGGCGCGGCCTCGGCGTGATCATGGATTGGGTTCCCGCACACTTCCCGAAGGATGCTTTCGCGCTCGGTCGTTTCGACGGCAGCGCGCTTTATGAACACCTCGACCCGCGCAAGGGCGAACACCCCGACTGGGGCACTTACATCTTCAACTACGGGCGCAACGAGGTGCGCAACTTCCTCATCGCCAACGCGCTTTTCTGGATCAAGGAGTGCCACATTGACGGGCTGCGCGTGGACGCCGTGGCCTCGATGCTCTATCTCGACTACAGCCGCGAAGACGGCCGCTGGCTGCCGAACAAGTTCGGCGGGCGCGAGAATCTGGAAGCGATTGATTTTCTGCGCGAGTTGAACGAGATTGTCCACCGCGAGCACCCCGGCGTGTTGATGATCGCGGAAGAGTCAACGTCCTGGCCGAAGGTCAGCAGTCCCGTCGCCGAGGGCGGACTCGGTTACGATTTCAAGTGGAACATGGGCTGGATGCACGACACGCTGCAATACTTCGGCAAGGATGCGCTCTACCGACGCTTTCATCACAACAACCTGACGTTCGGTTTCGTCTACGCGTGGAGCGAAAACTTCATCCTGCCCTTCTCGCACGACGAAGTGGTGCATCTCAAGGGTTCGATGCTCACGAAGATGCAGGGCACGCGCGAGCAGAAGTTTGCGAATTTGCGCGCGCTCTACGGCTACATGTGGGCGCATCCGGGCAAGAAGCTTCTCTTCATGGGCGGCGAACTCGGACAGTGGCGCGAGTGGAACGACGACCAGAGTCTCGATTGGCACTTGCTCGACGAACCCGCACATCGCGGCGTGCAGAAACTCCTCGGCGATCTCAATCGCCTCTACCTCGATGAGCCTGCGCTCTGGGAAGCGGATGTCATGCCCGCGGGCTTCGAGTGGATTGACGCCAACAGCGGGGCCGAGAACGTCGTCGCCTTCCTGCGCAACGCGCCCGACGCGCGGCGTCAGATCGTCTGCGTCTGCAACTTCTCGAACGTCACGCGCACCGGCTATCGCCTCGCACTGCCTGCGGCTGGAAGCTACCGCGTGATTTTGAACACGGACGCCGACATCTACGACGGCAGCGGTTCGGTCGCAGTTGATTCAATCGAAGCGACGGCCGACCCCCTGCACCTGCGCCCCTACTCCGCCCTGATTGATCTGCCTCCGCTCTCGACGATCTGGCTGGAAGTCCCGCGCGTTGAGGAAGGTCTCTAGTCTCAAAGTCAGGATCGTTGACGGCCTAATTAACAAGGAGCAAGTTTACATTTAATGGGTGAAGTAAAAACTATCGGCGTGTTGACGGGCGGCGGCGACGCGCCCGGCCTCAACCCCGCGATCAAGGGGCTGGTCTATCGCTCATCGGAACACAACATCAAGGTGGTCGGTCTCTACGACGGCTGGCGCAGTTTGCTCGATCCGGCGGGCGACGTGCTCGCGCTCGACCGCAACGTCGTGCGGCGTTGGGACAGGGACGGCGGCACGAACCTCGGCTCGTCGCGCACCAACCCCTTCAAGACCGCGACCGCGACGGGCGAGCGCGTTGACCGCTCTGCGGAAGTCGAAGCGAACATCGCGCGGCTCGGACTCGACGCCGTGGTCGCCTGCGGCGGTGAAGACACGCTCGGCGTCGCCGCGCGTCTGCACGAGCGCGGCGTGCGCGTCGTCGGCATCCCCAAGACGATTGACAAAGATTTGGCCGGGACGGATTACACGCTCGGCTTCGACACCGCGCTGCGCAACGTGACGGAAGTGATCGAGCGTTCGCGCACGCCCGCCGGGTCGCACGGCTGGGTGCAGGTGATCGAGGTGATGGGGCGGCATGCCGGGCATCTCGCGCTGTGGGCGGGCGTGGCGGGTGGCGCGGATTTGATCCTCATCCCCGAACACCCGTTCAGCTACGAGAAGATTTACCGACACCTCACGGAGCGGCTCGGCGACACGAGGGCGCAACCGCGCGACCGCACGCAGCCGCGCTACTCCGTCATCGTCGTCGCCGAAGGCGCGCACCCGGCCGACGGCGAGATCGTGACGGTTGACGACCGCGAAGACTCTTTCGGCCACGCGCGACTCGGCGGCGTCGGCGAAGTGCTCGCGCGGCGCATCATGGCCGAGACGCCCTACGACGCGCGCGCGGCCATGCTCGGCCACCCGCAGCGCGGCGGCGCACCCTCGCCCATTGACCGCGTGATGGGCATGATGTTCGGCGCGCGCGCCGCAGACGCTTTGGCCGCGGGCGATCTCGGCATGATGGTCTCGGCGCGCGGCATCGCCCCGGCGTGCGAACTCTCGCTCGTCGAGATCACGTCCGTGCTCGGCAAGCTCAACACCGTGGACATCGAACGCCACTACGACACCGAACGCTACCACCTGAAAAACATCGCCATGTGAAAGATGCGAGGAAGCGGATGAGACTCGAAAACTGGAGGGGCGGCACAGTCGCCGCGTTCGCCGCGCTCGCCGTCGCGGTCTTGCTGTCCGTCAGTTTGAAAACTTCCTCGGCGGATGTCGTCATCCCCAACCACATCGCCTCGCAGGGGCGCACGCTCGCGCCCGCGGGGTCAATCGTCATGGACGCGACGACGCGCCAGCCCGCCGTCGGCGCGCTCGCCGTTGACTTCGTGCGCAGCCCCGACCGCGACGGGGCAGACGGCGCGGGGCGTTTCCTCGTCGCCATCCACAGCGGCTACGGCGTCCAGTTCAACGCGGCGACGAACAAGGCGCAGCAGTCGCTCGCCGTCATTGATCTCAACGCGCGCCCCGCGCCCGCCGTCGTGCAGAACATCTATTTCCCGACGCCGCAGAGCGCAAACGTCGGTCTCATCTTCTCGCCCCGCGCCGACGCCGACGGCTCGCACCTGTTGTACGTCTCCGGCGGTTTTGAAAATAAGATTTGGAAGTTCAAGTTCGACCCGCGCTCGCTCCCGCGCATCACGCCCGCCTCGCCCGGCTCGAACACGAAAGTCGAAGCCCCTTTCATTGATCTGAACTCGCTCAGTTCCGTGCCCGCGTCGGAGCGTTACAACTCGAACCAGAAGCCCGTCTATCCGGCCGGACTCGCCATCAGCCCCGACGGCGAGACGCTTTTCGTCGCGAACAATTTGGACGACAGCTTCGCCATCATCAGCAACCCGGCCAGCCCCAAGCCCAAGATGCTGCGCGTTGACCTGCGGCGGCGCGAGCGACCCGCGCACAACATTTATCCTTACGCCCTCGCCGCCCTGTCTGCTCCCGGCTTGAGCAAGACCTCGAAAGTTTACGTCTCTTGTTGGAACGACGCGTCAGTCGCCGTGTTCAGCCCCGGCGGCGACGGCGAAGCGCTCTCTTTCATCCCGGTCGGCAGTCACCCGACGGCGCTTGTCTTCAACGCGGCGCGCACGCGCCTCTACGTCGCCAACTCGAACGCCGATAGCGTCTCGGTGATAGACACGCTCTCGGATCGAGAGATCGAGCGCATCAACGTGCGGCTCGCGGAGCAAAGCCCGCTCACCGGGAACAGCCCCGAAAGCCTCGCGCTCAGCGCAGACGGCGCGACGCTCTACGTCGCCAACGCGCACAGCAACTCCATCGCCGTCGTCTCGCTCTCGCCTGAGTCGCGCGGCGAACCCGCGCGCGCGTCCCAGCGTTCGGCAGTTAAGGAGCGCGAAGCAGAAAAGGGGAGAGAAACGGCGAGGCGTGCGCGCCGCCCGCATGGCGTTGATAGTGGCGGAGGGGAAGCGAACCACGGGGAGGAGCGCGAGAGGGACGAGAGCGAAGTGAGCGCGGGAAGCGAGAGCGAGGAGAGCACGCGGAACGAGAGCGGGGAGAGCGAGGAAGAAGAGGCGCGCGAGCAACGCGATGCCGCGCGCCGGAGCGTCGTGCGCGGCTTCATCCCGACGGGGCGTTATCCTTCGGCTGTCGCCGTCGTCGGCCGCACGATCTTCTACGGCAACGGCAAAGGCACGGGCTTTGAAAATTCGTCGCTCGTCGCCAACACCACGGGGCGCGAGCCGAACGCGCCGAACGACCGTTTCCCGGTGGGCACGGGTCGCGCGGGCGGGATGGGCGGCGAGTACAGCGTCCCGCTCGTCTCCGGCAACATCTTCGCCGCCGCCGAACCCGACGCGCCCACACTCGCGCGCTACACCAACGAGGTCATGCGCAACAACGGCCTGCTCGACGCGCCGCGCGCGAAACTGTTCCGCGGCGCGTCGCCCATCAAGCACGTCATCTACGTCATCAAGGAGAACCGCACTTACGATCAAGTCTTCGGCGATGTCGAGCGCGCGGGCGACGGCACACGCGCCGACGGCGACCCCGCGCTCGCTATCTTCGGCGCGGGCGAGGCGGCCAGAAGACCCGGCGGCGCGGAGCAAAACATCACGCCAAATGCGCGCTCGCTCGCGCTCCGCTTCGGACTCCTCGACCGCTTCTTCGTCAATGCCGAGGCCAGCCCCGACGGGCACAACTGGTCAACCGCCGCTTTCTCCAGCGACTACACGGACAAAGCCTATCGTTGGAACTATTCGAGTCGCGGCCGCTCTTACGATTTCGAGGGCTTCAACCGCCTGCCCGACTATCGCCCGGCCGCCGAGCGTGCGCGCGACCGCACGCCGCTCTTCCCGCGCGCCGTCACCGCCGTCGAACTCGAAAATTTCCTGCGCGGCCACGTCCCTTATCTCAACAACTCGCAGGACGTGGCCGAACCCGCCTCGCTCTATCTCTGGGACGCCGCCGCCCGCGCCGGTCTCCGCTATCGCAACTACGGCGAGTTCATCTCCACCTTCTCCGAAGCGTTCGTTGCCGCGTTGAACGTCAACCGCCGCCGCCCCTATCCAGACCTCTCGCCCACGGCCTCGGCCTTCCCCACGAAGAAAAGCCTCGAAGGCCACCACAGCCAGACCTTCCGCAACTTCGATCAACTCACGCCCGACGCCCTGACGCCCGACTCCTACCGCGCCGCACGCGAATCCGGCGGCCGCGTTGATCCGCTCATCACGCAGACGCATACGGACGCGCGCTTTCGCGGCAACTCGCGCCTCGGCGAATGGCTCAAGGAGTTTCAAGAGTTCGCCGCCGAGCGCAAACAGGGACGCCCCGACCGCTTGCCCCACCTCTCCATCGTGCGCCTGCCGAACGATCACACGGAAGGACTCAACCCCAACTTCCCGACGCCGCAGTTCTACGTGGCCGAGAACGACTACGCCGTCGGCCGTCTCGTCGAAGCCGTTTCGACAAGTCCCTACTGGCAGGACACGGCCATCTTCATTGTCGAAGACGACGCGCAGGACGGCCCCGACCACGTTGACGCGCACCGCGCCCCCGCGCTCGTCATCAGCGCGTATAACCGCCCCGGCGCGTACGTCCACGCGTATCACAACACGGTGAGTTTGATCCGCACGTTGGAGATGCTGCTCGGCCTCGCGCCCATGAATCAACTCGACGCACACGCCACGCCCATTGACATCTTCCGCGAGCAGGCCGATCTCCGTCCGTTCAAGGCCGTGCTCCCCGAAGTGGCCTTCGACAACTTGCTGACGCCGCCCGCGCGCGACGCCGAGACCCGACACTGGATGCGCCGCACGAGCGAGCAAAACCTCGCCTTCGCGGACATGGCCGACCCGCGCGTCCTCAACGAGATCATCTGGTTCTCCGTGCGCGGCGCGCGCTCGCCGATGCCGGAAATCTCGCGCCTCCCCGCCTTCGATGCGATGCTCCCCGAACTCGCAGACGACGAAGCGGAAGAGCGCGCCGGGGCGCGTGCGCTCACGGCGGCTCGCCCGCAAAAATGAAAATTGCGGCTGATCATAAACTTGAAGACATCGCTTCGAGCATCCGTCGAGGTGGCAAAAATCATCCGAGTTGTTACAATAGCGAGCCACCCCACACCCAACACAGTTGCCTTTGGAGGATTATGAAGAAGTTTTTAGCTCTCGCACTTATCGCGGCGTCTGCCTTTTTTACGACTCACGCGCAGACGCGCCGCCCGGTCTCGACCACACCGCGCGCCACTCAGCCCAAGCCCGCGCAGCCGACACCGCAAGCCACGCCGCAACCCACATCGCCCGGACTGCCCTCAGCCGCAGCGGCGGCCACCGGGTCGGCAATGTTGGATTGCGGCTGTGAAGGCGAGCCGCTGCCCGAAGTGGTCGCCGTGGTGAACGGCATCAAGATCACGAAGCAGGAAGTCGAGGCGCGCATCGAGCCGCAGATTGCCGAACTACGCAAAACGGTCGTTGATGCGCGCGCGCGCGAACTCGATCTACAGATCAACTCCCGCCTGCTCGACGCCGAAGCGAAGAAGCGCGGCAAGACGACGACCAAACTTTTGGAAGAAGAGATCGTCTCGAAAGTGACCGAGCCGACCGAGGCCGAGGCGCAAAAGTTCTACGACGAAAATAAGGCGCGCATCAGCGGCGACTTCGCCGCGGTCAAAGCCGACATCATCTCCTACCTGCGCGACCAGCGGCAGCGCGACGTGGCGAAACAGTTTGCCGACCGCCTGCGCGCCGCGGCCGTCGTCAAGGTCAACACGACGAACGCGACGCCGCCCGCAACCGCCGCCGACCGCGCGCGCGTCTTCGCCGTCGTCAACGGCGACTCGATCACTTCCGCTCAGATCGAAGACTCTTTGAAGCCCTTGATCTACAGCGTGCAGGAGCGCGTCTACCAGTTGCGCAAGACCGAAGTTGATCTGCGCATCAACGACGCGCTGCTCGAACAAGAAGCGCAGAAGCGCAAGGTCACGACGAAGGCTCTGCTAGACGCCGAGGTCGAAGCCAAGTCGAAGGCCGTCACCGACGCCGACGCGCAAAAGTTCTACGACGAAAACAAGGCGCGCATCAACGGCGACTTCGCGCAGGTCAAACCCCAACTCGTTCAATACCTGCTGGACGCGCAGAAGCGCGACCTGCAAGCGGCTTACGCCGAGCAGTTGCGCACGGGCGCGGCGCTTCAGGTTAATTTGCGCGCGCCGGAAGCTCCCGTCATGCAAATTGCCACCGACGACCAGCCGGTGAAGGGCAGCCCCACTGCGCCCGTGACCATCATCGAGTTCACGGATTTCCAGTGTCCGAGTTGTTCCGCCGCGCAGCCCACGTTGGACAGACTCGTCGCGGAATACGGCGACCGCGTGCGTCTCGTCGTCCGCGACTTCCCGTTGGAGATGCACGAAAACGCGTCGAAGGCGGCCGAGGCGGCCGAGGCGGCGCGCGCGCAAGGGAAGTACTGGGAGTACACGAAGGTGTTGTTTGCGAACCAGAAGGCGCTCGGCGTGGACAAGTTGAAAGAGTATGCGACGCAGGTCGGCCTCGACCGGCAGAAGTTCGACGCCGCGCTCGATTCAGGGCAGATGGCCGACAAGGTTCAGCGTGACATGATGGACGGCCTGCGCCTCGGCCTGCGCGGCACACCGTCCTTCTTCATCAACGGGCGAGCCACCAACGACCTCACCTACGAAGGACTCAAAGCCGCCGTCGAAAAGGCTCTCGCCGAGAAGGCGGCGCGGAAATGAAGTTGGAAGGATGAACGGGAAGTGGTCAGTTGTCAGTTGTCCGTGGTCAGTTGTTCAAGACAGTTTTTAGTAACTTGGATGACGACCACAGGCAACTGACAACTGACCACGGACAACCGGCAGTTTTCCATTCGTCGTTAATACTTCTTCGTTTCACTCCCTCACTCCGGCGCGGCCTCCACAAACTTCACCATCTCCTGATGCAACGCGCGCCGTTCGAGAAACAGGCGCAGCACGCGCCGCCGGTTGTTGACGAGCAGCAGCACGCCCTTGAACCAGCCGCGCATGTCGTACAACGTCTCCAGAGAACGCATCGCCACGTAGCCACACGCGATAGTCGCGGGCAACGCCGGCAGCGCCACCCGCCAACCCCACCACACATAGCAGAGCGCGGCGACGACGAGCCACGTCAGCGGCATGAGCGCGATGGCGGCGAGTATCTTCACGGTCGGCGCGATCTCGTCCACGCCGTGGCGTCGGTAGAAGCGCGAGAGCAGTACGCAGACGAGGAACGCGGGCAGGTGCAGGAGCGCGCCCGGAATCGAGAGAGGCAGGAGCAGCAACAGCAGCGCGCCGCGCAGTAGAAAGTGGCGGAAGACGTTCCAACGCGTGTGCGTCAGGAGCGACAAGTTTTCGGCGTTGATGCCGAGCGCGCCGAGTTCCTCTTCGTGCTTTAAAATTCTGCGCCTCAACTCGTCCTGTCCCGCGCCCGCCACGCCCACTGCTGCGGGCGACAATTTTTCCGCGATGCGGCGACGCAAATCGAACTCCGTCGAGAGCGTTTGCCGCAGGCTGAGACCTTCGTAGAGCGACGAGAAAAGTTCCTGCGCCTTCGTCACCACCCCTAACTCCTCGTCGTCTTCGACGTTCAACGTAACTTCGAGCAGCGCCCCTTGGATCCGCGTGGAAAGCTCCCTGACTGACTCGCGCGGCGGTTCGCCCTGCGCGTCCAACTTCACGGGGCGCACTTCAATCGGCGCGCCGAAACGGATCAGGGCTTCGCTGCGGAACGAAGTCTTCGAGGTGTAGTACAAACCGACGGGTACGATCTTCAAACAATCGAGCACGCCGCCGCCTGTCGCCGACGGTTCGACGGAGATCGCGCCGAGGGCGATGCGCGCCGCGCCGGTCTTGACGGGCAACAGCCGCGTCGCGTTGTGCGAGACGCCTTCGGGGAAGAGCGCGATGCAGCGGTTCAGCCTGAGCAGCGCGTGACACCGCTCGAACGTCAGACGGTTTTTCGTCAAGTCTTCGGCCGTGTCAACGCGTCGGTAGAGCGGCAGCGACTCGACGGCGTTGATGAGAAACCGGATGACGGGGATGCGGAAGAGCGTGGACTTGGCGAGGAAGGAGATGCGGCGTGGCAGCGCGCAGAAGATGAGCGCGGGATCGATCAGCCCGTTCGGGTGGTTCGAGACGAAGACGAGCGGCTCGTCGGGCGGGACGTAGCGCGCGCCGCCGATCTCGATGCGGCGGAAGAAGAGCCGGAGCGCGATGCTCAGGACGAGGTGGACGAAACGACGCGTCCAGCCCCCTTTCTGCCGCAACGCCATGTCGCGGAAACGGAGTACGTAAGCGTCGCGCATGCGTGGAGTATAAACTCAATCGGTTGACGGGATAAAAAAGAAGTTGATTTTAGTTGGCGGCAAAAAAAGCGAACGCCCGTAGAAGATGTCCTCACAGCACCTTCTACGGGCTTGTTCAATCTTCCGATGCGCCGGGCGGCGCAAACTGGAAGCTGTTGTTCGCTTTGTGACCGTTGACGGTCGCGGCGAGTGGTGTCCTCACTACACCCCACGCCTTTTATTGAGCAGAGGCTAACACCAAACGGCACACGCGTCAATGAAATCTGCGAAAATAAATGCCCCCCAAAGCCGCGAAATTCGCCCGCCCGGCGACGCGTTGATTGCTTCGCGCAAATGGATGGGTGAGAGGTTTACGCGCCGCGGGCAATTTCGGCGACGCCGTTGATGAGGCGTTCGACCTCTTCCGCCGTCGTGTAGCAGGCGCACCCGGCGCGAACTAAACCTTCGACGCCGAGTTCGAGACGCTCGATCACAGTGGCCGCGTAGAAGTCTCCGTGCGACAGGAAGAGTCCGCGCGCGGCCAACTGTTCGGCGACGAACGTGGACGCGACGCCCGCGACGGTGAACGAGACGGTGGGCGTGCGCGGCGCATCGGGCGGCACGCCGTAAACGCGCACGCCTTCGATGTCAGACAAGCCTCGCCACAGTTGTTCCGTTAAGGCCGACCCGCGCGCGTGGAGCGTGTCGAACGAGGCGCGCAGGCGTTCGCGGCGCGAGCCGCTTGACACGGATGCGGGGGCGAGGGAGGCGAAGAAGTCAACGGCGGCGGCTGCCCCGGAGATGCCTTCGTGGTTGAGCGTGCCCGTCTCTGCGCGTTCGGGCGAGGTGTGGGAAGCGGGAATGAGGACGGGGAAATCGAGCGACTCCAACAGCGCATGTTTGCCGTAGAGCACGCCGACGTGCGTGCCGCAAAACTTGTAGGCCGAGCAGGCGAGAAAGTCGCAGTCGAGCGCGCGCACGTCAACGAGGTTATGCGGCGCGTAGTGAACGGCGTCCACGAAGGAGAGAGCACCGACCGCGTGCGCCGCCTCCGTCGCGCGGCGCACGTCCGTGATCGTGCCGAGCGCGTTTGAGGCCGCGCCGACGGCGACCAACTTCGTGCGCTCGTTAATGAGGCTCTCGAAATCGTCCCAGTCGAGCGTGCCCGTCTCCGGCAACATCTTCGCCATGCGGACGACCGCGCCGCGCTCGCGTGCGAGCGCCTGCCACGGGGCGACGTTGGCGTGGTGATCGAGTTCGGTGATGATGATCTCGTCGCCCGCGCCGATCAGGCTACGGCCTAACGCGCGCGAGAGGTGAAAGGTGAGCGTCGTCATGTTCGCGCCGAAGGCAATCTCGGACGGCGCGGCGTGTAAAAAATCGGCGAGAGCTTGGCGCGCGTCGTCGAGGATCGCGTCGGTCTCCGCGCTGGCCGGGTACGCCCAGTGCGTGTTGGCGTTGTGGTGGTAGAGATAATCGACGACGGCTTCCGCGACGGCGCGTGGAACTTGCGTGCCGCCCGGCCCGTCGAAATAGGCGACCGGGTGGCCGCCGTGTCGGCGTTCGAGGGCGGGGAAGTGCGCCCTGATCTCTTCGACGGTAGGCGCGTCGTCGCTCGCAGTTTGCGCACGCAAAGTTGCTTCGTTCATCGGGGTCTTCAAGGAAAGTGCGGGTGTGGGAAAATCAATTGCTCGTCGCGCTGAATCAATTACTCGCCGCGCTGAAATGTTCGGCGATGCCGCGCCGGATGGCCTCTTTGATCTCTTCTTCGGAAGAAGCGGGCGTGGCTTCGAGCGTCACGCGAAACGGTTCTTGCTTCTGCATCACGTCGAGCAGATCAATTGACCAAGAATGCTCCGCGCCTTCCGCGGCCGCGACCGAAATGATCTCGCAGTCGTTACGCCGCGACTCGGCCAACGCCTGCCTCGCGAGTTCCTCCAAACGCTCCACGCCCATGTGTCGTCTCCCCTGTGAATTTGTTGAGGGGCGGCGGATAACTCCGTCGCCCCTATTTGTCGGACTTGAATTGATAGTTGTTAGCGTGAACGGGCGGCCAAGTCAACCGCCGCTCGTGCTTCGTTATTTTTTCTGTCTCACATCATACGCGTAAATCGTGTCCTGATCGCGCAGGTATAGACGGCCGCCCGCGATGATCGGGTGCGTCCAGGTGGGCAGCGAGTCCTGCGCGATGCGGAAGCGACCCTTCTCGCGGTAGGCTTCGGGCGTCGCTTCGACGAGGCCGACCACGCCGTTCTCGCTCAGGCAATAGAGATGCCCGTCGGCGTAAACGATTGAGCCTTTGCCGACGCTGCGATCCTTCCACGCGACCTGCCCGTTGTCGAAACGCATCGCCGTCAGGATGCCGCTCGAAAAGCCGTAGAGGTGTTCGCCGACGAGAATCGAACTGCTGTGGTGGTTGCGCATGTCCTTCGTGAAATAGACTTCCTGCGCCGTCAGCGCGCCGCGCTCGCCCGCCTTGATCTCGACCAACCCCGCGCCCGTGCCGTAGTCCGAAGAGATGAAGACGCGGTTGCCGCGCGCAACGGGCGTCGCCGCGTTGGCCGTCCGGTTGGCAGCGCGCGCGTATTCCCACAAAAGTTTGCCGTCGCTGAGGGCAAGCCCGACGGCGCGGCGCGAGGTGAAGAAGACGACCTGCGGCGTGCCCGCCGCGTCCATCGTGATGGCCGACGAATAGCCCGCCTCGTCGCTCTGGCTCTTCCAGATGAGCGCACCGTCGCGTTTGTTCAAGGCGACGATGGACGCGTTTTCGCCGCCCGCGTTGACGAGCAACTTGTCGCCGACGATGAGCGGCGACTCGCTGATGCCCCACGTGATGTTCGAGCCGCCAAACTTCGACAGCACGTTCATCGTCCAAATCGTCTTGCCCGTGCGCGTCTCCATGCACGACAGGTCGCCGTTGCCGCCGAGCGCGTAGAGCCGTTCGCCTTCGACCGTGGGCGTGCCGCGCGGGCCGTCGCCGCGGTCGTTGCGGAAGGCCGCGCCGTGCGGCTTCGCCCAGAGTTCCTTGCCGGTCGCCACGTCGAAGGCGACGATGAACTCGCGGTCGCCGCGAAGACCTAACGTGAACATGCGTCCGTCCGAGACGGCGAGCGAAGAGTAGCCGCGCCCCGCGCCCGTCGCCTTCCAGACGAGCGGCGGGCCTTCCGTCGGCCACTGCTTGAGCAGCCCGGTCTCTTTGGAGATGCCGTCGCGGTTCGGGCCGCGCCACTGCGGCCAGTTGCCGCCCGCCGCCGCGCCACTACTCTGCGCCGCCGCTTCCACACACAGGCACAACGCCAACAACGCGCAACCCGACACGAACTTCGCGCTCAAACTCTTCATGGGGAACACTCCTTACTTCAAACTCGACTTGCGGGGTGCCCGGATTATAGCAACACCGGGGCGGCCGCCCTCAAAAAAAATTTCACAAGTCCGATACATAGTTTTGGACTTAGGAATCCATTCCCGCCACGCCCTATTGAATCGTCGTCAACTACAATTTCCGCGTGACGCCGAGTAAAGGCGCGTGCGTGTAGGCGACGGAGAAGTCGTCGGCCAGCTTGAAGTGGCGTTTGATCGTGACGGCCGAGTCGAAGAACCATTCGCCTCGCGCCTGTCCCCTGTCACCCCTGTCAATCCAGCCCCACGGCGGCCGCGCCACGTTGACCGCGCCCTTGCTCCCGCGGAAAGCCGACCCCAACGAGCCGAGGTTAACGTTGCGTCGTTTCAACGCGCCCGACGGCGTTTGCGCCGTGCTGATTGAACGCGCGCCGTACGGGTAGACCACGCCGAAGGTTTGGTTGACGCCGCCACGCGCGCGCGGCCAGATCGTCGTCGAAATGGGGAGCAGCGCGTAACCGACCTCGTCCCCGGCAGACTTGTCCGGGTCGTCAGCGCTCCCTGTGAATTTGTAAACGAGCGTGCCGTTCGACGGCGTTTGTTTATCGCCCCCGTCGTACGCGGCGACGCCGTGCCCTTTGGCCTCGACGTACAACACGGGTCGCCCCTCGTCCAACCTCACCGGATCGAACGCGCCCTTGCCGCCTTCGACGGCGACAGTTGCGGGCAGGTATTTCAGGAAGCGGTCGTGAGCCAGCGTCTCTACGAACACGACGCGCGCCGCGCGCACGTCAGCCCCCGACTTCGCCGCCACGACGAGACAACCCTCCATGTCGTTTTCATGTGCCAGCACCGCCTCGTTCGACAGACCCGTCGGGTCGTAGCGACCACCCCGGCGCTTGCCTTCTCGGATGATCTCTGTGAGGACGCGGCCGCCCGCGCCGCTGCCCTTGTAGTCGCGCGGGTGAAAGACGGCGTAATGAATGAAGAAGTGGGTCTGCGTTTCGCTGACGGCGTAATAGACGTAGGCGCGTTGGGGAAAGCGCGCGTTGTCGGCGTTGTCCCAGTTGTTGTCGCCGCGCCAGTCGCCGTCGAAGTCGAAGTTGGTGATGTAATCGAGACGCCGCTTGTCGCCGACTCCCTGACGGAAGACGGGCGCGAACTGCGACGCTATCTCGCGATCTCTGGCGGCGTTCCCGGCGAGTTGAGACTTGCCCACGGCACGCGCGGCGGCGGGCTTCTTTTGCGCGACGACTCCGCACGGACTGTTGAGTTGAAGAGTGACGCAGGCGAGGAGGGCAAGGCGTAAAAGTTTATGAAGTTTCAAGTTGACGCTCGTATGAAAGGGTCGGAAAACGAATTGTCTATAACAGTCTTCGGCAACGGCGGTCAACGATTGACCGGTGTGTGATTGCTTAAACGTGCCGGGGGACTCTAAGATTCGCCTTGGTCACGACATATTTTTAAGGAGCGTCGGCCGGGGAAACTTAAAGTGAAAAGGCTCGCCCTCATCAGGTTGATTTTGCTCGCGACGTTGGCCTGCGGAGGCCACACCGCCTGCGCGCAGAAGAACATAACTTTTCAAGACGTGCAGAAGTTGCCCGCGCCCGCTGCCGACTACCGGATCGCTTACGGGGACGACCCGTCGCAGTTCGGCGAACTGCGTCTGCCCCACGGCGCGTCGCAGACGGCGCGGCATCCGGTCGTGATCGTGATCCACGGGGGCTGTTGGCTTGCGGAGTATGACCTCGGACAGGTCTCGAATTTCAGCGACGCGCTGACGCGTGCGGGCGCGGCGACGTGGAATCTTGAGTATCGCCGCCTCGGACAGACGGGGGGCGGGTGGCCGGGCACGTTTCAAGACGTGGCGCGCGGGGCAGATCACTTGCGCGTGCTCGCGCGCACGCACCCGCTCGATCTGGAACGCGTCGTCGTGGTCGGACATTCGGCGGGCGGCCAACTCGCGCTCTGGCTGGCGGCGCGGCACAAGTTACCGCAAGAGAGTTTGTTGTTTGCGCCCGACCCGTTGCGTCTGCGTGGCGTGGTTTCGCTGGCGGGCGTGACGGATTTGGAGGAGTTCGGGCAGGGCTGCGGCGGTGCGGCGGGCACACTGCTTGGCGGGACGGCGGGCGAAGTGGGCGAACGCTACGCACAGACCTCGCCGATAAAATTGCTGCCGCTCGGAATCCCGCAACGCCTGATCCACGGCGCGCTCGACCCCATCGTCCCGCTCAAACTCGGCCGCGACTACGAGGCGGCGGCCAAAGCGCGCGGCGATAACGTCAGCCTCACGGTACTCGAACGCATGGGGCACTTCGATCTCATCTCCACGAACTCGCGCGCGTGGCCGACGGTGGAACAGGCCGTGCTCTCTTTGTTGGAACTCAAAAAGAACCGTTGAAGTTGTCGCCGTCTGAGCGGTGTTGCACACGTTGCCGCAGCAGCAGTGTCGTTCACGTTCTCGGCGCGTGGACGTCAGAAAGTTGAACGTCAATTCGTTGACCCGGCGCACGCCAAGATGAGAAGTTACCCCTCGCTCAAACACGACCTTTGGCTGGCCGCTTTCAGCGTCGCACTCTTCCTGCCGCTCATCGGCGGCGGTTTTGTCCACGACGATTTCGTGTGGCTCTACAACGTCGCCTACCGCCCGCACACTTATGGTCTGACGCACCCGATTCAGGATTTCTACACGCCCGTCACATGGCTCTCCTTCAAACTGGATTGGGCGCTGTGGGGCTTTCAGGCGTTCCCCATCGCGTTCGAGAATTTGCTGTTGCACGTCGGGAACACGTTGTTGCTCTACCGGCTGGCGTGGCGTCTGTGGGGTTCGCGCGCGGCAGCGTGGTGGGCGGCCTTCGGGTTCGCGCTGTTCTACATGGCGAACAGTTGGGCGGTGATGTGGATTTCGGCGCGCACGCACCTGCTGGCGACTCTCTTCTGTCTCGCGGCGATGCTGGCCGCCGCCCGTTACGCCGCGGGGCGACGGAGAAAGTTGTCTTCGGCAATCGCGATCATCGCGTGCTGCGCGCTTGCGATGCTGTCGAAAGAGATCGGCGTGGCTTCGGTCGCCGCGGTCGTCATCGTGTTGGGCTACGCCGGGGGGTGGCGTCGGGCGAGAGATGTTTGGGCGGCGGACGGGTTGTTGATCGCCGCGCTGCTGGCCGTCCTCTGCGGCTATCTCGCGTTGCGCGCGTGGGCGGGCGCGGTCTCCGTCTCGTCGCATGAGGGCTGGTATCAATACGCGTTCGAGCCGGGCGTGTTTCTTTCCAACTTGAGAGAGTACCTGTCGCGCACCTTTCTGCTCGCGGCGATAGTGGCCGGGGCGATCACCCTCTCGCAATATCTGCGCGGCGTGCGTCCACGCATGAAGAACATTGTGACGCGGCGCGAAGTGGCATTCAGCGCGGCTCTCTTCGCGGCGACGATTGCGCCCGTGATTTTGATCCGAGGAAGGTCAGGGCTGTACACCTATCTCCCCGGCGTCGGCGCGGCGCTCCTGCTCGGCGCGGCCGCCCGCGCGTTGTACGAGTGCGCGCCCGTCGCCGCAAGACGAGCACACACCTGGTTGAGTTTGAGTCCCATCGTCATCGTAGCGGCTGCACTATGCGTCGCCACAATCGGGCAGAGTTGGAAGTGGCGAACGATGGCGAAAACTAACACTGCCGTGCTCGCGCAAATGACGCAGCAAGAACTACAGCCGGGGCGCGGCGCGCGCATCGTTTTGCGGTATGCGACGCGGGACGAGAGCAATCGCTTCCCCGACGGCTTCGCTACGTGGGGTTTCCCCTTCGCGGTGAAACTCTTGTATCAAGAGCCAGACTTGAACGGCGAGATTGCAACGGAAGCCGCGACGGTCGAGGCCAACGGCGGAAGCAGGGAAGTTGTTTTTCAATACTCTGTTGAGGACGGCCACCCGCGAGTCAGCAAGCGCGAATAAACAAGAAGCGAGCGAGTGTCGGGTGAGTCGCACGCTTCGCTAATGAGTTCGTCGCGCGCTTCACCAAGAAGTTCGCCGCATGTTTGACTAAGGAGTTTGCAGCGTGCGCCCGCTTATATGAGTTCGGCGAGTTCAGCCCAGCGTTCGAGATCGTGCGCGAGTTGGGCGGCGAGCGTTTCGCGTTCCGTGAAGAGTTGGTGGACGAGGTGCGCGTCGCTTGAGCTGGCGGCGAGTCGGGTCTCAAGTTCAGTTTGTCGCTGCTCGGCATCTTGAATGCGCGCCTCCAACTCTTCCAACTCGCGTTGCTCTTTGAAAGTCAGCTTGCGCTTCGTCGCCACACCGGACGCGGCGACGGCGGCTCTCTCTTTTTTGACGGGGCGCGCGGTCGAGTCCAACGCGTCGGAAGCTGACGCCGCCTGCTCCTCTCGCTGGCGCGCTTCGAGAAAAGCGGTGTAGTTGCCGGGATACTCGCGCAGACGGCCGCCCGCCTCGAAGCGGAAAATATGCTCCACGGTGCGGTCGAGGAAATAACGGTCGTGGCTGACGACGATGAGGCAGCCATTGAAACCGTCGAGATAGTCTTCGAGCGTGACCATCGTCTGGATGTCGAGATCGTTCGTCGGCTCGTCGAGGATGAGAACGTTCGGCGCGTTCATCAACACGCGCAGGAGGTAGAGCCGCCGCCGCTCGCCGCCCGATAATTTAGCGATGGGCGCGTATTGCATCGCGCCGTCGAACAGAAACTTTTCGAGCATCTGCCCGGCGGTGATGATCGTGCCGTCGGCCGTCTCGATGCGTTCGGCGACCTGGCGAATGTAGTCAATGACGCGTTCGCCTTCGTCGAGCGCGCGGTTCTCCTGATCGTAATAACCGAAGCGGACGGTCTGGCCGACTTCAAGCGAGCCGTGGTCGGGCTGCGCGCGGCCGGTGATGATTTCGAGCAGGGTGGTCTTGCCCGCGCCGTTCGGGCCGATGATGCCGATGCGCGAGCCGGGTTTGAGCGTGTAGTCGAAATTTTCGACGAGCACGCGCCCGTCGTAAGACTTACTGATGCCGCGCAGTTCTAAAATCTTCTTGCCGATGCGGCTGGATGTGACGCTGATGTCGAGTTCGGCACGCGCCGTCTCTTTCGGTTGCGCCATCAAACTCTCGGCGCGGTCAATGCGCGCTTTGGACTTGCGCGTGCGCGCCTTCGCGCCGCGACGCAGCCACGCCAGTTCGCGCCGGATGAGCATCTCGCGCTTCTGCCCCTCGGCCGCGAGAGAGAGTTCCTGTTCCTCTTTGCGTTCGAGATAGTAGGCGTAGTTGCCGTCGAAGGCTTGCACCGCGCCACGATCAATTTCGAGGATGCGCCCGGTCACTCGGTCGAGGAAATAGCGGTCGTGTGTGACGAGCAGGAGCGCGCCGCGATAGCGCGCGAGGTAGTTTTCGAGCCACGTGATCGTCTCAGCGTCGAGGTGGTTGGTCGGCTCGTCGAGGATGAGAAGTTGCGGATTCGAGATGAGGGCGTGGGCGAGTGCGACGCGCTTGCGCTGGCCGCCGGAGAGCGTGCCCATCAGCGCGTTCGTGTCTTGTATGCCGAGGCGGCCGAGGATCGTCCGCGCGTTCGTCTCCAACTCCCACGCGCCCGACGCTTCCAACTCGTGCGCCAACTCGGAGACGCGATTCAACAGACGCTCGTCGCGGCCGTCGCCCGCGGCCAACGACTGGCAGGCGCGTTCGTAATCGAGCAACAGTTTGGTCGTCGCGTCGCTGGCGGCGAAGATGGCGTCGAGGACAGTCTGCGAAGGATCGAAGGGCGGGTTCTGCGGGAGGTAGCCGAGCGAGACGCCTTCGGCAAAGACGACGCGGCCGGTGTCCGGTTGCTCCGCGCCCGCGATGAGACGCAGGAGCGTCGTCTTGCCCGAACCGTTCGCGCCGACCACGCCGATGCGGTCTTGCGAGTCGAAGCCGAGCGTGACGTTTTGGAAGAGCGGCCGCAGCCCGTAGTTCTTGCTGAGCGACTCGATGGATAGAATGTGCATTTCCGGTCAGTTAAAAATGTTCGCCTCCGGCACGAACACGCTACAATAATTTCACGCTCAATCCAACGCCCCGCGCCTTACGTAAATAGTGGGAGATCAGAAAGAGAGGTGTGTGAATGAATAGACGCTATTTTATCAAATCAGGCGCGACTCTCGGAGCGGCCGCCGTGCTCTTCCGTTTGCCGCTGGTTGACGTGCTCGCGCAAAGAGCCGCGAAGGGCGGGACGAAGGGCGCGGGCGCGTTCAAGAAAGTCGTCAAGACGGACGAAGAGTGGAAGCGCATTCTGACGGCGGAGCAGTATCACGTCATGCGAGAGAAGGGGACGGAAGCGCCGGGCACGAGTCCGCTGCTGAAAAATTATGCGAAAGGGACATACGTCTGCGTCGGCTGCGCGCTGCCGCTGTTCAGTTCGCGGGCGAAGTATGATTCGCACACGGGCTGGCCGAGTTTCTGGTCGCCCATCTCCAAGCGCAACGTGCTGGAGAGGCCGGAGACTGCCGAAGGTGACACGCGCACCGAAGTCGTCTGCAATCGCTGCGACGCGCACCTCGGCCACGTCTTCGACGACGGCCCAGACCCGACCGGACTGCGTTACTGCATGAACGGGGTGGCGTTGAAATTCGTGCTGGCGGGAAGGCGCGCGTGAGCGACGCGTCGCGCCTTCGCGTTGTAAAATCATCGAACAGAGGGAGGGTTGAAACGTGACGAAAAAAGTTGTCAAGACCGAAGAGGAGTGGCGCGCACAGCTTTCGCCCGAACAATATCGCGTCGCGCGACAGAAGGGCACGGAGCGCGCCTTCACCGGCGAATACCATGACGCGAAGGACGCGGGCACGTACCGTTGCGCGGCGTGCGGCAACGAGTTGTTCAGTTCCGAGGCCAAGTTCGATTCGGGGTGCGGGTGGCCGAGTTTCACAGAGCCTTCGGCGGATGAGCACGTCCGCACAGAGGTTGATACGAGCCACGGGATGATGCGGACGGAGGTGCTGTGCGCCGCGTGTGATTCGCACCTCGGCCACGTCTTTGAAGACGGGCCGCGGCCGACGGGTCTGCGCTACTGCATCAACTCGGTCGTGCTCAAGTTGGACAAGGAAGAGTAGCGACGGCGCGGCTCAAGACGTTCACATCAATTGACCCCGGCTACACGACGAACCTGTAGCCGGGGTCAAACTTCTGTCGGGCGACGCCTTCAGGCCGCGACTCTCAACGCGGTAGCGGGCGGTCTTTCAACTTCAGCCAGCCGTCGGCGGTGGTTCTGGGGCTGCCCAGTTTTTCCGTGAGCCTGCTCCTTACCGTGGAGATGCGTCCCTGCCGGTCGTCCTCCCCTTCCTTCTCGCCTGAGTGATAGTTCTTGTCCTTGTCCTTGTACTCCTCGAAGTGGCGTCCGTACGCGTTGTCATACTCGTCGCGCCATTGGTAGCGTCTCTTCGGGTTACAAGAGGAACTGTAGTCGCAGGACGGTGGCAGTAAGGGGTCAGGCCATAGCTTGATCTTCTCCAGACGCGTCTTCATGATGTCGTCGAACGTCTTCACCGCGTGGTTGTAGTACTCCTGCGCGCTGAGCTTGATGCTGAGGGCATAACTCGACTTGTTCGGGTCGGTCTGCTCCGGGTCAACGAGCGCCTGCTCCTGCATGAGCGCGAGGTGCGTGCCCGCCGCGACGAGGAAGACCGGAAGGCCGGGCTTGGAGTGGCGCGGTTCCATGAGCGTGTAGACGGCCTCCCGGTAGAGACTGTTGACGTAGTCGCTCACCATGCCGGAGAGTTCCTTGCGGGAGACGC
>JAUZFQ010000161.1 GCA_030838445.1 Pyrinomonadaceae bacterium | reverse complement strand
ATGCGGAATGCGGATTGAAAAGCAAAGTCTTGTTTTCTAATCCGCATTCCGCATTCTGAAATCCGCAATCCCTCAGTCGTCGCCTGCGACGCCGACGCGGTGCGTGGCGGCGGCGCTCAGTTCGGGGTCGTGTGATTCGTCCACGCTTGTTTCGTTGCGCAGCCGGTTTTCGAGCGCGGCGCGGACGAAGGAGGTGAAGAGGGGGTGTGCGTCGAGCGGCTTCGACTTGTATTCGGGGTGGAACTGGCAGCCAAGAAACCACGGGTGCGTGTCGCGCGGGAGTTCGACCATCTCGACGAAACGGCCGTCGGGCGATTCGCCGCTGAAGACGAGTCCGGCGCGCTCCAACGTCTCGCGAAACTCCGGGTTGAACTCGTAACGGTGACGGTGACGCTCGCCGATCTCCGGCGCGCCGCCGTAAACTTCGCGCGCGAGGCTCGCGGCCGCGAGACGGCATTGCCACGAGCCGAGCCGCATCGTCCCGCCCAACTCTTCGACGCCCACGAGGTCGCGCAGTTTGAAGATGACCGGGTAGGGCGTCGCCGGGTCGAACTCGGTCGAGTCGGCGTTCGTCAGCCCGCACATCGAGCGCGCGTACTCGATGACGGCCGTCTGCATGCCGAGGCAGATGCCGAAGAAGGGCGTGCGGCTCTTGCGCGCGTAGGAGATGGCGCGGATCATCCCGGCCACGCCGCGCGCCCCGAAGCCACCGGGCACGAGGATGGCGTCGTAGTCGCGCAGGCGCTCCTCGAAGTTCTCCTCCATCAACTTCTCCGACTCGACCCAGCGCACGTTCACACGCACGTTGTTGGCGACGCCGCCGTGCGTCAGAGCCTCGCGCAGAGACTTGTAAGAATCTTCCAACTCGACGTACTTCCCGACGATGCCGATGGTGACTTCGCCCGCCGCCGGTTCGCGGATGGTGGCGACGAGTTCGCGCCAGTGCGAGAGGTCTGTGTTGGCGGCGCGCTGGCCGAGGCCGAGCGAATCCACGATCAACTCGTCGAGTCCCTGTTCGTGGAAGGCGAGCGGCACGTCGTAGATCGTGTCCACGTCTTCGGCCGTGATCACGGCGCGCTCCGTGACGTTGCAGAAGAGCGCGATCTTCGAGCGCAGGTCGCGCGAGAGGTTGCGGTCGGAGCGGCAGAGCAACACGTCCGCGGCGATGCCGATCTCGCGCAGTTCGCGCACGGAGTGTTGCGTCGGCTTGGTCTTCAGTTCGCCCGCGGCGGCGATGTAGGGGACGAGCGTGAGGTGGACGAAGATCGCGCCGCGCTCGCCCGCCTTCGCCTCCTCGTTGCCCATCTGGCGGATCGCTTCGAGGAACGGCAAACTCTCGATGTCGCCGACCGTGCCGCCGATCTCGACGATCACGACGTCCACGCCGTCCTGTTCGGCGACGGCGCGGACGGCCTTTTTGATCTCGTCCGTGATGTGCGGGATAACCTGTATGGTCTTGCCGAGGTAGTCGCCGCGTCGCTCCTTTTCGATGACGGAGAGATAGATGCGCCCGGTCGTCCAGTTGTTGGCGCGCGTCAGGCGCGAGTGCGTGAAGCGTTCGTAGTGGCCGAGGTCGAGATCGGTCTCCGCGCCGTCGTCTGTGACGAAGACCTCGCCGTGTTGGAAGGGCGACATCGTGCCGGGATCGACGTTGATGTAGGGGTCGAGTTTCATCAGCGTGACCGTCAGGCCACGCGCTTC
The DNA here is from genome assembly GCA_030838445.1 of Pyrinomonadaceae bacterium. GTDB lineage: Bacteria > Acidobacteriota > Blastocatellia > Pyrinomonadales > Pyrinomonadaceae > JAIVJZ01. Next base: position 3,244 of record JAUZFQ010000161.1, on the reverse strand, counting down.
GAGCAAGCACCCGATGGACGACGCCGCGAGACCTTTCCCCAGACTCGAAACCACCCCGCCCGTGACGAAAATATATTTAGGCATCTCTCTCCTTGATGTCGGGTGAACTTGAATTATCCCCGCCGGGTTGGTCGTCGTCGCCCTCGCCCGGAATCCTCTTCTTGTTGTAGTAACCGTGTTTCAAATCCTGTTGCACCTCGACGGCCTTCGCCGCCTTCGGGTTCAACCACTGCTGCAAGGCGAACATCGCAGCGCGCGTGCGCGCACCCTCACGCACGCGCCGCTCAAACTCTTCCTCCGAAATCTTTTCGGGCGGCGTGCCGAGCCGCGCCGCGGCAAACAGCCCACACACAATAATCAACACGATGATCGCCAACCCGATCCAATCGCTCATAAACTACACCGGCCGGAGACACCCAACCCACAAAGTTACGAGTCGGCGGCGAACATGGCGCGCACGCGTTCGAGGTCTTCGGGCGTGTCCACGCCGATTGACTTCTCCTCCGTCTCGACCACGCGAATTTTCGCGCCGTGTTCGAGCATGCGCAGTTGTTCGAGCGACTCGGCGCGTTCGAGCGCGGACTGAGGCCAGCGCGCGTATTCTAACAAAAAGGCGCGACGGTACACATAAAGCCCCGTGTGCTTGCGAAAGGCGGCGAGCAGTTCAGGCTCGACTTCGAGCGCGGCGGCGAGCGAGCCGAATTTGCGCGCGGCCTCGCGCGGGTACGGGATCGGAGAGCGCGAAAAATAGAGCGCGTGCCCGCGTTCGTCCGAGACGACTTTCACCACGTCGGAACTCAACACGTCGCTTGCGCTTAAGACGGCCTCGCACGTCGTCGCGCACGCGGCTTCCGTGTCGTCGCGCAAGGCCGCGACGGCGCGTTCGATGGCGCGCGGTGAGATTTGCGGCTCGTCGCCCTGCACGTTGACGATGATGTCGAAACTCTCGTCGAGCGCGGCGGCGGCTTCGGCGAGACGGTCGCTGCCGCTCAAGTGGTCGGCGCGCGTCATCATCGCCTCGTAACCGGCGGCGCGCACGGCGTCGCGGATGCGTTCGTCGTCGGTCGCGACAAGCACGCGCGAGACGTTCGCGGCCGCGAGCGCGCGTTCGCAGACGCGCACGATCATCGGTCGGCCGCAGATGTCGAGCAGCGGTTTGCCGGGCAGTCGGGTCGAATGAAAGCGCGCGGGGATGACGGCGATGGCGGAAAACTGGGCTGGCGAGTCCGTGTGGTTCACGGGATTGCAAGATAGCCTGTCGCGCCCGCGAGTGTCAATGAAAAGCGAGGGGAAGGGGGAAGGGGCAAAGGGTAAAGGAGTAAAACGTGTGCGCCGTCGCGTCCGTTGCCTTGTTCCGCGTTCCCTTCCCCTTTTACCTTTCCCCTTTCCCCATGCTTTTGAGCGGTTTGACACCGCACCTTCTGCGGGCTACGATGCGCAAAGTTTTTCAGCTATGATTTCGGGGTGAAAAGTGCGGCGCGTGAGAAGTCCTCTTGAATCTTTACGCACCGGCCGTTCGCCATTTAACATTCGCCATTTACTAAACTATGGGATTTCAAACTACGGCCATTCACGCGGGGCAAGAGCCTGACGCGACGACGGGCGCGGTCTCCGTGCCGATCTACCAGACTTCGACTTACGCGCAGGAAGGACTCGGCAAGCACAAGGGCTTCGAGTACGCGCGCACGCAGAACCCGACGCGCCTCGCCCTCGAACAGAACATCGCCGCCCTCGAAGGCGCGCGCTTCGGCTACGCCTTCGCCTCCGGCATGGCCGCCATTGATGCCACGCTCCGCCTCGTCAAAGCGGGCGACCACGTGATCGTCTCCGACAACACTTACGGCGGCACTTACCGCCTCTTCTCGCGCGTCCTCTCGAACTACGGCATCGAGTTCACCTACGTTGACACGTCCGACGCGTCGAACGTCGAGGCGGCGATCCGCGACAACACACGGATGGTCTTCGTCGAGACGCCCACGAACCCCGTGATGATGGTGACGGACTTGCAAGCGGTCGCCGACGTCGCGCACGCGCGCGGCGCGCGGGTCGTCTGCGACAACACGTTCCTTTCGCCCTACCTGCAACGCCCGCTTGAGTTCGGCGTGGACATCGTCCTGCACTCGACGACGAAATACTTGAACGGCCATTCGGACAGCGTGGGCGGCGTGGTCGTCTTGAACGACGAGACGGACGCCGAGTGGATCAAGTTCATCCAGAACAGCGCGGGCGCGATCCTGTCGCCCTTCGACTCATGGCTCATCATGCGCGGCACGAAGACGCTCGCGCTCCGCATGGAGCAGCACGACCGGAACGGCCGCGCCGTCGCCGCCTTCCTCGAAGAGCACCCGAAGGTGCAGAAGCTCTACTATCCGGGGTCGCTCTCGCACCGCCAGCACGAACTGGCGAAGCGGCAGCAGCGCGGCTTCGGCGGCATGGTCTCCTTCGACGTCGGCTCTCTGGACAACGCGCGCGCCGTGCTCGAAGGCGTACGCCTCTGCACGCTCGCCGAAAGTCTGGGCGCGGTAGAGACGCTGATCTCGCACCCGGCGACGATGACGCACGCCTCCGTGCTTCCCGAAACACGCGCGCGCCTCGGCATCACCGACGGCCTCGTGCGCATCTCCGTCGGCCTCGAAGACGTGGACGACATCATCGCCGATCTCGATCAGGCACTTGGGAAAATATAGTGACGAGTGACAAGTTACGGGTGACAAGTTAAAATCCGTCGCTCTTTCTCGTCACTTATCACTCGTCACTCGTCACTTAACTTATGTTCGTCGAGCTACACGCACAAACCGACGTAGGCCGCGTCCGGCAGGGCAACGAGGATAATTTCCTCGTGCTCGATCTCGCTTCGGGAGAAAATTGGAGCGGGTCGGACGACCGGAAAGAGCCGCCCGCCGCCATCCGCCGCTTCGACGTGGGCAAAGAGGGGCTGGTGCTCATCGTCTCGGACGGGATGGGCGGTGCGCTCGCGGGCGACGTGGCGAGCCGCATGGCCGTCGAGAGCGTGCGCGAGATGCTCACCGAAGAGGACTCCGAGCACAAGACGGACGATCAGGGCGCGCCCGTCTCGTTAGTTGACTGCCTGCGCAACGCCACCGGCTACGCCAACTACGCCATCCATCGCAAGAGCCTCGAAGACCCGCGTTGCAGCGGCATGGGCGCGACGCTCACCGCCGCCGCCGTCGCCGGTCACACGATGGACTTCGTGCAGGTCGGCGACAGCCGCGCCTACGTCATC
>JAUZFQ010000145.1 GCA_030838445.1 Pyrinomonadaceae bacterium | reverse complement strand
AACGTCCACGACGTGGGCGCGCTCAACACGAAGTTTGAACCGGGCATGGTCTTCACCATCGAACCCGGCATCTACATCCGCCCGGACGCGCTCGACAACTTGCCGAAGACGGATGAGTGGCGAAAGTTTGCGGAGGCCGTGCGCCCCGCGTTCGAGAAGTACAAGGGCATCGGCGTCCGCATCGAGGACGACGTGGTGATCACGACGGACGGCCGCCGCAACCTCACGGCCGCGCTCCCCCGCACACTGGCCGACGTGGAGATCTTCATGGCGCGCGCCGTCCGCGAGTTGCCCGCGCGCAACTAGGCAGGCATTAAATCCGGCAACCTCTCAGGCATTAACGTAGGGGCGGGGACGAGCACCCGCCCCTCCTACGATTCTCCGACGGCAAACTCCCGCTCACCCGCCCCTCGCGCACGCTCAGCGGCGACTCTGACGCGCTCAGCCGCTCCTCAAACGTGCGCGGCGGCAACTTTCACGCGCGCAGCGTTGCCTGTGACGCGCGCGGCCTCGTGCCGGTCAGGCGTCGCGGCCGTTGCGTTAAGTTATAAAATTTATTCGTAGCTGAGGGCGTCCACGGCGTCTTGCCGCGCGGCGCGCAGGGCGGGGTAGAGTGCGCCGATGCTGCCGCCGACGACGCCGATGAGTAGTGAGATCAGAACCCAGCGCGGCTCGATCTCGACGCTGAGACTGCTGACGCGCATCAGCGCAAAACGCGCCGCGAAGGTTAGTGCGAGTCCGAGCAAGACGCCGAGGACGCTGACAAGCAACGCCTCCTGCTCGATCACCCAAGCGATCATCGTGTTCGACATGCCGAGCGATTTGAGGATGCCGATCTGGCGCGTGCGCTCCGTCACCGTCGTGTACATGGCGAGCAGGATGACGAGCATGCTGATGGCGGCGGCGATGGCGACGACGACGCTGATGAAGACGTTAAGCGCAGGCACGCCCGTCGCGTAGAGTTCCGGCAAGTCGCGCGTGAAGATGATCTGATCTTCGGGGAACGCCTGATGGATGCGCTCGGCCAGCGCGTCCTGCTCGGCAGGGTTCGCGGCGGCGACGAGGATGCTCGTCGCGCTCTCAAGGCTGCCCACCTGTTCCTGCATCGTCGCGAGCGGAATTTTGATGCGCGCGCCGCCGGGCGGTTCGTAGATGCCGACGATGCGGAAGGGGCGGTCGTAGAGTTCGAGCGTGTCGCCGAGGTGCGCCTTGCGTTGTTCGATCCAGATCGAATCTACGATGGCCGCGTCGCCGCTTTTGGGGAGCGGTTGACCTTCGAGCATCCGCAGCCCTGCGAGTTGCGAGTAGGAGTCGAAGTCTATGCCGTCAACGAGGCGTACGCCGAAGCCGCTGTCGCTGCTGGCGGTGGTCTGGCCGAGCGGGATGGCGGCGCGCACGCCCGCGAGGCGTGCCACCTCGCCCGCGTGCGCGACGGGCATGGCGAACGGCTGCGACCCGCTCAAGCCGATTGTGCCGGAGGCGCGCAGCATGAGTTCCGCGCCGACCCCGGCCTCGCGCCGCCCGCGCTCGCGCAAGACCCCGTGCGCCAGACCGACCGTGAACACGATGAGCAACACGCCGACGGCGATGCCGACGACGCTCACCAGTGTGCGCGCCGGGCGGTGTGCGATGTTTGAGAGAACGAGATTGTCCATGGCTTTAACTAAACGCGGGTGGCGTTCGATGAGGCGGCGCGTGGCCGCCGGGAGCGTGCCGGTGGCGAGCATCGCCAGCCCGACGCCCGTCCAGAAGATCATTCCGGCCTTACGCACGAGCGCGAGCGTGACGCCCGTCGCCGCGGCGAAGCCGAGCGTGCGCAGGATAACTTCCGTGCCGCCCTCGTAGACGCCGATGGTCGCGGGCACGAAGCCGAACACGAAGTTGATCACCTTCGTCAGAGACTCGATAACGTAGGGCGCGTCGAAGCCGGGGCGGAAGCCGAGCATCCTGAGCGTCACGTAAACTTCGATGACGCTCGAAACATGCGCGGCGAGATCGAAGGCGACGATGAGGATGAACGCGCCGCGATGATGCCGGTAATAATCGTAGACGTTGGATTCGAGTTCGATGATGTGCGCGCGGCGTCGCGCGAGCGCGCGCGGCTCGAACCCGCGCGCGGCGAGTCGTTCGATGAACCACGTCAGCGGCATCACGCGGCGCGAGGCGGCGAGTCCGAAGGCCAACAAGGTCAGCATCGCGCACATCGCGATGATCATCAGCGTGTAGTGTGCGGCGTCGGGCAGATTGTAGGAGGCGAGCATGACGCACGCGCCGCTCAGGATGAAGAGTGCGACCGAGAGGTTGTAGAGCAGGTTGTCCACGACGAGCGCCTGCACGCTCGCGGCGAGTGGGACGCGCTTGCGCAGGAGCGCGGCCTTCGTCGCCTCGCCGAGAATCGGCCCGGTGAAGGTGAGGAAAGTGATCGCCTCGCCGCTCAGGCGCGTGGTGAAAGCCTGCCAGAGATTGAAACGGCGGTGGGCGGGCGGGACGGCCAGATACATGGGGACGGCGCGGAAGAAATGGCGCGTGCCGCTGATGGCGAGCAGGACGAAGAAGCCGAGGCCGATGCGCGCGAGCGTGTCGAAGATGGACTGCACGCCGACGCGTTTGACGACGTAGACGAGCAGCGCGAGGCCGAGCGCGAAAGCCACGAGTTGCAGCCCGACGACGCGGCGGCGACTACTTTTGCCGCCGCCACCCTTTGCGACCTCTTTTTCATCCGCCTCCACGGCCGCCCTCGCCGCCGCCGTCGCGGCGTCGGCTCTGACTTTTTCGTCGAGCGAGATCAAGGCGAAACCTCCGCTCCGGCTTTTCGCCTCGCCCCGTCCGTGTTGCTTAAAAGCCGCGCGGGAGTCGTCTGTTTCGGATCGA
>JAUZFQ010000074.1 GCA_030838445.1 Pyrinomonadaceae bacterium | reverse complement strand
CTCTTAGGACTGCTGTTGTGGGCGATAGTTCGATTCCTCGTGGCGGGTGGTTCGATTTCAGCCCTGCACACATTCGAGATCGTCTTCTTCGCGCTGCCGCTGCCATTGCTTGCGCTCGGCGTCCACTGTCTTGATCTCTTAGAGAAAGAAACTCCCACCCTCCCACTCCCGGCCAACGCTCCGCCCGCCGATCTCAAACGCCGCCTACGTCTTCGGCCGGGACACCCACACAACAACTGATCTCTCCCGCCCGTGAAGGTGTCGGCTTTCCGTGAAGGGTCGGCATTGAATGCAACCGGCCGCGGAGATCAACTGGGTCATGGTCACAACACTCAAACGCCTGCTCGTCGGCAACCCGCTCAAGACTGAGCAGGCCGCCCACGAACGACTCTCAAAGAAGACGGCGCTCGCGGTCTTTTCGTCGGACGCGCTCTCTTCGACGGCCTACGCGACGGAAGAAATTTTGCTCGTGCTCGCGGCGGCCGTGGCCTTCGGTCAGGCGGCCGCCTTTCACTACGTCGTGCCGATCTCCGTCGGCATCGCCGTGCTGCTCGTCATCGTCGCAATCAGTTACCGGCAGACCATCCACGCATACCCGTCCGGCGGCGGCGCGTACATCGTGGCGAAAGAGAACCTCGGCACGACGCCGGGACTCGTCGCGGGCGCGGCGCTCTTGGTTGACTACGTGCTCACCGTCTCGGTCTCGATTGCGGCGGGCGTGGCGGCCATCACCTCGATGGTGCAGGGGACGCGTTTCGCGTGGCTCGACAGCCACAAGGTCGCACTGTGCCTTGCCTGTATCGCCTTCATCGCCGTCGCCAACCTGCGCGGCGTGCGCGAATCGGGCGCGCTCTTTGCCGCGCCGACCTACGCCTTCCTCGTCTGTTTCCTGTTCATGATCGGCTACGGCATCTTCCACTATTTTCTGTACGGCGGCGCGGCGACTGTTCCGGGCGGCGAGGAACTGAAAATTGCCGAAGGGTACAAGTTTCAACCCGTCACCATGTTTCTCCTGCTCGGCGCGTTCTCGAACGGCTGCGCCGCGCTCACGGGCATCGAGGCCATCTCCAACGGCGTCCCCGCCTTCAAGCAGCCCGAAGCGCGCAACGCTTCCGCGACGCTCGTCGTGATGGCCGTGCTCCTGACGACGATGTTTCTCGGCACGAGTGTGATGGCGTACCTCTACGGCGTGCATCCGCACGCGAGCGAGACCGTCATCTCGCAGTTCGGGCGCATCATCTTTACCGGCGCGTTCGCGTGGTTTTACTACGTGGTGCAGATCACGACGGCGCTCATTCTCGTGCTTGCGGCCAACACTTCATTCGCGGACTTCCCGCGCCTCGCGAGCCTCCTCGCACGCGACGGATTTCTGCCGCGCCAGTTCGCCAACCGCGGCGACAAGCTGGTCTTCTCGAATGGCATCGCCATCCTCGCCGTCTTTTCCAGCCTCCTCGTCGCGGCCTTCGGCGGCGACACCTCGCGCCTGATCCCGCTCTATGCCGTCGGCGTCTTCCTTTCCTTCACTCTCTCGCAAACCGGCATGGTGCGCCACTGGCTCAAAGAGCGCGACGAGGTGCGCGCGAAGCAGACGAAGACCGTCGGCGCGCCGGAGGCGGAAGAAGGTGAGATTCACAGGTCTTACTTCGTCACCGACGAGGTGACATCTCCCTCGAACTGGAAGAAGTCTATCGTCATTAACGGCATTGGCGCGTTCGCCACGTTCGTCGTGCTGTGCGTCTTCGTCGTGACGAAGTTCATCCACGGCGCGTGGATCGTGGTCGTCATCATTCCGCTGCTCGTGCTGATGTTCCGCTCGATTCATGTCCACTACGCCGGGGTGGCGCAGCAGCTTTCGACGGAAGGGTTGGGGCAACTCCACGAAATCAGAAACACCGTCCTCGTCCCGGTCTGCGGCATCCACCGGGGCGTTATCAACGCGCTGCAATACGCGACCTCAATCGCGCCGGGCGGCGTCCGTGCCGTGTACGTGGACTTTGACGAGGAGGCGACGGCCAGGCTGCGCCGGAAGTGGGAGCAGTGGGGTTCGGGCGTCGAGTTGGTGGTGCTCCCTTCGCCCTACCGCGAACTGACGCGCCCGCTGCTGCGTTACATAGACCGCCTACGGCGCAAGGGCGACGACAACTTCGTGACGGTCGTGCTGCCGGAATTCGTGCCCGCGCGCTGGTGGCAGCAACTTCTGCACAACCAAAGCTCGCTGCTGTTGAAAGGCTCGCTGCTCTTCAAAAAAGGCGTCATCGTCACGAGCGTCCCCTATCACCTCAAACGTTAGCGACGCACACCGCCCCGCGCCTTTCCATCCCTTCAGCCCGCAGTTCAAGGTCAATTCGTTTCCGTTTCTCGCCGCCTTTTCGCCTCCCGTGGTGTCGGTCGCGGGGGATGAATTGACAGCCCGCCGCAGATCGCCTAAAACTTCACCGGCCGCCCCGGCCGCTTTCGAGGGGGCGGCATCCGATTTACAGACTGTCCGAAATTATGCCCAACCAAGACTTCGCACACCTTCATCTACACACCGATTATTCTCTACTCGACGGCGCGATCCAGATCAAGCCGCTCGCCGAGCGCGTCCGCGAACTCGGCATGAAGGCTTGCGCCATGACCGACCACGGCAACATGTACGGCGCGGTCTCCTTCTACAAGGAGATGAAGGCGCACGACGTGAAGCCGCTCATCGGCTGCGAGATTTACATGGCTCCCGGCAGTCGCTTCGACAAACCGGAGACCAAGCGCGGCGAGAAGCCCTACAACCACATGATCCTGCTCGCGAAAAATCGAGAGGGCTATCACAACCTCGTCCGCCTGACCTCGAAGGCGTTCAAGGAAGGCTTCTACCGCAAGCCGCGCATTGACCGCGAACTGCTCGCCAAGTTTGGCGGCGGCATCATCGGTCTCTCCGGCTGCCTGTCGGGCGTGCCGCAGGCGCACTTGAAGAACGGCAAGTTTGACGAGGCGGCGCGCGCGGCCACGGAGTTTGAGGACATTCTGGGGAAGGGCAACTACTTCCTCGAAATTCAGGATCACCAACTCGAAGACCAGATCAGGATCAACAAAGACCTGCTCGAACTCTCGAAGCGCACCTCGATCCCGCTCGTCGCCACTAACGACGCGCACTACCTCTTCCGCGAAGACTACGAGGCGCACGACGTGATGCTCTGCATCGGCACGGGCAAGACCGTCAAGGACGAGAACCGCATGCGCTTCGGCGGGCCTGAGTGGTACGTCCGCTCGCCCGAAGAGATGTCGCAGATTTTCCACTACATCCCCGACGCCGTGGCGCGCACGATGGAAGTCGCAGAGATGTGCGACCTCAAACTCCCGCTCGGCGAAAATCAACTCCCCATCTTCCCGATCCCCGCCGCCGAGGGCGACATCTCGATTGACGAATACTTCGAGAAGGTCGTGCGCGAAGGCTACGAGCGGCGGCGCGAGACTGTGTGGGAGCCGATGCGCTCGAAGAATTGTTTGAAGCACGATCTCCACACGTATCAAGAGCGCGTCTCAAGCGAGATCGCGATGATCAAGCGGATGGGTTTCCCCAGCTACTTCCTCATCGTGTGGGACTTCATCAAGTTTGCGAAGGACAGGAAAATTCCGGTCGGCCCCGGTCGCGGCTCGGCCGCCGGTTCGCTCATCGCCTACTGTCTTGAGATCACGGACGTTGACCCCATCCAGTACGATCTGCTGTTCGAGCGTTTCCTCAACCCCGAACGCGTCTCGATGCCGGATATTGATATTGACTTCTGCGTCCACGGCCGCGCCGAAGTCATCAACCACGTGACGCAACTCTACGGGCGCGAGTCGGTCTGCCAGATCATCACGTTCGGGACGATGGCCTCGAAGGCCGCGATCAAGGATGTGGGGCGCGCGCTCGACATGCCCTACGGCGACGTGGAGAAGATCGCGAAACTGATCCCGCCGCCCGTGCGCGGGCGCAACGTCTCCATCGGGCAAGCGCTCGAACTCGTGCCCGAACTCAAGGCGGCGGTGGACAAAGACCCGCAGACGAAAAAAGTGATCGAGATCGCGCTCAGGCTCGAAGGCTGCGCGCGCCACTCGTCGGTACACGCGGCGGGCGTTGTCATCTCGCCGCAGCCGCTCGAAGAGTTGATCCCCGTCGCCGTCAACAACAAGCACGAGTTCACGACGCAGTTCGAGATGTCCGATCTGGAAAAGACGGGCATGCTCAAGATGGACTTTCTCGGCCTGACCACCCTCTCGATCATCAACCAGTGCTGCAAGACGATCAAAGAGATGCACGACCGCGACATCGTCTGGGCGGAGATTCCGCTCGACGACGAGAAGACTTACAAGTTGTTCGGGCAGGGGCGCACCGAGGCGGTCTTCCAGTTCGAGTCCACGGGCATGCAGGAGATTTGCCGGAAGCTCAAGCCGAAGTCCATCGAAGACCTCTCCGCCCTGAACGCGCTCTACCGCCCCGGCCCGCTCGACGGCGGCATGGTTGACGATTACATTGACCGCTACCACGGCAAGAAGCCGGTCGAATACCTGACGCCGGAGATGGAAGAGATTCTGTCGAACACCTACGGCATCCTCGTCTATCAGGAACAGATCATGCAGCTCGCGCAGCGGCTCGGCGGCTACTCTCTCGGCGAGGCCGACCTGATGCGCCGCGCGATGGGCAAGAAGAACCGCGAGGAGATGGCCGTCCACGAGCAGAAGTTCATGGACGGGTGCGTCAAGAATAAAATTCAGAAGAAGAAGGCGAAGGAAATTTTTCGTCTGATGGCGCAGTTTGCCGACTACGGTTTCAACCGCTCGCACTCGGTCGCCTACGCGCACGTCGCTTACCAGACGGCTTATCTCAAGGCGCAGTACCCCGAACACTTCTACGCCGCCGTAATGACCTACACGGCCGACGACGCGACGAAGATTTTCAAGTACGGCTCGGAGCTGCGCTTGCAGGGCATCAAACTGTTGCCGCCTGATGTCAACGAGTCCGGGTCGGGCTTCACGCCGGTCGAGGGCGCGATCCGCTTCGGGCTGGCGGCGATCAAAGGGATCGGGCAGTCGGCCGTCGCGCCCATACTTCATGCGCGCGCGGAGGGCGGGCGTTACACGTCGCTCTACGACTTCGCCGAACGCGTCGGCGAGAAGGGCGCGGGCAAGCGCGTGCTCGAAAGTCTGGTCTGCGCCGGGGGGTTCGACTCGTTCAAGCCCGCGGGCGAGGACTTGTGCCAGTGGCGTGCGAGTTTGCACGCGACCGTGGAGCGCGCTCTGGAACGCGGCGGGCGCAAGCGGCGCGAGCGCGACAACGGGCAGGGCGACATGTTCGGCTCGGCCTTCGGCTTCGCTCCCGAAGACGACGCCGCGGCGCAGGCGCAACTCAACCACGCGCCCGCGTGGTCGCACAAGGAACTGCTCGCCAACGAGAAGGCGGCCATCGGCTTCTACGTCTCCGGTCATCCGCTCGAAGACTTCCTCGAAAAGATCGAACAACTCAAGTGCGGCACGGTGGCCGGGCTGGCGTCGGCCGGGCCGGAGGCGCGCGTCCGGCTCGCGGGCGTCGTCTCCGACTTCACGGTGCGGAACACGAAGAAGGGCGACAAGTACGCTTACTTCCGTCTGGAAGATTTGTCGGGCGCGACTATCAAGTGCGTGCTCTGGCCGGAGGCGTTCAAGAGCAAGGGGAAGGATGCGGCCAACGACGCGCTGCTCCTTGTAACTGGCCGTCTCGACGACAGCGACAGCGCTTCGACCGTGGTCTGTGACGAAATCTACCTGTTGGAAAAGGCGCGCATCCCGGCGCACAACCCCTGGCTCAACCGCAACGGCAGCGCGGGCGTCGCCGCGAACGGAGCGGCGGCGAACCGCAACGTCATCCGCTCGCTCGTCATCGAACTTCCGGCGGGCGTGGACATCGGCGAAAAGTGCGAGGCCATCTCGCAGGCGCTTCGCGGCAGCCCCGGCGACTGCGAAGTCTTCCTCGAACTGCACCTGCGCGAAGAGGGCTTCCGCGTGCGCGCGCAGCCGTCGCGGCTGATCCGCGTCTGTCAGGATCAACGCCTTGACGACGCGCTCGCCGCGGCGGGCGTGAGGGTCAACTGGGTGGAGATGAATTCGGCGACTTGACCGACGCGCGCTCGTCAAGCGGGCGCGGGACAGGGTAAGGTAAAGGCAATGAAGAAACTCGTAATCGGCGTGGCGATTGTGATCGCCGCATCAACGATGGCTCTGCTCTTCGTCAAGGCGAAGAGCGCGGACGCGGGCGCAAGCGGCAGCAGCGGCAGCGCCGGAAAGGTAACGGCAAAATCGGTGTACGACTTCACGCTGAAAAATTCGAAGGGCAAGGACGTGAAACTCGAAGAGTTTCGCGGGCAGGTCGTGATGCTCGTCAACGTGGCGAGCAAGTGCGGCTACACGCCGCAGTACGAGGGGCTGGAAAAGATTTACAAGCAATACAAAGATCGGGGCTTCACCATCCTCGGCCTCCCGGCCAACAACTTCGGCGCGCAAGAGCCGGGGACGGACGAGGAGATACAGGAGTTCTGCCGCCTCAACTACGGCGTGACGTTCCCCGTCTTCTCGAAAATCTCCGTCAAGGGCGACGACAAGCACCCGCTCTACAAGTACCTCACGGAGAAGGAATCAAACCTCGACTTCGCGGGCGAGATCAAATGGAACTTCAACAAGTTTCTCGTCGGCCGCGACGGCCGCATCCTCGCGCGCTTCGATTCCGGCGACAAGCCGGAGGACGCGAAAGTCACGCAGGCCATCGAACAGGCGCTCAAGTAAACCGGCAAACTCGAAATCAACGGGCGGCCGTCTCCAAACACGGAGACGACCGCCCGCGTGTGTTTCAAGTGGCGAACGCGTACGACGGATAGTTTCAAGCGCTCAGGGCGAAGCGAACAGACTCAAGCGGCCGGGGTGAAGCGGCGCTCAACGGCGCGCTTCGATCATGGACTTTTACGTAGTTTTAACTTATCAAAGTTTCCGTCCGGCTGCGCGTAATTAAAATTTTCCTGCGAAGGAGTTCCCCTTGATGTTGAATAGAGCGTTGAGAGTTGCGGCGTTTGTGTTGCTGTTGTTGCTGCCCGCCGGGGCGTTTGCACAGGAAGGCATTCCTTTCTTCACCACCGACTTTCCGCCGGAAGAGTTTACGGCGCGACGCGCGAAAGTTTACGACGAGATGGGGAGCGGGAAGATCGCCGTCGTGCAGGGCGCGTCGAGTCCCGTGGGGTTCTCGCGCTTCCGGCAGTCGAACGAGTTCTATTACCTGTGCGGGATCGAATCGCCGCACGCTTACTTGTTGCTGGACGGGGCGCAGCGCACGGCGACGCTCTACTTGCCGCACCGCAACGAGGGGCGCGAACGCGTCGAGGGCAAATTGCTGTCGGCCGAAGACGCCGAGTTGATCAAACAACTGTCGGGCGTGGAGGCCGTGTACGGCTCTGAACTGCTGGCGGAGCATCTGTCGCGCCGCACGTTCTTCGGGCAGACGCGCACGCTCCTGACGCCGTTTAGCCCGGCGGAAGGTATGGCGACGAGCCGCGACGGAGCCATCCGCGCCGTCGCCGACCTCGCCTCAGACCCGTGGGACGGCAGCCCTTCGCGCGAGGGTCGGTTTGCCGGGACGTTGCGCGCGCGCTTCCCGCAGTTTGAAATTCAAGACCTGTCGCCCGTGTTGGATAAGCTGCGTCTGATCAAGAGTCCGCGCGAGATCGCTCTGATCGGTAAGGCGACGCGCCTGTCGTCGCTGGCCTTGATGGAGGCGATGCGCTCGACCGTTCCGGGCATCACGGAGTACGAGTTGGATGCGGTCGCCAAGTACGTCTATTACCGCAACGGCGCGCAGGGCGACGCCTATTACTCGCTCATCGCGAGCGGCTCGAACGCGTCGTTTCCGCACTACAGTTCGGGCAAGCGACGCATGCTCGACGGCGACTTCCTGTTGATGGACTACGCGCCCGACGTCGGCTACTACATGAGCGACGTGACGCGCATGTGGCCGGTGAACGGGAAGTTCAACGGGTGGCAACGCGAACTCTACGGCTTCTATCTGGAATGTTATCAAGCCATCCTGAAGCACATCCGGCCGGGCGTCACGGCGGCCGTGATCAAACAGGAGGCGCACAAAGACATGGAAGCCGCGCTCGCCCGCGCGCGTTTCTCCAAACCTATTTACGAGCGCGCCGCGCGCGACTTCGTGGAGAGCTACGGGCGTTCGGCGGCGAACCCGCGCGGGGCGCTCGGCCACTGGGTCGGGATGGCAACGCACGACGTCGGGGCATACGGCGACCCTCTGCGCGCCGGGATGGTATTCACCATCGAACCCGCTCTGCGCGTCCCCGAAGAGAAAATTTACATCCGCCTTGAAGACGTGATTGTGATCACGGACAAGGGCGCGGACATCCTGACGAACTGGCTGCCGATGGACATCCCGGCCATCGAAAAGTTGATGAGCGAAGAGGGCATGTTGCAGCGTTACCCGCGCGACAACAAGTAGCGCGGCGTGGGCGTCGCCCGTATGCTGCCCGCGCGGCAGTCGGTCGGGCAGTCGGTCGGGAATTGTGTCGGGCGTGATATGTGAGGAGGAGAAGAAGAGATGATCAAACATCGAATCGCGGCGTGGGCGTTCGTCTGGATCACTTTGGGCGCGGCGTTCAACGCTTTCGGGCAACAGGGGCGACCAGACCCGGCGGCGCTCGTCGCGGCGCAGCGCGAGGCTATGCAACGGCTCGCCATCATGGACGGCGTGTGGCGGGGCGCGGCGTGGACTGTCCTGCCTTCGGGCGAGCGTCATAACATCACGCAGACCGAGCGCATCGGGCCGTTCCTCGACGGCTCGGTGAAGGTCATCGAAGGGCGCGGGTACGAGCCTGACGGCAAGGTCACGTTCAACGCCTTCGGCACGATCTCTTACAACCCGGCGACGCGCGCCTACACCTTGCACTCCTACGCGCAGGGGCAGGTCGGCGACTTCGCGCTGACGCCGACGGCCGACGGCTACGTCTGGGAGATACCGGCGGGGGCGATGACGATCCGCTACACGGCGGTCATCAAGGACGGCGCGTGGCGCGAAGTGGGCGACCGGATCGTGTCGGGCAAAGAGCCAGTGCGCTTCTTCGAGATGAATCTCAAGCGGGTGAGTGACACAGACTGGCCTCGCGCCGGGGCGGTCAGCCAGAAGTAAGCGAAGACGCAGAGGGGCGCTATAGAGTGTCAGCGAGTGTCAGCGAGTGTTAGCGAGTATCAGCCGATTGCAATTCGCTGCTTGCACAAGGCGCGACTCAGACTACGCAAACTGCTCAGCCTCCCTCCGTCCGACGGCGCGCGTAAGACGGATGACGGCGACGCCGAAGTCTGCCCTTTCGCTCCCGGCAAATTTAACCACGCAAGGCGGCCGACGTCGGCCGCCTCTCTTTTTGGCGGCGGCGCGTTTTTGCGGGTACTATGTGCGGCGGCAAAAACGAATTGACGAAGCGAGGCGGGTGAAGCGGGGCGATGCCTAAACTTTCCATTGACGGCGCGAGTATCTATTACGAAGTCCACGGCGAGGGCGCGCCGCTCGTCTTGATTCCGGGGCTGGGCACGGGGCTGTGGCTCTGGTTCAAGCAGACGCCCGCCTTCGCCGCACACTTTCGCACCATCGTCTTCGACCCGCCCGGCGTTGGTCGTTCCGACAAATCTGACGTAGCATTCTCGACGCATGCGCTCGCCGCCACAGTCGCAAAATTGCTCGACGCGCTCGGCATCGAACACGCGCACGTCCTCGGCGCGTCGCTCGGCGGCTTCGTCGCGCAGGAGTTCGCGTTGCAGTTTCCGCAGCGGACGGAGAGCCTCGTGCTGTGTTGCACGAGCGCGGGCGGGGAACGCCACGTCCCGCCGGACGCCGCCGTGCTCGCCGCCTACGCGTCGAACTTCGCGCTGGCGGCAGCGGAACGCATCCGGCAAAATTTGTTGCTCTCGTTCGCGCCGTCTTACGTCGCGGAGCAGGGTGCGGAGGTCGAGCGCGTGTTGGAGATGCGCCTGTCGAACGTCGTGCCCGACGAAGTCTACATGCAACAGGCGCGCGCCGGTCAGACGTTCGACGCCGCCGCGCGCGTCTCTGAGATAGCGGCGCGCACGCTCGTCATCACAGGGGATGCCGATAGGGTTGTGCCCGCGGAAAACTCCGCCCGCCTCGCCGACGCCATACCGGGCGCGCAACTGTTGGTGATACCGGGCAGCCACATGTTTTTCATCGAGGCGGCGGCACAGTTCAACGCCGCCGTCGTCGCTTTTCTCGAACAACGTTCGTCCAACTGAAACCAGAGTCTCGCCCGTTACAACCAACACACGACCAACATGCGTTACGCCAAAATCAAAGGCACGGGGGCATACGTGCCCGCGCGAGTGCTGACCAACGATGACCTGAGCCGCATGCTCGGCGAAAACATCAACGACTTCGTCTCCAACATCGTCGGCATCAACGAGCGCCACGTCTGCGCCGACGACGAGAGCACGGCCGATCTGGCGACCGAGGCCGCACGCCTTGCGCTTCGCTCGTCCAACCTCGCGCCCGAAGACTTAGACCTCATCATCCTCGCCACCGACACGCCGGAGTATCTTTCGCCCGCGACCTCCGTCGTCGTGCAGGATCGTCTCGGCGCGCGTAACGCGGGCACGTTCGACGTCAACTGCGCGTGCGCCGGTTTCGTCACCGCGCTCGACACGGCGACGAAGTACGTCATTGCCGACGAAGCCTATCGCAACGTGCTCGTCGTCGGGGCTTATGCGATGAGCAAGTACGTTGACTGGACGGAGAAGAAGACCTCGACCATCTTCGCCGACGGCGCGGGCGCGGTCGTCGTGCAAGCGTCCGAAGAGTCGCCCGGATTCCTCGGCGCAAAACTCGTCGCCGACGGGCGTTATCACGATCACATGGGCGTCTACGCGGGCGGCACGCACATGCCGATTGACGAGCGCGTGCTGGCGGAGAATTTCTACACGAAGGTGAGGTTCGCCAAGAAGTACCCGCCGGAGGTGAACATCGAAGGCTGGCAACGCATCGTCGGCGAGGTGCTCGACAAGTGCAAGTTGACGACCGACGACGTGTCGCTCTTTCTGTTCACACAGGTCAACCTGAGCACGATCAAGATCGTGATGGAGGCGATGCGGTTGCCGATGTCGCGCACGCACACGGTGATGGGCAAGTGGGGCTACACGGGTTCGGCCTGCATCCCGATGGTCTTGGACGACGCGGTGCGCGAGGGGAAACTCGAACGCGGCCAGATCGTCGTGATGTGCGCCTCAGGCGGCGGCCTCAACATGGCCTGCGCGGCCTTCCGATTTTAGATTGCGGATTGCGGATTGCGGATTGGAAGCATTAACTTGTTTTCCAATCCGCAATCCGCAATCCGCAATCCGCAATTCTATGAAGTATCCGAACATTTACACGCTGCTGCGCGAGCGGGTCGAGCAGTATCGCGGGCGGGACGTGTTCTACGTCCGCGAGGGGGAGCGTTGGGCGGGCATCGCGTGGGAGCGTTTCGAGCGGGAGGCGCACGAGTTCGCTTACGCGCTTCAAGCGTGCGGCCACGTGCGCGGGGCGAGCGTGTGCGTGCTGATGGGGAACGTGCCGGAATGGGTGGTGGCAGACCTCGGCATCATCATCGCGGGCGGCGTCAGTTGCGGCCTCTACCCGACGAGTTCCGCCGAACAGTGCGCTTACATCATCAACCACTCGGACGCCGCGGTCGTCCTCGTTGACACTCACGCGCAACTCGAAAAGATTCTCAGCGTCCGCGACGCGTTGCCGAAACTGACGACCATCATCTCGCTCGACGAAGCAGCGGCCTCGGCGCACGCGGGCGTCGTCGGCTACCGTGAATTTTTGCGCGCCGGGCGCGAGCGACGCGCGGAGTCGAGCGGCGAGTTGGAAGCGCGCGCGCTCGCAGCGGCGGCGGACGAGACGGTCATCATGGTCTACACGTCGGGCACGACGGGCAGGCCGAAGGGCGCGTGTCTCAGCCACGCCTATGTCTTGAACAGCGTCGAATCTCTGCGCGGCGTGATCCCGCTCGACGACGCGGACGTGATGTTTTCCTACCTCCCCTATTGCCACGTCGCCGAACGCATCTCCGGCCTTTACAACCGGCTGTACGCGGGCGCGTCCGCTTACTTTGTGGACGACGCGCGGCGTTTGTGGGAGTACATCGCGGAGGTGCGGCCGACGGTCTTTCCGAGTCTCCCGCGCTTCTTCGAGAAGGTCTACGCGCGCATCGTCGCAGACATGGACGCGGCCGCGCCGCAGGAGCGCGAGCAATTCAACGGCGCGCTCCGACTCGGCAGGGAGATCAGCCGCTTGCGACAGGCGAGGGCGGACGTGCCGCAGAGTTTGCTTGACGAGTACGAGGAAAAGGCGTCGCCGTTCGTGCGAAAAGTCAACGGCTACTTCGGCGGCCGTCTGCGTTTGGCGACTTCGGGCGGCGCGCCGCTCGTCGGCGAGGTGGCGGAATTTTTCGACGCGTTCAACTTGCCCATCCTGCAAGCCTACGGGCTGACCGAGAACGTGTGCGTCGCCTTCAACCGCCCCGGCGATTACCGCATCGGCACGGTCGGGCCGCCGATGCCGGGATGCGAAGTGCGGATCGCCTTGGACGGCGAGATTCTCGTGCGCAGCCGGATGATGTTCTCCGGCTACTACAAGGACGCGGAAGGAACGGCCGCGATGTTTCGCGACGGCTGGCTTTTGACGGGCGACCTGGGAAGGCTCGACGACGGCGGCTTCCTGCACATCACCGGGCGCAAGAAGGAGATCATCGTCACCTCGACGGGGAAGAACGTCGCGCCCGCCCTCGTCGAAAATTTACTCAAGGAGCACCATCTCATCAGCCACGCCTTCGTCTACGGCGACAACCGCAGCTATCTCGTCGCGCTCCTCACGCTCAACGCCGCCGAACTCGAAACTTACGCCCGCGTACACGGCGTCGAAGCGCAGGACGCGGCGGCGCTCACGCGTCACCCGCTCGTCAGGGAGTTGATCGAGTCAATCGTCGCCCGCGCGAACGCGAGACTCTCGACGACCGAGGCCGTCAAAAAGTTCGCCGTGCTCGAACACGATTTCAGCGTCGAAGCAGACGAGGTGACGCCGACGCAGAAGGTCAAGCGCGCCGTCGTGACGAAACGATACGCGGAAGTTTTGGAGTCGCTCTACTCGTGAGGAGCGGACGATCTCTGCGCCCGTGGTGCGGACACCTTTACGGCCGTGGTTCGTCGAGCAGGACGACGGCCTCGCCCGTGATGACCTGCTCGCCCGACTCCTTCTCGCAGACGGTCTCAAGCGTTAAGATGTTTTTGTCTTCCCTGACTTTCAAGACCGTCACGCGCGCCGTGATCTGATCGCCGGGATAGACGGGCGCGAGAAATTTGAACGTCTGGCTGAGATAGACCGTGCCGCGACCGGGCAGCTTTTCGCCGAGGGCGGCCGAGATGAGCGACGCGCCGAGCATGCCGTGCGCGATGCGGCGTCCGAAGCGGGTGCGCGCGGCGAACTCGTCGTCCAGATGCACGCTGTTGTGGTCGCCGATGAGTTCGGCGAAAGTGTGTATGTCCGCGTCCGTGATCGTCTTCGTGATGGCGGCCGTGTCGCCGACCTTGAAGTTCATGTCACAAGTCGTCCCTTCATTAAACCTGAGCGCAAAGCGAGTCATATTTAACACGAGAGAGGGGAGAGGGTGAACGGGGAACAGTCAGTAGTCCGTTGTCCGTTGTCAGTTGCAGGTGATTATCACATAAGCTACTAAAGACGAGATTGAACAACTGACCACGGACAACGGACTACCGACAACTGACAAAGAACAGCTTTTCCTTCATCGTTTCCCACACGCCGACACCAATGAAAGAACGCTTCTTCCTCGACCGCGAACAGAACATCCTGTTCATCAACTTCGCAGACTTTCGCATCGAGAGCCGCGCGCAGGTTGACGAGATGGCGCAACTCGTCCGCGAGGCCGTCACTGCTAACGGCGGGCGCGTCTACTCGGTCGTCAACTACGAGGGGACGGAGATCGCGCCGCACATCGTTGACTACTACGGCGAGCGGATCAAGGAACTGCAAGACCGTTATTCCGTCTCGACCGTGCGCTACTCTTCGAGCGGTCTGACGCGCTCCGTGCTGCGCTACCTCGGCGCGGCCGTGGATTTGGAGTCGAACATTTTCACGACGCGCGACGAGGCCATCCGCGCGATCCGCGAACTGGAAAGCCGCAACCCGACCCGCACAGACTTGCGCGGCGCGCTCCTCTCGCGCCTGCTCACGGCGCGCCACAGCCTGCTCGTCAAACTCCTGCCCGCGTGGCTCGTCGCCTTAACCCTCATCGTCGCGGCTTACCTGTGGGCGGCCGCGTCGGCAGCGAACGACGCGTCGCAGCTTCGCGTCATTCAGACGGTCTCGCTCGTCGCTTTCGCGTCGCTCGCCGTCGCGGCCGGAGTGACCGGCGCGTGCGTGTACCGCTTCGTCATCAGACCGCTGCGGCGGATGGAGCGCGCGACGCGCAGCTTCGTCGGCGGCGGTGGGGCGTTCGAGTCGGTCGAGGCGCAAGGCCGCGACGAGGTGGGGCAACTGGCCGCCGGTTTGAACGACGCCGCGCGGCAGTTGCGCCGCGACATCGCGCGCTTGAACGGCCTCTATCACATCTCTTTGATGATGGGCACGGGCACGGAAGTCTCGCGCATCTGCGAACTCCTGACCGGCAAGATCGCGCGCCTGCTCGAAGCGGACATGTGCGTCATCCTCCTGCACGACGAGCGCGAGCACATCATCTACGCGCAACTGCCCGCGCACGGCGTCAGCGACGAGCACGTGCGCTCGCTGCGCTCGAACCTCAACAACCGCGACGAGCGAAGCATCGCCGGGTGGGTCTTCGCCACGGGCGAGCCGTACCTGACGAACGACATCGCCGCCGACGCGCTCATCAGCCGCACGGCCGCGCAACTGATCGGCGCGCGCTCGATGCTCGCCGTGCCGCTGCAAGTCGGCGACCGCACGCTCGGCGTCCTCGAAGTGATGAACAAGGATGGCGGCTTTGTCGAAGACGACAAGCGGCTCGTCACGATCTTCGCGGCGCAGGCGGCGCACCTGCTCGCCAACGCGCAACTCTTCGAGCGGCTGCGCGACTCCGAAGAACGACACCGCCAGATTTTCGAGAGCGCGCTCGACGGCCTCTACCGTGCCACGCCCGACGGCCGCTTCGTCACGCTCAACCCCGCGCTCTGGGCGATGCTCGGCTACGCGAACGCCGACGAGTTGACGGATGCGAACCTCGTCGCCGACGTGTTCGCCGACGCCGCGACGGGCGCGCGACTCCTTGCGGAACTCGCCACGCGCGGTCAGGTGCTCGACATGGAATGCGAACTGCGTCGCAAGTCGGGCGAGCCGCTGCCCGCACGTCTGAGCGCGCGCGTGGTGACGGACAAGGCGAGCGGCGAGGTCTATCATCTCGGCATCGTGCGCAACGTCGCGGAGCAGAAGCGTCTCTCGGAGCAGTTGAAAATCTCGGAGCAACTCGCCGTCGTCGGCGAACTCGTCGCGGGCGTCGCGCATGAAGTGCGGAATCCTCTGTGCGGCATCACGACGACCTTGAGCGCGATGGCGCGCAGGCTCGAAGACAAAGAGGCAGCGCGCCCGTTCGTCGAAGTGGTGTTGAAGGAGGCCGACCATCTCAACCACCTGATGGAGCAACTGCTCGAACACAGTCGCCCGAATCGCATCGAGAATCACCCGGCGGGCGTCGAGAGCGTCATCGCCGAAGCGATCCGCGAGCGGCGCGCGCAGTTTGCCGACAAGGGCGTCGCGCTCGAACTCGACTGCCCCGCGAACCTGCCCGGCGTCCATCTCGACTATCGCAAGATGCACGGCGTCTTCGCCAACCTGCTCGATAACGCCTTGCAGCACACCGCGCCGGGCGGCCACGTGGCCGTCCGCGTCTCGACCGACGGCGGCGGCGACGCGAACAACGGCGAGCGGGCAGTCGTTGGACGTGCGGCGGGCGTCCGCATCGAACTGAGCGACACCGGCAGCGGCATTGCCCCGGCCGATCTCGCGCGTATCTTCGAGCCGTTCTACACGACGCGCACCACCGGCACGGGACTCGGACTCGCCATCGTGCGCAAGGCCGTCCACGACCACGGCGGCCAGATCACCGCGCTCTCCGAACTCGGCAAGGGCACGCAGTTCCGGATCAACCTGCCGCTCGAAAGCAACCTGCAACGCCACTGACGTCGCTGACTAACGGATGCAAAGTAAAAATAAAATCCTCTGACTACGGATGCAAAGTAAAAATAAAATCCTCATCATTGACGACCAGCCTTCGATCCGTTTCGGCGTGCGGAGCCTGCTCGAAGGCGAGGGCTTCAGCGTGCTCGAAGCGGAGACGGGCGCGCAAGGTTTGTCCGTCATCACCAGCACCGCGCCGCACCTCGTCTTGCTTGACCTGCGATTGCCCGACGCCGACGGTCTCGATCTACTGCCGCGCATCAAGGCCATTGACGACGCGCTGCCCGTCGTCGTCCTCACCGCGCACGGCACGATTGAGACGGCCATCCGCGCGCTCAAAAACGGCGCGGAGAATTTTCTGACGAAGCCCTTCGACCCGGAAAGTTTTCTCCTCCTCATCTCCAAAACGCTCGGCGAGAGTTCGACGCGCCGCGAGCGTCTATTGACGGGGCTGGCGCAAGACCGTCTCGTCGCCGAATATTTTCAAGGCCGTGCGCAGAGCATGACGCGCCTGCACGCCGCGCTCGAACGCCTTGCGCCGACCGACACGACCGTTCTTCTGCACGGCGAGACGGGGACGGGCAAGGGCGTCGTCGCGCATCTCATACATCACCTGTCGGGTCGCGCCGCCAAGCCCTTCGTTACGGTCAACTGCGCCGGGCTGACGCGCGAGTTGTTGGAGTCGGAACTGTTCGGCCACGAGCGCGGCGCGTTCACGGGCGCGGTCGCCGCCAAGCCCGGCCTGCTTGAGTTGACGCACGAGGGCACGCTCTTCTTCGACGAGATCGCCGAGATGGAGCCTTCGATTCAGGCGAAGGTGCTGCACGTTTTGGAGGAGCGAAAGTTTCGCCGCGTCGGCGGCACGCAGGAGCGCGAGACGGACGTGCGCCTCGTCGCGGCGACCAACAAGAACTTGAAAGAGGAAGTCAAAGCCGGTCGCTTCCGCGAAGACTTGTTTTACCGCCTGAGCGTGATGCCGCTGACGCTGCCCCCCTTGCGCGAGCGGCGCGAAGACATCCTCCCGCTCGTCGAGCATTTCATCGGCCACTACAACGCGCGCCTCAACCGTCGCGTGCGGGGTGCGACGCCGCAGGCCGAGGCGATGCTCGTCAGTTACAACTACCCCGGCAACATCCGCGAACTCCGCAACGTCATCGAGCGTGCCGTCATCCTCTGCGCGGGCGATCTCATTCACGCCGACGACCTGCCGCTCGGCGGCGTCGAATCGTGGGAGACTTCCGCCGCAGACGCCGCACCGCGCGACGCGGACGGTCAGAAGCAGTTCCTCTCGCTCGACGAACTCGAAGCCCTCCACGTCAAACGCGTCTTCGCCGCAACGAATCGCAACCTCACACGCACCGCCGAACTCCTCGGCATCACGCGCACCACGCTCTACGCCAAACTACGCAAGGCCGACCCCGACTTCCTCCCCAAAGAGAACGCCTGACGCGCCCTCGAACTCGCTTTCAAGAGGAACTGACCATTCGCCCGCTGTCCAACAATTGAACACGCGCCCCGCGCCGTTGTGCAGAAACTCGACAACGCCTCGTCACGGTGCGTCGCAATCAAAGGGCAAACGCGTTGGAGCGGCGTTTGCATGTGTGTGAGGGCAAGTCGTCTTGCGGAGTGTGCCGAGGTGTCCCTTAACAGCCTGAGCCGCTTCGCCGTCAGCTTATTGTTTCAACTCCACTCTCTACAATCCGGTTCCGTCTAGCGAAGGAGAAGATCGTTATGTCCGCTCGTCCGTGTGTGGCAGCCTTGCGTGCTTTCTGTTTGCTGCTCGTGTGCAGCGTCGGTGTGTTCGCCCAGAGTCAGACGACGGGCAACGTCGAGGGCGTCGTGCGAGACGCGAACGGCGCGGCCGTGGCGGGCGCGGAAGTGACCGTCACGAGCCGCGCGACCGGCGACGAGCGCAAGGCGACTACCGACGAGAGCGGCGTCTTCGCCGTCACGCTTCTGCCGCCCGGCACGTACCGCGTCCAGATCGGCGCGAGCGGTTTTCGCCCGACGGTCTTCGAGGACGTGACGGTCGCCATCACGGAGACGACGAACCTCCCCGTCGAACTCGTGGTCGGCGAACTGACGGGCGAGTCGGTCGTCGTCAACGCCTCGGTCGGCCCCATCGTGCAAAGCGACAGTTCACAGCTCGGCCGCGTCGTGGACTCGCGCACCGTCTCCGAACTGCCGCTCGCCACGCGCAACTTCACGCAGATACTCGGCCTCTCGACGGGCACGGCGACGTATCTCCCCGATAACACGTCCGTCGGGCGCAACTCGCAGAACATCTCGGTCAACGGCGGGCGCGTCACGAACAACAACTTCCAGATCAACGGCATTGACGCCAACTCGCAGGGCACGAACTCCGCGCCCTCGCTCTCCGTCCCCGCGCCCGAATCCATTCAAGAGTTCAAAGTGCAGACCTCGCTCTACGACGCCACCTTCGGGCGTTCGGGCGGCGGCAACGTGCAGGCCGTCACCAAGTCGGGCACGAACCTTTTCACGGGCAGCGTCTACGAGTATTTCCGCAACGAGAAGCTGAACGCCAACAACCCGTTTTTGAAAGCCGTCGGCGTCGAACGCCCCGTCTTGAAGCGCAACATCTTCGGCGGCGTCATCGGCGGCCCCATCGTCAAAGACAAGGCGTTCTTCTTCGGCTCGTATCAGGGCACGCGCGAACGCAACGGCGCGTCCGTCATCAACAGCCTGTCGTCGAACATCTTCGTCACGCCGGGGCTGACCAACAACCGCTCCGAGGCCGCGCTGCTCGCGCTCTACAACTCGCGCCGCGCCGCCGGGACGCCCGCGCTGACGGCCATCAACCCGACCGCGCTCGCGCTCTTGAACACCAGACTCGACGGCGGCAACTTCCTGATCCCGACGCCGCAGACCGCGAACGGCCTCTACTCCGGCTCGGCCGTCTCCGTCTACGACGAGAACCAGTTCAACGCCAACATTGATTACCGCTTCAACGACGCGAACACTTTGTCGGCCAAGTTGTTCTACTCGAACGCGCCGCAGACGCTCGCCCTGCCGAGTTTTCTCGGCGGCGGCCCGAACGTCCCCGGCTTCGGCAACTTCCAGCAGAACAACAACCGCCTGCTCTCGCTGCAATACGTACACATCTTCAGCCCGACGGTCGTCAACGAACTGCGCGCCGGTTACAACTTCATCCGCGTTGATGCGACGCCGCAAGAACCCGTCAACGATTCGAGCGTCGGCATCTCGCGCGCGAACGCCAACGCCTTCCCGGGGCTGCCTTTGATCCGCATCGCGCCCGCCGCGGGCGGCGTCGTCATCGGCACGTCGCCGACGATTGACGTGCAGGCCGTCGCCCCCTCGACCACGCTTGCCGACACGCTCTCCATCACGCTCGGCAAACATCAGATTCGCACCGGCGCGGAGTTTCGCTACAGTGAGAACAACTACACGCTCAACTTCTTCACGCGCGGCCAACTCGACTTTCTCAGTTTCGATCAATTCCTGACGGGCAGCGCGTTCGTCTCCGTCTTCGGCAGCGGCATCGGCGACCGCAGCCTTCGCGCGCCCGACTACAACTTCTTCGTGCAGGACGACTACAAGCTGACGCCCAAGCTGACGCTCAACCTCGGCCTGCGCTACGAACTCGATCTGCCGCCGACCGACACGCGCGGCCGCATCGCCACCTTCGACCCCGCGCTCTACGACCCGACGCGTCTGGCGAACTCCGGGAGCGGCTTCGTGCAGGCCGGGAACGTGATCCCGCAATACGATCTGGCGAACGTGCCGAACGTCTCGGACTCCGTTCTCTACAGTCAGGACAAGAACAACTTCGCGCCGCGCGTCGGCTTCGCCTACTCGCCCTTAGACTCGAACCGCCTCGTCTTCCGCGGCGGCTACGGCATCTTCTACTCGCGCACGTCGTTCCAGTACATCACCCTCAACGTGATCGCGCCGCCCACGTTCGTCTTCGGCGCGCGCGTCGCGGGCGTCACCGACCCGGGCTTCATCCCCATCTCGAACCCCTTCTTCCCCGCGCCCGCGCAGAGCCAGTTCCCGACCTTCGTCCCGGGCGTCGCTCTCTCCGGCAGTTACTTCGACCGCAACATCCGCACGCCTTACCTGCAACAGTACAACGCCAGCGTGCAGTACGAACTCTTTAGAAACTATCTCGTCGAACTCGCCTACGTCGGCTCGCACGGCCTCAACCTGTTCCGGCAGGTGGCGATCAATCAGGCGCGTCTCGCCACGCCCGGCAACCCGGTCATCAACCGCGTGACGGGCGCGGCGTTTGCGACGAACACGCCCGCGAACGCCGCGCTGCGCGCACCGATTCAGGGCGCGGCCATCAACGGCTTCTCGCAGAACCAATCATCGGCGCAGTCGAGCTACAACTCGATGCAGGCGAGTCTGACGAAACGTTTCTCGAACGGCCTCTCGTTCCTCGCCTCCTACACGTTCGCCAAGTCAATCGACAACGCTTCGGGGCAGGGCGGCGGCGCAGGCACAGGCGGCGTCTTGAACCCCGGCGCGGTCGGCGAGACTTCGGCCATCCTCGGCAACCAGTTCGACAACCACGCCAACCGCGGCGTCTCCGACTTCGACCGCACGCACCGCTTCGTCCTGAGCGGCATCTACGCCCTGCCGACGCCCGCCTTCGCGCGCGACTCGGCCGTCGGGCGCGCGCTGCTCGGCAACTTCCAACTCGGCACGATCATCACCGCGCAGTCCGGCCTGCCGATTGACATCGTTGACTCAGGCGCGGCCTCCTTCTACGGCCTGAACGGCACGGCCGCGCTCGCGCGCCCCAACTTCGCCCCCGGCGCGACGCGCGAGACCGCCATGTCGAACGTCCCCGCAGGCTACTTCTTCAACCCGCTCGCCTTCGCGCGCCCGACCATCCTGGCGGGCGCACCGATTCCGAGTTCGGGCGGCGCGGCTCTCGCGGGCGCGACGGGGACGGACTTCGGCGCAATTGGCCGCAACATCCTGCGCGGGCCGAGCCAGAAGAACGTTGACTTCTCCGTCATCAAACGCTTTCCGATTGACGAGCGTCGCAACGTCGAGTTCCGCACCGAGTTTTTCAACCTCTTCAATCAGGTCAACTTCGCCAACCCGATCAGCGACCTCAACGCCGTGGCCGCTTCGGGCGGCAGCCTCAAC
>JAUZFQ010000036.1 GCA_030838445.1 Pyrinomonadaceae bacterium | reverse complement strand
CGCCCGCCGTCCCCGCCCACAGCATCAGGAGCGCGCCGACGACCAGCGCGCCGCCCCACACGAGCGAAGGCCGCCGCGTCGTGCCTTCTAACCTCGCGCGCTCGCTCCACAGGATGTAGCCGATGATGAACGGGATCAGTAGACCGTGCGAGTAGTTTTCGTCAGTCCACCACTGCCCGCCGAGTTTCACCAGCACCGTCGCATAGACGAAGAGGACGGCGGCGGCGACGGCCACCGGCTTCCAGAGTTGGGGGACTGTTAAGGCTGTCATCGGTATTAAACTTCAGGAAAACTTTAGCGCTGACAGAAGGCAGGCCGGCTCGCGAGAACGGCGACAACCGCTCGCGCCGTTTAAGAGAGTAACAAAAGGGCAGCGGGAGGGGCAATAGGAAAACAGTGACCAGTGACAGGTGACAGGTGACAAGTTAAAGCAGCTTGCTTTTAACTCGTCACCTGTCACTTGTCACTTGTCACTGTCTTATTTGATATTGATCGTGGCGGTGTTGCTGCGCTGGCCGCCGACGACGATGGTCAGGTCAACTAAGCCTGCGCCGCGCAGTTCGGGGTGGAGCAGGACGTTGACTTGCTCAAGGCCGGGCAGTCGCCCGTCGAGCAGCGCGCCCGCGTACTCCACGGGCAGGTGATAGAGCCGCCCGTCACGCGTGCGCGCTTCGACCGTCAACGCCTCTGCGACGTTGATGATGATCCGGCCGTCGTCCGCCCGCACGTCGTTGGCGGGGTAGATATTGGTCGCGCCCGCGCTCATGCCGGTGGCGAACAGAGAGACGCGCGTGCGCTTGTCCGTGCCGAGCGCGTGCGGCGATTGCACGTCGTAGGAGTTCGCGCCCGGTTCGCTGCCGTTCATGGAGAGCGCGTATCCCGCGCCGCTCGCGTCGGCCGTGAAGAGGGCGGGCGCGACCGCGTTGACGACGATTGTGCCGCGCGAGACGTAGCCGTCCTGCGAAGTGACGAGCACTTCGAGTTCGCCCTGCGGCGACCCCTGCGGGACGAGGAACGAGATGCGCGCGGGCGACACGTAGATGAGCGGCGCGGCACGCCCGCCCACCGAGACGCTCGCGCCCGCGAGTTCAAAGGGCAGCGGGTTGTTGCCGCTCCTGTCGGCGGCGACGCTCATGCGCGCCAGCGGACTCTGCGTGGCGTCGCCCGTGATCGTGCCGAGACTCTGGGGCGCGAGCACGGGCGACATGCTCGCGCTCGAAAAGGTGTTGGCCGCGCCGATGAAGGCGAGGTCGGTCGCCGCCGAGGGCGCGTGCGCGAAACTGCCGGGCGCGCCGCCCGCCGACGGCAGCATCAAGTTGCTCACCTGCGCCAGACGCGAGGCCGTGATCTGCAAGCGGTTCTGCACGCCGGAGGGCAGCGCACCCGCCGCCGCCAACGCTTCCGAGGCGCGCGAAAAATAGAGCGAGATGCGCAAGCCGCCGTCAATCTGCCCGGACGCGGCAAACTGGCCGGACTCTCTGGCGTAGGCCGCGTAAGCCGCCTCGATCTTACTCTCCAAGATGTTGATCTCTGCGTCCGAGACTGTCGGCGCACCGGCGAGCGTGACGGCCGAGGCGCGCGCCGCCGCGACGAGCGCGGGCGCGTTGAGCGGCGTCGGCGTGGGCGTTGGAGTCGCGGTAGGCGTCGGCGTTGGAGTCGCGGTAGGCGTCGGCGTTGCGGTCGGCGTGGGTGTCGGCGTCGGCGTCGCGGACGAAGACGGCGCAGGGTTGATGCGCGCGATGAACATGTCGTGACGACCGTTCGCCACGCCCCAGTTCGACGTGAAGGCGACGAACCGGCCGTCGCGCGAGATGTTCGCGCGCGGGCTGTCGTAGTAGCTCGCCACTATCGCCTGATGATGAAACAGGCGACGCACGCGCCCCGTCCCGTCAGTCGAGACCTGCACGACTTCACCTTGCATCACGCCGTTCAAATGCGGCGTGTAGAAACTGACGAGCGACCACTCCTCGTTGTCGGCCAGCATGGAGAGGTGGAAGCCGCCGTAGTTGCCCTCCGCCGAGAGGTCGAGAATTTTCTCGAACTTGCGCGGCGTCGAGAGGTTGCGCGAAGAGATGCCGACGTGATAGTTGCCGTTGCCGACGGCCGTGCCCGTGCCCACGTCGTAGTGCGACGGCGCGTGGTCGGGCGCGTCGTCCGTCAAGCCCGTGGACTGTCCGGTCGCCAGATCGACGATGCGGACTTCGACCTTCCCGACGCCTTGATCGTTCGTGTTGACGAAGAGGTAGCGACCCGACTTGTCAACTCTGACTTCGTTGTGGTCGTCGCTTGAGCGGTAGAGGATCGTGTCGGTCGAACGGCGGTAGGCCATGTAGCCGACCACAGTCCACGTGCCCGACTGCATCAAGGTGCAGGCGAACACGTCGTCGTCCGCGCTCAAACTCCCCTGCGCGAAATAGTAGCCGGCGGGCAGGCGCGAGGCGAGGTCGAAGGCGAGCGCGTACTCGCCCTTGCGCGCGTTGTAACGCCAGAGCGCCGCTCCCATGTGACCGTAGAGGATGTCCGGCTCGTTGTGGCTCCAAGTCAGATCGTAAGTGAACGGATAGCCGCCGTTGAGCAGCGGGAGTTGGTGCTTCGCGCCGAGGCGAAAGCCCGCCGGGTCGAAGTCGTAGATGGCGATTCCGGCGTCGCCGCCCGCGCCCATCACGAGCACGCGCGTGTTGTCGGCGTTGAAGGTCGGCCAGTAGGAGTAGGACGTGCCCGCGCCCGCGCCGTCGCGTCCGTCCGTCACGCGCATGATCTCCGTCCCGAAAATTGGGTCGCTCAACTTGCCGCCCGCCGCAGGCAACGACGGCACGGCCGACGGCGTGTACAGGCCGAGGTCGGTCTTGATCTCGCCGGGCGTCTGCGCGAGCGTCGTCGCGCTACACGACGCGAGAAGCGCGAGCGCGATGATGAGGGCGAATTTGAGTTTCGGGAAAAGTAGGCGGACGGATTGTTGCGTGAACACCCGGGGGTTATTCATCTTGAGCCTCACTTCGGCAACCGGACAATCTCGCGGCCTTGCAGACCTTGACGAGACTCCTGGCTTTGCGAACCCGCATCACTACGGGGGTGCCTTTAATTCGGTGATTGCTATGCTTGACGGGAGAGGTGGCAGGCTACTGCGACGACGGCAGCGACACGACTAGCCGGGGGCAGTCGCTGCCTTTAAAGTCGGAAGCGACTCCAACTCGCCTGCTCGAACTCGGAAGATAAAAGCGTGATTTGACGCGAACGTCTGAAGCTGAAGGATTAGCTGACGGAAGAAAAGGAATTATAAAACGACAGGAACTGCACGCGGATAATTCCGCCGCGACCTCGAACCTTTGGCGGGAGAACTTGAGCCTCCGGCGGCGGAGAGCTGTGAAGAAACAAGTTCCGCCGAAGCGTGTGAACCGCCGGGGCGGTCTGGTTCACAAAGAAACACGAAGTCACGGCTTTCTTCGGATCGCCTTCGGCAACCAGACAATCTCAACTGCGCGCCCGCGTCAAAATTCAACGCTCTAGCTTCGCGCCGGAGAGACTCACGGCTTTGCGCCCTCGCCTCGCGACAAGTTTGCCATTATCGTGTGCAATCTCTACCTGAAAGAACAATGTCGCACTCGTCGCTGACGGACGCGCACAACAGACAATTCATTAAACAGAATTTATCAATGCTTGTCAACGACTTTTATCGCCGCCGCCCGCGCGCCCCTCGCGAGCCGCGAAATTCTAGAGAGGATTGAACTAAGCGGCGCACGTTCGAGGGAAAACCGTGCCGATTAGAACTTTAAACTTGACGTGCCGGCTGGTTTGCGACAAGCTGATCAACGCCAGCCAGATCGCGGTCGAAAGACTGCGGCCACCCGATCTGCTCAAACCACAAGGAAGACCACACCATGCGAAATCCAGCCCGCGCGCTGCCCCTCCTGTTGCTGTTCACCGCTCTTTTCCTCGCTTCCGAAGCGCGCGCCGAGCACGTCGTCATCACGAGCGGTTTTGTGACCCATCAGAACCCCGTCCTGCTGAGTTTTCCGGGTCATAATTTCAATTTCGCGGGAGACGGCATTGCCGCGCGCGGGGGCGATGAAAGATTAGGGAGCGGCGGATCGAGCATGAGTTGTTTGCCGTGCGCCCCCGGTCAGACGTTCACCACGAGTTCCAACATCACGCGCTTCGCTAACGCCGCGACCGGCTCGGCCACATACAACGGCACGACTTACACGAACGTCCTGTTCAACGGCTCGCAACTGACCTTCGTCATCGAACCCGTCGTCATTCCTTTCGACGCGCCCGACACGATCACCCTGACTTCCGCCTTCATCTTCAACGGCACGCTCACCGGCGCTGCTCCCCCGTTCGACGCGCCGATATTCAGCATGACCCTGAGCGGGCAAGGGCTGGCGACTCTCACGATGTCGCGCATCAACCTGCTCGGCGTCAGCGGCTATGGACTGACACGCATCACCTACGAGTTCCAGCCCGCCGCCACCGTGCCCGAACCGGCCACGCTCCTGCTGCTCGGCACGGGACTGGCGGGCGTGGCCGAGCGCATGCGGCGTCGGCGCAGAGCGTCCCGGCGCGACGCGAACGCAGGCGCGGCCTGACGCCTGAGGCGACACGCCTCTTCCATTCTCAAATTACCCCTTCTCAAATTATCGCGTGGATCAAAAAACGCTCGCGGAGCATCGCTGCCCGCGAGCGTTTTACTTTTCACCTGACACCCTACTTGCCGCTTAACCTGACGACTTATTCGCCACTTAACTTGACGACTTATTCGTTACCGCGCGCCGTCGCACGTCTCGGCCTCGACGCGGGCGACGGCGTGGTGGCGGCGGGCTTCGTGCTCACGGCCGGGGCGGGTTCGATGCGCGCGACGAACATGTCGTGGCGGTCGCTCTGCACGCCCCAGTTGGAACTGAACGCCACGAACCGGCCGTCGCGCGAGATGTTCGCGCGCGGGCTGTCGTAGTAACCCGTCCCCGTGGCCTGATGATGAAAGAGGCGGCGCACGCGCCCCGTCCCATCTGTCGCCACCTGCACCACCTCGCCCTGCATCACGCCGTTCGGATGTTCGGTGTAGAAACTGACGAGCACCCACCCCTCGTTGTCGGCCAGCATCGAGAGATGGAAGCCGCCGTAATTCTTCTCCGGGGAGAGGTCGAAAATTTTCGAGAACTTGTGCGGCGTCGAGAGGCTGCGCGCGGAGATGCCGACGAGATAGTTGCCGTTGCCAACCACCGTGCCCGTGCCCACGTCGTAGTGCGAGGGCGCATGGTCGGGAGCGTCGTCCGTCAAATTCGTCAACGCCCCGGTCTCCGTGTCTACGACGCGCCCCTCGAACTTGCCCGGCCCGGTCTCGTTGGTATTCACATAGAGGTAACGCCCGGACTTGTCTATGCGCACCTCGTTGATCTCTTCGGAATGCTGAAAGCGGATCGTGTTGTTGGACGCGCGGTAGACGGCGTAGCCGAGTTGCTTGTAGCCGGGCGCGCCGCCGCGTTTGGTGAAAGAGAAGGTGTCGTTGTCGGTCGCCATGCCCATCTGCTGGATGTTCTGCCCGCGCGGCAGCGCGCGCGCGACGTCGCCGACGAGCGCGAAACTCTGCCGCGAAACTTTGTACTTGTAAATCTTCGTGCCGAGGTCTTGATGCACGTAGAGGATGTCCGGATCGTCGGACGACCAGCAGGCGTCGTCGAGGCGGATGGGGACGTTACCGGGCGGCGAGTAGGGCACGGGCGGCAGGCGCACGCCGAGCGTGAAGGTGTCGGGGTCGAATCGGTAGATGCTCGCGCCCTGCTGCGCGCCCGTCTCCATGACGAGCAACAACGTGTTGTCGGAATTGAAACTCGCCCAGTAACTATAGTTCGTGCCTGCGCCCTTCGGGACGGTCGCCGCGTCGGTCACGCGCATGATCTCCGTCCCGAAAACCGGGTCGGTGAACTTGCCCCCGGCGCGCGGCAGTTTGGGCACGCCGAGCGGCGGGTGACGCGCGCGATCCGTTTTGATTGACGCGCCTATTGGCGGACGCACTTGCGTCGTCCCCGCGCGCCCTGCCAGCGCGTGCAGCGACAGCGCACCGAACAGTACGAGGACGCACTTCGAGAGCACCGCGCCCCGCATGTCTCGGATTATCTTCCGCGTCTCCATGTCGCCTGCTCTCTCGCGCTCAACCGTAGCGAAGCCAGTAATAGACGAGTTTGGGATACTCCGGCGCGACGCTCCGCCACCCGCGCGCGGAGAGCCACCAACTGAACGCGCCGGGCGTCTGCCGGTGCGCGCCCGCCGCCGCGACCGGCGCACTCTGGACGCGCACGCCGCTCCCGCCGAGCACGCGTCGCATCGTCCACGCCGCGCGGCGCGAATGATAAGCCGAGGTGACGACGACGACTGACTTGATGCCCCGCTCCGACGCGTAAGCGCGCAGCCTGACGGCCTCATCATAAGTGCTCGCCACCGGCTCAGGCAACGCTTCGATCTGCGCGCCGGGCACGCCCGCGCGTTGCAACTCTTCCGCCGCGCGCTCGACGAAATAAGGGTTGCGCTGCTGTTCGCTGTTCCACCCGCCGCGCAAATTGTCGTTCGTCAACACGATCTTCGGTGCAACGCCCTGCGCGAACAAGTCGGCGGCGTACCGCGTGCGCTCGACGTACTCGCTCGCACCGCTCAACACTAAGATCACGTCGGCGCGCGCCGACTCGTCCCGCACGACGAGCGCGCGCGCCGCGACCCACGCGACCGCAGGCCACGCGACGGCGAGCGCAACCGCCACACGCGCCACACGCCGCGCGCGACTCTTCTTCACTCCAAGTCGCGCGCCCGTTTCAGGCGGGGCGGGAGCAGAGTCGGGCGCGGTTTGATTCATGCTTTTTTGAAACGTTGAAGGCGGAACGCGGAGTCGAAGGGTGTCAGTTGTCCGTAGTCAGTTGTCCGTAGTCAGTTGTCCGTAGTCAGTTGTCCGTTGCGTGTGGTTGTCACACAAGTTGCTAAAGATTGGCTTGAACAACTGACAACTGACAACTGACTACTGACCACGGACAATCCTCATCGTTCTTCTCTCCACAGCTACCAGCAGATGCCCTGATACGAGCCTTCGCTGACGCGGTGTTCAAACAGGCGGACGAGATCAATGACCGTCTGCCCGTCGCGCAACTTCGTTTCGATCTCGCGAAACTCTTCCGCCTTGTTGCCGATGATGAGCACGTCGGAGGCTTCCAGCACTTCGCCGATCTCATCGCGCATGAGTTGCGAGATGTGCGGTATCTCGCGCTCGATGTATTCCTTGTTCGCGCCGAAGAGACGCGCGAGCGACACGTCGCGGTCGTAGATGGCGAGTTGCATTCCCTTCCCGATGAGCGACTCGATGAGCGTCACCATCGGCGACTCGCGCAGGTCGTCCGTCCCCGCCTTGAACGAGAAGCCGAGCACGCCGATGCGCTTCTTGCCGGTCGCTAAGACCATCTCAAGCGCATGCTCGATCTGCCGCCGGTTACTCGCCAAGACAGACGCCAGCACGGGCACGTCCACGTCCAACTCTTTCGCCTTGTAAGTGATCGCGCGCAGGTCTTTCGGCAGGCACGAGCCGCCGAAGGCGAAGCCGGGTTTCAGGTAGTAGGGCGACAAATTCAGCTTCGTGTCTTCGCAGAAGACGCGCATCACCTCGTGGCTGTCAATGTCGAGTTCCTTGCAGATGTTCCCGACCTCGTTGGCGAAGCTCACCTTGAGCGCGTGGAAACAGTTGCAGGTGTACTTGACCATCTCGGCGGCGCGCACGCCGATGACGTGGAGCGGCGCGTCGAGCCGCGCGTAAAGTTCGCGCACGACCGCTGCCACTTCCTCCTCGTCCGCGCCGACGAGCGTGAACGGCGGCGCGTAAAAATCTTTGAGCGACGTGCCCTCGCGCAAAAATTCCGGGTTGATGCAGACGCCGAAATCCGCGCCCGCACGCTTGCCCGAATGTTCTTCGAGCGTCGGCACGACGATTGACTCAATCGTGCCCGGCAGCATCGTCGAGCGGATGACGACGGTGTGCCGCGCGTCCTTCTGTTTTAACTCACGCCCGATCTCTTCGCACACGCGCCGCACGTATTTCAGATCGAGGCTGCCGTTCGCGTTGCTCGGCGTGCCGACGCAGACGAGCGACACCTCGGAGTTGCGGATCGCCTCGGCCGTGTCGGTCGTCGCGCGCAGACGCCCCGCCGCGACCATCTCGCCGATCAACTCGCCGACGCCCGCCTCGACAATCGGGCTGCGCCCGCCGTTGATGATCTCCACCTTCGTCGCGTTCACGTCAACGCCCACCACCTCGTGCCCCTCGCGCGCGAAGCACGCCGCCGACACGCAACCCACATAGCCCAGTCCGAACACGCTCAGTTTCATATTTATTCCCGCCGCTTGATTCGTAGTTTATTCCCGACGCTTGATTCGTAGTCTTTAAAACTTGCAGACGCGCGGTTGGCCGTGCGCCTCTCTCAACCTTATCTGACAACCGGCGCGCTGTCATGCGGCGCGGTCGCGCCCGGCGCGTTGAATTGTCCGAGAAACTTTTCGTTCGCGGGCGTCTGCGGCACGAGCACGAAGCCGTCCTCGCCGCCGAGCGTGCGCCCCGTTTCGAGTCCCGCGAAAAACTCTGCGACCTCAGCCCAGCGCACGCGCGGGTCTGCGCCCTCGACCCACTCCCACTCGGCGCGCGGCCTCGCAGCGAACACGCGCCGCGCGACGTACACGTCGCCGCCCGCGCCCCACGCCGCGAACGACTTCCTCGCCACGTCCGCGCGCCATTCGATCAACTGCGGCATGCCGAGCGGCAGGAACGAGTGGACGCGCAGGGCGTTGTGGTGGTTGACCGGGTTGAACGGAAAATCGCGGACGAAGTTTTCCAACTCGTCCTTGCCGACGAGCACGATGTCCTGCGGCCGCACGAGCGTCTGCAACTCGCTCGCACGCGCCGTCGCCGCAGCCTCGCGCCGGTAGAGTACGCTCCGGTGCATCGCCGCGAAATTCGTGACGGCCATCGCCAGGATAAAAATTAAAGTGATCGCTTTGCCCAAGCGGAACGCGCGCCGGTCGCCGAGCGAATAGGCGAGCGCGAGAAAGAGGAACGGAAACCACGGCAGGTAACGTTCCATCACCGTGCCCTGCCACGCCAGCGCGAAGCCGAGCACGGGCAGCCCCGCGAGCGCGAGCAGGCCGAGCAGCCGACGCCCGAACGGCGAGCGCGACAAGTTGACGAGCACCGCCGCGAGGAAAAGGTAGAAGAGCGCGAGCTTCCACAAACTGAGGCGGAAGAGATCGACGAGCGATACGGGGCTATACGGGTCGTGCAACAGGTAACGTTTGAAGACGACGTTATCGCCGCCCATGCTGATGAACGAGCGCGCGAGGCCGAAGACCACCTGCGGCAACCCGCGGTTCTGCACGAGGTGATGCGATGACGCCAAGACCCATTCCCTGAAGCCGCCCACCGAACGTATCCCGATCCCTAAGGCCACGGCGATGAACAGCGCGCCCGTCAACAACCCGAACGCGAGCGCGGCGTAGATCGAGAGCCGCCACAGTTCAGGCCGCCGCCAACCGTAGAGGACGAGCGGCGCGCAGACCGCCGCAGGCACAGCCCACAGGTACGGAACCCACAGGCCGACCGCGAGTGCGAACGCGAGTCCCGCCAGAGTCGCCGTCGGCCACGCGCGTTCGCCGCGTCCCTCACGTCGGCCGTCGCCGCCGTCGCGCAAAAGTAAGTAAAGGCCGAGCATCAGGAAGGCCAGCCCCGGCACGTAGGAGCAACCCGTCTGCGTGTAATTCAAAAACGCCTGCGTGAAGATGAAGGCGGCAGTGGTGACGTGGGCGATCCACTCGCGCTCGCAGACGCGGCGGACGAGCGCGTGCATCAGCACGACGCACGCCAACCCTGCGAGCCAGTTGAGCACGACCATCGCGTAGAGCGCGGCGGGGCTGAGGTCTGAGCCGACCGACATGCCCGCGAGCGGCCGCAGCAAGGGGAAGGCCGCGACGCCCAGAGGCCGCCACAGCAAATGCCCGAACTCCCACAGCGAATAATTCCCCGTCGCCTCCCACAGTTGATACCCGCGCCCGCCCGCCACGTTCGCCACCATCGCCCCGTAGAACGACGTGTCGCCCATGTAGAAGGCATCCGTCAGCCACGTTACGACCAAGTAGATCGCAACCGGCACGGCGACGTGTCGCCAAGACCACTTCACGCCCACTAACTCACCCGCGGCGTCCACGCGGCCGGGCGTCCGTACTTCGATGTCTGACGTTCGAGTCAAAATTCTTCGCCTTCGTTTCGTCTTCGACTTCAAGAAATCAGAGTGCGTCTCAACGCGCTCAACTATTTCCCCTTTGCGCCTTTGCGTGAGGTTATATCTTTAGGTGGTATGAATCTCACGCAAAGGCGCAAAGGAAGCACGCGTACTCTTAACGCTTGCGCCCGATGGCGATGAGCGAGAGGCCGAAGGGCGGCGGGAGCGTGCGCTCGACGCGCTCCGCCCACGGCGCGATGAGCTTGTCGAAAATCTTGATCTGGCCGGGGTTCTCTTCCTTGATCTTCCGCACGCGGTTGTTCCAGAACCAGCCCGCCATCCCGATCACGTTCATGTAGAACGCGCTCTCCACCTCGAACCCGGCCTCGCGCATCCGCGGCAACAGATCTTTGCGCGTGTAGCGACGGTAGTGTTCGATGGCGCGGTCAATCGTGCCGTAGAGAAACTGGAACGCCGGGACGAGCAGGATCACGCGCCCGCCCGGCACTAAGACCGAGTGCATGAATGCGAGCGCCTTCGCGTCGTCCTCGACGTGTTCGAGCACGTTGATGCAGATCACCGTGTCGAAATTGTACGCGTGCAGCGCGCGCTCAGGCGGCGCGGCCAAGTCCATCTGCACGGGCGCGCCCTTGAGTTGCGCTCCCAGACGTTGCTGCAAGTAGTCAACGCACATCTGGTACTTGTCCGACGCCACCACGAGTTCGCGATCCAACAGCAACTCCGTGAAGTTGCCGATCCCCGCGCCGACTTCAAGTATGCGCTGGCCGATG
>JAUZFQ010000035.1 GCA_030838445.1 Pyrinomonadaceae bacterium | reverse complement strand
CACTCCGACCTGCTTTGATTGCGGATTCTTCCATAGCGGAAAGCGGATTTCGGGTTGTGGATTAAACAGCCGGGCGGGTTCGGTTAGCGGCGACCGGTTTTCCAATCCGCATTCCGCAATCCGAATTCCGCAATTGAAAACGCCCGCCGGAGAGGCGCACGTTAGCGAGGCGGCGCGTCTCCGGTGAGCGTTAGACGGATGGGTCTCCGAAAAAGTCTATGATTCTTTACTGACCGTGCGATTCTTCGGCCGTCTCGTCGTCCTCGCCCTCGGCCTTGCCGGGCGTGCGCCCCGGATCGCCCGACTGCTTTTCCGCACCACCCGATTGCGCGCCGCCCTCTTGCCCGCCCTTTTGGTTGTCGCCTGTGTTTTCGTCAGCCATGATTTAAACCCTTCCCCCTCTCGATTATTTACGACACGCGCGCGAGTATACGGCAAGGGCGATGAACTCGTCACATCAAAAGAAGGCCGCCCGCGAAGCGTCAAACTCCGCGGGCGGCCTTGCTCTTCGACACTTGTTGCGCGCGCCGTTTGTTACTGGCCGAATCTCAAACGATACTCGACCGAGTTCATAAAGCCGTTGACCATCAAGCGCACGTTCCGCTGGTCTTCATTGATCACGCGCAGCCAGTTGTTGTAGCCGTCCTCTTCGGGCGTGCGCCGCAGGTAGCCGTAATATTGCATCGCCACGAAGGCGCGGTTGAACTCGGCGGCGGACACCTCGTCCGACTCGACGACGGCGCGCAACACCTGCGCACGCGTCAAGGCTTGCGCGCCCGTGCTGTTGAGCCGCGTGACTAAAGCGTCGCGCGTCAGCGTCACCTTCGCCCCCGTGTCCGGCTGCTGCGGGTCGGGCGTCGTGATCTGTTGCAGCCCGTAACGCCCCAACAACGCATCAACGTAACCCGACGACGGCAGCGCGTCGTAGCGCGTGCGAAATTCCTGCCGCTCGCTGAAGACGACGGCGAAGGCGGCGCGCTTCTGGTAGACCTCCTGCTCCGTCGCGCCCGTCACGCCGCGCATGTCCGGGATGATTTCCTCGTAAGCGGGACGGCGGTCGAAGGCTACGCGGTAGAAGTTGAAGACGTAGAAGCCCTTGAGTTGAAACTCGCGCGAGCCGAAGAAGGCCGCCGAGACCGTGATGCGGTCGCAGGCCGGGTTGTTGTTCACGTCCGAGCATTTGTTGAGCACGGCCGACCACGGCTCGTCCGCCTCCGGCTCGCGCGAGAGGAAGTCGAGGTAGTGTTGGCGTACGAAGAAGGGCGTCGTGAAGATCGGGTTTGGCTGCCCCGCCACATCGTTGTCGGCAATGGTCAGAGTGGCGGTCGAGGGAGTGCCGAGCACGGCCACGCCCGTCGGATGGCTCAGAGTCACCTGCACCGTCTCGTCGCCTTCGACGTGCGCGTCGTCCACGAGCGGGATGTTGATCTCCTTACTCGTTTCGCCGGGGGCGAACGTCACGGTGTCAACCGTCGTGGAATAATCGCAACGCGCGTAGGCCGTGCCGTTCGCCGTGGAGCAAGGAACGGCGGCCGGGTCGTCCACGGTCTGATACTGCACGACCGCCGTTGCGGACTGGCTGCCCGTGCGCGTGATGACGAGCGTGGCGCGCGCCGCGCCTTCGGAGAAACGGTAGGCGGCCTGACCGAACTGGACGGTCGGCACTTCCGGCACGACCTCCGGCTGTGTGATGGTGAGCGTCTGCCCCGCGATGGTCGCCGTCCCGACGCGCGGCACGCCCGAACCATTCGACGCGATGGTGAGCGTCACAGACCCGTTGCCCGAACCGCTCGCGCCCGCAGTGACCGTGATGAAGCCGCTGTTCGTCGCGGCCGTCCAGTCGCAGCCCGCCTGCGTCGTGACGTTCACGTTCAGAGTTTCGCCCGCCGCCGGGGAAGTCCGGCCGGTGGGGCTGATCGAGTAGGTGCAGGCGGCGCGCGGGAAGACGTAGGCAAACACGTCGAGCGCGTTGTTGGTGTCGGTCGCAACGAGGTCGGTGGCGAAACTGGTGAAGACGACCGTCGAGCCGTCCGCGCTGATGGTAATGCCGAACGAACCATCGTTGCCGCCGCGCGTGCGTTGCAGGTTCGGACTCACGAGAGTCGTTTGCGACTGCTGCACGTCGCGGACGAACACGTCCTGATGTTCCCCGCTCGTCATCCCCGCCACCAGATCGGTCGCGGTGCTGTCGAAGGTGACGAAGCGGCCGTCCGCGCTGATGCTCACTTCGTTGGCGGCCGAGAAAGAGTTTCCGCTGCCCGTCCCCGCCGCGTTCACGCTGACTAACTTCGTCACGCCCGCGGCCACGTCGCGCACGAACACGTCGTCAACCGTCCCGTTCGTGTCGTTGCCGACCAGTTCGGCCGCGTTGCTGATGAAGACGATGAAGTTTCCGTTCGCGCTGATCGCCTGCGGCGAGCGGATGTACGAACGCCTGCTGCCCGCCATCACCCCCCCGGTGTCCACGCTGACCAGCGTGGTCTTCGCCGCCGCGAGATCGCGGACGAACACGTCCTCCGCGCCGTTAGCGTCGGTGAACGCGGCGAGGTTCGTCGCGCGGCTGTTGAAGACGACGAAGCGGCCGTCGGCGGAGATGGTGGGGACGGAAGATTCATTGCTGCCGCTGCCCGTGCCGCTTGTGTTCGCGCTGACGAGCGCGGTCGTGCCCGCCTGCAAATCGCGCACGAAGATGTCTGCCACCGCGCCGTTAGTGTCGTTCGTGACCAGATTGCTCGCGCTGCTCGCGAAGGCGACGACGCGGCCGTCCGCGCTGAAAGTGGAGAAGGACGACACGCCGTTGCCGCTCGCCGTGCCCGCGCTGTTGACGCTGACGAGCGTCGTCACGCCGGTCGTCAAATTGCGCACGAAGACGTCCGTCGCGTTGTTCGTGTCGTTGGCCGCGAGGTCGTTCGCTACGCTTCTGAAACCGACCACGCCGCCGTCGGCGGAGAGGTATGGGAACGTGGAGTTGCCGTTGCCGCCGCCCGTGCCCGCGGCGTTGACGCTCGCGAGCGTCGTCGTGCCCGTTTCGAGGTCGCGCACGAACACGTCTTCTTTCCCGTTCGCGTCGTTCGCCACCAGGTCGCTCGCCGCGCTGGTGAAGGCGACGAACCGCCCGTTCGCGCTGAGCCAGAGCGAGAGGGCGGGAAAGTCTATGTTGCCGCTGACGCCGGACGGCGCGTTGCCCGCCGACGTGCCCGCGGCGTTGACGCTCACGAGGGTGGTCGTGCCCGTCTTGAGGTTGCGGACGAACACGTCGTAAGTGGCGTTGCCGTCGGGGAGCGCGTTGAGATCGCCGGCCTTGCTCGTGAAGGCGACGAGTCGCCCGTCAGCACTGACCGTGCCGGACGAAGTGAACGACAAGTTGTTGCCGCTGTCCGAGCCGTTCTTATTGACGCTCACCAACTGCGCGTTCTGCGCCGCGGCGAGCGTCGCCCCGCACAGCAGCAACAGGATCGCGGCCGACATCTTGAATAAATTTTTGAAACTCGTCCCCGGCTCCCCGCCGGAGAAGCCCTGTGCATAGGCACACAAACGCATAACATTACCTCGTGAAAACTTACTGGCTATAGTTGGATTTATACCGGGAGTGCTTGAGCGGGAACTGCGAGGGGTGGCAGCAGCCGAGAGCACCGTCTTATTAACTACTGCGCGCAAAAATAGCACACCCGCCCGACCTCACATAAGTTGCACGCGATTTTGGCTGTTAGACTCGAAAGGCGAACCCGCGGCCGACCGGGGTGATGACTTCCGATTTTAGAAGTGTCAACGCCCGCCGGGGTTGCTTACTGTTTGAGGACGATCTTGAAGCAGTTGGCCTGCTGGTTTATGAAGATGTAAAGGGGTAAAGGGTAAAGGTTAGAACAGCCTCGTACTTGTTTTAACCTTT
This sequence comes from Pyrinomonadaceae bacterium, assembly GCA_030838445.1. GTDB lineage: Bacteria > Acidobacteriota > Blastocatellia > Pyrinomonadales > Pyrinomonadaceae > JAIVJZ01. Next base: position 6,417 of record JAUZFQ010000035.1, on the reverse strand, counting down.
ACCCCTTCCCCTTTCCCCTTTCCCTTATTCCCTATCGGCTTAGGCTTTCGCGCTGCGCCCCGAAGTCTGACCCGTGACGGTCGCCGTCTCGCCCGCCTCCATCAGTTGCTTGAAGCGGCCGAGGTCTTCCGCGATCTGCTGTTCGGGCGCTTCGCCGAACAACTTCGCGACCCACGCGCCGAGCACGCCCGCGGGCGGATCGTATTTCAAGACGACGCGCACTTCCGTCCCACGCCCTTCCGGCGCGGGCGTGAAGTGAACCGACCCGGCGTTCGCCACCTGCGACCCTTCGAGCGAACGCCACGCGATGATCTCGTTCTCAACGAGGTTGTAGCTCTCCGCGTCCCACTCGACGCGCGTGCCCGCAGGCCCTTTCGCCACCCAGTGCGAACGCCCGTCGCCCGTCACGCGCACCTCTTCCAAGTGGTTCATGAAGCGCGGCAGGTTCTCGAAGTTGAGCCAGAAGTTGTACAACTCGCCGGGCGACTTGTTGATCGTCACGCTCTTTTCGACCTTCACGCCGCGCCCGCCTTCGACGCTCACGAACGGATTATCGCCCTCGGCCTTCGCCGTGTTCACGCCCGCCGCGTCGTAGGCGTAGCAGTGGCCGGTCGCGCCGCGGTGGACGAGGCTCGCGCCGAGCAAAGCCAGCGCGATGCCGCCGTAGCTGCCGCGCGTCAGGCCGTAGACGGCGAGCGCGCCGCCGCCGATGGCCGACGCCCAGCGTTCGATTTCGCCGACGTTCACGTCGCGCGTGTACCCTTGCGGAGCTTCGCCCCGGTCAATCTGCTCCTGCGTCAATGCTGTCTCACTTGTCGCCATCTTCTTGTCTCCTTTTGCGTCCCACACAATTTTCGGACACGACGCACGCCCCGCGCCCCGCCTCTGTCCGAAAACGGCTCATGTTAACTATGTTCTCAGACTAACTAATCAATAACCGTGCCGACGCGAAGAAGGGATGAAACAAAGGGATGAAGGATGAGGGATGAACTCGGAGCTGTCAGTTGTCCGTGATCAGTAGTCAGTTGTTCAATCCAATCTTTAGCGACTCGGATGATAGCCACACACAACTAACAACTGACCACGGACAAAGAACTGTCTCACAGTTCATCCCTCATCCCTCATCCCTCCGCCCTTTCCCTTAGCCCGCGCGCTCCTGCAAATGACCGCCGCCGCCACCGGCCGCCACACCCAGCGACGCGAAGCGCGGCTCGCGTTCGTTCAGATAACGCGCGAGCGCGTGTTCGAGCGACGGGAGCAACTGCCCGCGCTCGCTCGTGAGGACGCTATATGATGGCCGCGCCGCGGCCAGTTGCATGAAGTGCGTCGGGCGCGCTTCGACGAGATTCGCGTCGAGTCCGGCGCGACGCGCGGCCATGCGCGCCAGTTCCGCCCAATCGAGCGCGCCCTCGTTCGCCAGATGCCACACGCCGCGCTCGCCGTCCATCAAGAGATCGAGCGACGCGTCCACGAGATCGGGAACGTAAGTCGGCGCGACTTGCACGTCGTCCGCCGCGACGAACTTGCGCCCCTCGGCCAAAGTGCGAAGCGCGTTCGTGATGAAGTTGTGCTCGTCCCACGGGCCGAAGAATGCACTCGTGCGGACGACGAGCGCGGACGGCAGCAACTCCGCGACGCGCCGCTCGGCCTCAGCCTTGCTTCGCCCGTACACGTTCAGCGGCGACACCGCATCGCTCTCGACATAGGGGCTTCCCTTCCGTCCGTCGAAAACCAGATCGGATGAGAACGTCAGCAACGCCGCGCCGCGCCGCGCGCACGCCGCGGCGAGCGTGGCCGCCCCGTCCGCGTTCTCGCGCATGCACTGCTCGGCCTCGCGCTCGGCGTCGTCAACGCGCACGTAACCGGCGGCGTTGACCACCGCCCACGGTTCAAACTCCGCGAGCGCACGCTCGACCGAACGCGCGTCGGCGATGTCCATCTCCGCGCGCGTCAGAAGACGGTAGGAGAGGCCGCGCCGTTCGCACAGACGCGCGAACGCGCGGCCGAGCGTGCCCGTCGCGCCGTTGATGATGAGCGGTCGTGCGCTGCCGTGTCTCATGTCGAGTCCTCTCTGCGCCGTCGCCTTCGTCGCGGGCTGGCGGCGCACCGGCGGATACTGCAAGCGATCCAGACGACGCCACCATCCGGGCGAATCGAGCGCGGGATGTTCGTGTCCGCCCGTCGCGGCCAGATCGCGGAGCATGTGCGCGAGCGCCGTCGGGCGCGGTCGGCCGCCGCGCACGTCGAAGACGCCCGGCTCGTACCTGCCCGCGCAGCGCGTGAGCAGGCTGCACCAATCGTACGCGCCGAGCAGCGACCACGCCGTCACCGCACGCAGGTCAACGCCGTCCTCACGCCTGAGCGTCGCGGCCGCGTCCCACACCTCTTTGAACCAGCGCAGTTGCTCCTCGCGCGTGCAGCCGAGATGCACCTCTGTCACCGCGAGCGGAATCTCGTAGCGCTCCCACGCCTCGCGCAACAGCACGCGCGTCCCGGCCGTCCCCTCGGCGCACACGCGCACCGCCTCCACGTCAACGTAACGCTGCCGCCCGTTGCCGCCGACCGCGCGGTCTGGATAGCGTTCGACGCGCTCGTCCAAGAAACGCTCGCTCGTCAGGTAGTGATTGATGCCGATGATGTCGGGCGGGCAGGGGTTTTCGCTGAACCAGTAAAGCTCCGACTCTGCGATTCCGCAGCGGCGCGTGAAGTAGTCCCACAACTCATGCTCGCGCGTGACGCGCCCGCACAACAGATCGAGACTCGCCCAGCGACGCACGTTCTCAAACTCCGCTTGATAGCGCAGCGCGCGCGTGCTGAAAGTCTTGCCGAGGTCTTCTGTCTGGACGAGCGTCGCGCGCGGGTTGATCTCGCGAATGGCGCGCATCGCCAAGACGGTCGCGCGACACTGGCCGACGAGTGCGCGCGCGAACGTCTCGTTGTCGCGCCCGTGCGGGTACCAGTGGCCGTAGAGACCGCTGAAGCGCGCGGTCGTCAGAGGCTCGTTGACGGGCGTGTAGGCATCAACCCACGGGTAGCGTTCGGCCACCGCCCGCGCGTAGGTTGCCAGTTGAACGGGAAAATCAGGAGCGACGAGGCTCGTGTGGCGCGGGCCGCTGCCGTGATGAAGCAGGCCGACGATGGGACGGATGTTTAACTCGCGCAGGCGCGCGAGGCGCGCGTCAGCCCAAGTCCAGTCGGCACTTTCTAAGCCTTCGGGCGCGGTGCGCTCCCACAGGACGGGATAGCGCATCGCGCTGATGCCGAGTGCGGCGAAGAGGTCGAGGTCTTCGATGCGCTCCGCGTGTCCGTTGCGCTCAAGCTGATCGTAAAACTCGTCGCCGACGCGATTGACGGTACATTCAACGCCCGCCCACAGCTCAAGCGCCGAGGCGGGAAGACGTTCTCCTCGGCTCATGTCGTTACCCCTTGTCTCAGACGTGCCTACGACTGCGGCACATTCGCGGCGTCGCGCTCGCCCGTGATCTTCTTGTAAGTCGTGAGCGCCTGCGCGACGACCTGATCCATGTTGTAGTACTTGTAAGTTGCCAGACGGCCGACGAAGTGAACGCCCTGCGTCTCGTCGGCGAGAGTTTTATACTTCGCGTAGAGTTCCGCGTTTTCGGGACGCGGCACGGGATAGTAAGGGTCGCCCTCGGCGCGCGGGTACTCGTAGACGAGGCTCGTCTTGCGGTGCTCCTGCCCCGTCAGGTATTTAAACTCCGTGATGCGCGTGTAGAGGTTGTCGTTCGGGTAGTTCACCACGGGCGCGCTCTGGTAGACCTCCGTGTCCTTCGTCTCGTGTTTGAATTCGAGCGAACGGTACGGCAGTTTCCCGTGGCGGAAGTCGAAAAACTCGTCAACCGGCCCCGTGTAGATCATCTCCTTGTACGGAATGATGCGCTCGATGTCGCGGTAGTCCGTGTTGAGCATGATCTTGATGTTCGGATGATCCAGCATCTTCTCGAACATCCGCGTATAGCCGTGCAGCGGCATCGCCTGATAGGAATCGGCGAAATAACGGTCGTCGCGGTTGGTTCTGATCGGCACGCGCGCCGTCACCGACGCGTCCAGTTCCGACGGGTCGAGACCCCACTGCTTGCGCGTGTAGTTGCGGAAGAATTTCTCGTACAACTCACGCCCGACGCGGTTAACCACCACGTCCTCGCTGGTGCGGATCTGCTCGCGCTTCTCGGCGATTGAATTGAGAAATTCTTCGACCTGAAACGAGGTCAGGTTCAACCCGTAATAGCGGTTGATCGTGTCGAGGTTAATGGGGATCGGGAGCAACTGCCCGTCCACGCTCCCCAGCACGCGGTGCTCGTACTGCCGCCACTCCGTAAACTGCGACAGGTATTCAAAGACCTCGCGCGAATTGGTGTGAAAAATGTGCGGCCCGTACTTGTGGACGAGCACGCCCGCGTCGTTGTAGTGGTCGTAAGCGTTTCCGGCGATATGCGAGCGACGGTCACAGACGAGGACGCGCTTACCGGAGACGCGCGCCAGCCGCTCGGCCAGCACGCTCCCGGCGTACCCCGCCCCGACGATCAAATAATCGAACATTCCTGCTTCTCTCATTCCTTCCTGCTTAGTCGGCGGCCGTCGCGCTGCTGCTGCTGCCGGCCGTCGCCGTGCGCGCGAGACCCGGCTGCTTGCTCGTCGCGGGTTTCGACTGTTGCGCCGATGCCGCGATGGTCGCGCGACGCGAGGCGGCCACTTCGCCGATCAACTCGGCCATCTCGCCCCAGGTGCGATCCCACGAAATCTTCGCGAGGAACTCGTCAACGCTCGCGAGCCAGACAGAGTTGTCCGCCTGCTCGTCCATCCCGATCTCGGCGGCGGCTTTGATGAACTCCGCCGCATCGTCGGCAATGCGCACGAGTCCGAGTTTGCCGTAGGGCCTGACCACGTCGCGGATTGAGGTGGAGACGACGGGGCGGCCGGCCGCCAGATATTCCGGCGTCTTCGTCGGGCTGATGAAGCGCGTCGATTCGTTGCGCGCAAACAGGAGCGCGGCCACGTCCCATCCGGCGAGATACGAGGGCAGTTCTTTGTAAGACTTGCTGCCGAGGTAATGAATGTTGTCGCGGTGCGGCAAGTCGGCCTCGTTGATCTTCACCACCGGCCCGATGATGACGAAGTTCCAATCGGGGCGCGCGGCGGAAACGGCGTCCAGCAGTTCGATGTCGAAACGTTCGTCAACCACGCCGAAGAAGCCCATGCGCGGGTGCGGGATGCCGGCCTGATCGGCCGGGTCTGTCATGATGTTGCGCGCCTGCGCGAAGTGCGCCCGGTCGATGCTCGACGGGAAGGCGTAGACGTTCCGGTGCTGATCGCGCTTGGCTTCGTAGAGGCTCTGCCCGCCCGTGAAGACGAGATCGGCGCGACGAAACAGTTCGGCCTCGCGTTCGCGCAACGAGCGCGGCGCGTTCCTGAAAGCCGAGAGTTCGTCCATGCAATCGTAGACGGTCGCGAGCGGTTTCAGATGGCGCGTCCAGCCCAAGGCCATCGGCGTGTAATACCAGAGCACGTAATCGCGTATCTGATGTTCGGCGAACAAACGGTCGATCATCGCCTGCTGAATAGCTTCAACCGCAACTTCGTTCGACAACCCCTCGGGCAGGTGCGGCACGACGACGTACACGCCGTCTTCGCGCTGGCTCACGTCGAGTCGCGAAGCCCCCTGACCGAAGATCGGTTCTTCGACGAAGAAGACTCTGCGCTGCTTCGCGCAACGGCTCAGCAAGTGCTGCGGTCGCTGATAGACGAAGTCCCAGCGCAGGTGCGACAGGCACACCAGATCGGCCTCGAAATTCTGCGCCGACTTTTGCGCCGCGTTCACCTGCGCGGCGCGCGTCTGCGTCGTGCGTGTCTCCAGAGAGATGACGTTGCCGCCTTCATCCTTCGTGCTGCGTCCCGCGCTTCTTTGCGTCGAAGTTTCGCCCGTGCGTTCGAGGGGAAGATATTTTTTTTGATTGCGACTCATAATTTTTCTCGTAACCTCTTTCCTAAAAATGGCACACCACGAAATTAAGACTTTCGTCTTTCATCCTTGCCTGAACACGCTCGACTACGTTGGAGTAACCGAACACCTTGAAGTGAGAACCAGCCTTAGCAGTTTCTACAAAGCATATCGGCTTGTTATGAGCAAGCGCTATGCCTTCGTCCGCCGGGGGTAATGTTGAACGGATCAGCGCGCCTGCACTGAACCATAATTACGGGGGAATTTGGAAGTTTAAGGGGTATCCGACAAACTGATCATTCGATTCATTCAACGCGCGTATATATTGTTTATTGTACGGAAGACGAACGTCGAAACAATCGCTGTGTCTTTTTTTTTAATACTTCATAGTTTTATCACCATAGGGTTAATTCAGCGTCGAGCGCAAACGCGCTAGCTTAACACTTTCAGACTAAAAG
>JAUZFQ010000026.1 GCA_030838445.1 Pyrinomonadaceae bacterium | reverse complement strand
GGGGTTCATACCCGGCCCGCCTTCTGTTTGTGTGGATAGTTGCCGCCCGTTCACTCCGTCAGGTTGCGATCAAAACTGAGCGCGCGGATGGCGGCGTCGAGTTGCGTCTGGAGACGTGCGCGTTCCTCGTTGGCGGCCTGCCGCTCCTTGGTCAGTTGCTCGATGCGCGTCTCCTGCTGGTCGGCTTTGGCGACGTAGCGGGCGATGAGTTGTTTGGCCTCGGCCGTCTGCGCGAGCGTCTCGATGTTCTCGCGCAGGCGCGTCTGATCCTCGCCGATCTCCGTGACCTCGGCCTCGATGGCGGCGAGGCGCGCGTCAATGGCGGTGAGGCGGCTCTTGATCTCGACGATTTTTTGAAGCGCGACGCGCGTCGGCTCGTCTATGTAGCGGCGCGAGACGAAGAGGCCGAGTTGGTCGGGCGTCACGTTCGAGAGCGCGAAGGTGTCCACCAGCGGTTGCCGCTCGGTGACGGTCAACTCGGTGCGCTCGTGCGGCTTGAGTTCGACGCGGAAACGGTAGTAGCGCGCGCTGCGGCCTTCGGGCTTCGGCGTCTCCTTGTCGTCCAACTCCCAACCCGGTCTGACCGGGTGCTCGACGTAGAGGATGCGCGTGTGCTCGGTCTGGTTCGCAAGCGAGTAAGTCTTCTTGTCCTGCCGGTGATAGTGAGCCTGAAAGACGCCGTTCAGGATGCGGACGAGATAGGCGGGCGCGCGATCTTCTTTCATGCGGACGTTGACGAGCGTGCCGAGGTCGAGCGCGAAGGAGATGAGCCGTTGCTCGGCGGGCTTGAGCCTCTCCATGAGGGCTTCGCCCGCGTAGGCGTTGCCGTCAATGACGGTCATCGCGCCGTCTTCGAGCGTGAGGGTGGAAGTGTTTTTGAGCAGCATGCCGCTCATGGGGCGTTCGCGGCGGATGGCTTCGTTGAAGATGGAGACGCGCGCGCCTTCCATGCGCGTTTGCAAAATCGGGATGAGCGCGCTGCGGTCGCGTTTGACCGTGACGGGCTGCGCAATCTGGTACTCGAACAGGTCGCCCACTTCGCTGCCCTCGGCCGCCGCCGCTATCCCTGACGACTCGCCCGTGATGGCCGCGCTGAGTGAACCTTGTCCGGTCGAGGTGGAAGTGCCGTCGGCGAGGAGGCCGAGGTTGTTCACCATGTTCTGTTGACGCAGCAGCAAGTCCTGTTTCTGTTCGGCCTCGGAGCGCGCGCCGCGCCCGCGAATGGACGCCTGCAACTTAGAGCGCGGCGAGGGCGGCGGGGGAGGCGCGTTGATAGAATCGGCAGCCACCGACGGCATTGGCGCACCCCCCGCCATACCGTTCGCGCTGCCGATGTCAGTGTGTTCGTCCGGCTCGTAAACCTGCGGGTTGAGACTCAAATTGCCGGGCATCGGGATGACCGGGCGGTAGCGATAAAAGGGTTGCTGGATGGGCTGGATGAAGGAGACGGGCGTGCCGGAGATGAGCGAGAGTTGCACCTCGTTCCAGTCCTCCTCGCTCACGTTGTCCACAATCGCCCAGCCTTGAAAGAAAGGCTTGCCCGCCGCGTCCAACACGACGCGATAGGTCGTCTTCCAGATCGGCGCGGCGACCGTGTAGCTGACGAGCATCTCGCGCTGTCCCGCGCCGTCCGAAGTGACGACGATGGTCTTGGCGTCGCGGCGGCGCGCGGCGGCGGTCGCGCTGGCGAACTCGGCGATGTCGCGCCGCGTGCCTTCGTCAATCAATTTCACGGAGCGCACGTCGGCGAGTTCAAAACTCGACAACTCGCCGCTCTCGGACGCGATGACGAGCGCGTGCGTGACGAGCGCAGGCTTGTCTGCGTCAATCTGCGAGCGGCGTTCCTCGACCGTCAGGATCGAGCCGGTGGCGGTGCGGTTGGCCGTCGTGACGACGACGCGCGCGCCTTGCAGTTGGCCGAGCACCCCGGCCAGCCCGCTCGATTGCGTCGCGGAGGCGACGGAGAAGGGGATGTCCGCGATGCGCGCCGAGGGAGGTGCGGACGAGTTGTAACTGACCGCGCCGATGCGTCCTTGTCCCAGATCGAGCACGATCATGGACTTCAACACGTCGTCCACCTGCGACTGTTTGAAAGACAGGTTGACCTCGGCGTGCCCCGACACCATGCCGCGCCGCTCGATGTAGGCGACGCCGTTGCTGTAGAGGATGACGCGGCGGATGGGGAGCGTCTGCCCCGACGCGCTGCCGCGTTCGTCATTGTCGGGCGCATAGCGAGAGCGCGCCGCAGCGGGCGTGGTCGTGGTGGCGGCGACGATGGCGGCCGCGTTCGTGATGCTGCGGTCGCGACGCGGGGCGCGGCGCGTTTGCGCCTGCGCGTTGAGGGACGACAGGACGAGCAGGGTGACGACGAAAAATTTGAGTCTCATTGAACAGCCTCCAAAAAGTGTGTGCGCGAAATTTGATGATCGCTACAGGGAAGAACGGGCGGGGCGGGCGCGCTTGCGCCCCGCAGGAAGAAATTAACGCGAAACGATGAACGGGAAGCCGTTCGTAGTCAGTTGTCCGTGGTCAGTAGTCAATTGTTCAAAACCTGTCTTTAGCAACTCACGTGATAACCACAGGCAACGGACAACTGACTACGGACAAAGACTGAACGCTTAATTCATCGTTCATCGCTCCTGCTTCATCCTTTCATTGTTCTGTCAGCGGAGTTGACTCCGAGGCGGGTTTGCCGCCGGTGTCCGCGCCGCGCAGGGAGCCGGTCTGGTCTATGTAGAAAGAGCGGCGGCCGAGTTTGGGATAGCCGGTGGGCGTGGCGGTGGCCTCGAACTTGTCGCCGGAGACGGAGAGCTTGATCTCGTATCCCTGCGCCTCAAGCTGCGAATAGACATCGTTGATGAACCCTTCGGCGTTGAGTTCGGCGAGCGTGCCGTAGCCGCCTTTGTCCGATTTGTAACGGCCCTGCGCCTCCTGAATCATGCGCAGTTTCCACTGCGCAGTGGATTCGTTGCCGCGGATGGTGGAGAGTTTCTGGCTGACGAGTTCGCTGGCCGCGAGGAGCAGGAACAAGTTCTTCGGCAGACGGAGTTCGTGCATGAGGCCGTTCGATTCGCGCGTGGCGAGGTGCGTGATCGAGCCGGGGTCGGGGTCGAGTTGCAGGAGGTAGGCGCGCACGGCCGGGTCGTCTATGTCGTCGGCCGACCTGGTGACGTCTTCGAACATGGTCTTGAGCATCTCGTTCGAGACGTAGACCTGACCGACCGCCTGCTTGGACTGCCAATGCGTCGAGTCGCGGAAGCGTTCGTCGTTGGCGAGCGTCTCGCCGCGATTGTAGGCGTCGGTGACGCGGCGCATCGTGGCCGCGTCGGGCGCGCTGACGAGGAAGCGATCAATGAAGGCGAGCGTGCCGTTCGAGAAGGTGAGCACCTCGACCTGCCCGTGTTTCTCGACGACGCTCTCCTCGGTCGCGCCCGCGAAGCCGATGGCCGCGAGGACGCGCGGCAGTAGTTTCTGCAAAGCCTCCTTGTCGTTCAGAGCGATGACGACGACGGGGCCGGACTGCGGTGGTGACGCGGAGGAGTAGCCGGTGCTTCTACGGCGCGCGCTGCGGCCGCCGAAGAACTGGTCGCCGGGCATGCCGACGGCGATCTCGTTGCCGAGCGCGGCGAGCAGTTCTTCGCGGATGCGGAAGTTGTTGGTCTTCTCGAAGGCCGTGAGTTGGTCGCCGAAGCCGCTCTTGCCGCTGCCCTCGGCGGCGGCGGCGAGGTCTCCGATCTTCATCAGCGAGGCGAGGTAGTCGTACATCTGCGGCAGGTCGAGCGAGACGCTGAGCAGGATGTCAGTGTCGGCGGGCAGCACGGCGGGCGCTTCGGCGGCGAGCGAAGGGCCGGAGAGCAGCGCGGGGAGGAAGGGGATCGGGCGCAGGGGTTCGTCGGCGGACGCGTTGACGAAGAGGCCGCGCAGGACGAGCGCGTCCGCGTCGAGCGACGCGCCGATGCCGATAGACTCCGGCCACGCCTCGCTGCTCTCGCCGCGCCCGCCGAAGACGAGCGACCCCAACGTCTGCGCGAACTGCCGCGACTGCTCGCGCTGGCGTTCCTCTTCCAACTCCTTCTCGCTCTTCGGCGAGGGCGTCGGTTCGGGCGTCGCTTCCGGCGTCGGCGCGGTCGGCGTCTCGTCTTCGGGCGAGGTCGCGATGTTGGCGTTCGTCGCGTTCGTGCTCCCGCTCATCGGAGGATAACTGTTCGCGTTCGTGTTCATGTTGACGACGACTTCGCTGCTGCCGATGTTTCGCTCCACCGACACCGCCGCGCCGTTCTCCTTATCCGCCGCCTCGCGCGCCGCCTCCGCCTGCCGCTGGTACTCCTTCTCCAAAGCCTCGTTGCGCTGCTTCGAGCTATGCCCCATCCGCACGGTGTTGAAATAGACGAACAGCGTGTCGGTGCTGAAGCGCGTGCGCGCCGCCTGAAAGCCCGGCTCGTTGACGAGCAACGGCTGATCCGCGCCGGACAGATTCTTGAAGGTGAACGCCGTGTTGCTCATGGCGATGAGTTGGCCGGAGCGTTTGATGTGCACAGGCGGGACGGCGGGCAATTTCTCGGACGCCATCTCCGCCGCGCGGTCGCCCGCCGCCTGCGTCCGCGTGCGTTGCCTGACACGGTGACGCACCACCACGGGTTTTTTAGCCGCAGCTTCGTTCGTGCCAGCGGCGGTGCTGGTCGTCGTTAACACCGCACGGTCGGGCGATACGGGCGCGACGTTGGCGGCGACGAAGCGGCGCAACTCCGGCACGAATTTTCGCGCCTCCTCGATTGAAGGCATTTCGACGGCGAGCAACACTTCGGGCAGACCAGAGCGCGCGGGCATCGTGGCGAACATCACGCGCGAAGTCATCAACTCGTCGGCGTGCGACTTGAGGAACTCGTACAACGCCAGCAACTCGTCGGGCGCGCCGCCGCCTTCAAAGTTGAACGGCGCGATCAGTTGCGCGATCTCCTGCGAGCCTGCGTGTCGCCCGACCGCGCGCATCTCCGCGTAGATGCCGTAAGCGTCAGCCGACAGCAGCGTGTCGAACGTGACGGACGGACTCTGCTCGGCAGCGGGCGTTGGCCGTGGCGTCTGTGTGGCGGCGACGGCGGTGGGCGCGGGCTTGGGCGGGGCGGCGGGACGTTGCGCCGGAACGTTTGCGACGAGCAGCGAGACGGCGACGGCGAGCGACGCGCCGCCGGAGCGCACGGAGAGGGGGAACTTCATGTCTGTGATTCCTCAAGCAGAATGATGGCTCTCAAGGTTAGCAGCGACAGGGAGACAGTTGGCGCGCGTCGGAATTATGACAGGTCGGAAAGAGATGGGT
>JAUZFQ010000030.1 GCA_030838445.1 Pyrinomonadaceae bacterium | reverse complement strand
CGGCAGGATCGCAATGCGGCTTGCAATTCCTTTAGGCAAGTTCGTTGCTGAGAATAAACTCGGAGAAGTTTACGCGGCAGAGACCGGCTTTAAGCTCAAGACGAATCCCGACACCGTACGCGCACCTGATGTTTCATTCATCCGGCAAGAGCGCGTCGAGCAGGTTGGCGATACCGAAGGCTTCTGGCCGGGCGCGCCTGACCTTGCGGTTGAGGTGAACAGTCCGGGCGATAGGATAGGCGAGGTGGAAGAGAAAGTTCAGGCGTGGTTAAACGCAGGCGCGAGGTTGGTGTGGGTGGTAAGTCCAAAGTTGCGCGTCGTAACGGTTTGTCGTTCTCTGAACGACATCGAGACGCTGACGGAGAAAGACACGCTCGACGGTGGCGAGGTCGTGCCCGGTTTTCGGTTTCCGGTAGCGGAACTTTTCGCGCTCTGAACGGCGACACCTTCTCAAAGGTCAAAGGCCGCCCCTTCCAGATACGCGAGATCGTGGAGAAGGTGGAAGAGTATTTGTAAGGCGAAGCGATATTAACGTTAAAAGGATAAATCATGAGCACTAATGGAAACGGCAGTAACGGCGATGCGCCGAAGGTTACGGACGCGAACGTGGGGAGCATCGGCGGGAATGTTTCGGGGAGCGGCCCTTCGCCGGAGAGCGAGCCGGGGTCTGTGGTGGCGGGCGTGGTTGCGCCGCCTCCGGCGCAGTTGAAGAAGGCGGATTTCGTGTCGGGTCAGGAAGTGCGCTGGTGTCCCGGTTGCGGCGATTATTCGATCTTGAACAACGTGCAGAAGGTGATGCCCGAACTCGGCATCCCGCGCGAGAAGATCGTCTTCGTCAGCGGCATCGGCTGCTCCTCGCGCTTTCCCTATTACATGAACACCTACGGCTTCCACTCGATTCACGGGCGCGCGCCCGCCATCGCCACCGGCATCAAGGCCGCGAATCCAGAACTCTCCGTCTGGGTCATCACGGGCGACGGCGACGCGCTCTCCATCGGCGGCAACCATTTCATGCACGCCATCCGGCGCAACCTCGACCTCAACTACATCCTCTTCAACAACCGCATCTACGGTTTGACGAAAGGCCAGTACAGCCCCACTTCCGAGCTCGGCAAGCGCACCAAGTCGACGCCGATGGGCGTCATCGACTACCCGCTCAACCCCCTCTCGGTAGCGATTGCGAGCGAGGCCACGTTCGTCGCGCGCACGCTCGATCTCGATGTCAAACACCTCGGCAGCGTCGTGCAGGCGGGCGCGCGCCACAAGGGCGTCTCCTTCATCGAGGTCTACCAGAACTGCAACATCTTCAACGACGGCGCGTTCGAGTATTTCACCGAACGAAGCGTGCGCACCGATCACATGATCTACCTCGAACACGGCCAGCCCATGATCTTCGGCAAGGAGCGCAACCGCGGCATCCGCATGAACGGCGCGCACCCGGAAGTCGTGACCATCGGCGAGAACGGCATCACGGTTGACGATTTGCTCGTCCACGACATCCACCTCAAAGACCCTTCGGTCGCCTTCATGCTCGCGCGCATGGAGTACCCGGACTTCCCGCAGCCCGTCGGCATCTTCCGCGCCGTCGAGCGCGACACCTACGAGGACATGATGGAGGCGCAGATCGACGCCGCCATCGCCAAACAGGGCGCGGGGAGCCTGGAAAAACTCATCAACAGCGGCGACACTTGGACTGTCGCGGGTTAAAAGTTAAGATAACGGGCGACGGGGAGCAGCGCGCACGACAACGACGACGGCCGACGCCGCTTCCCGCCGCCCGATAAATTTCGTCCGCCAGAGTTTTTCCGCCCACACGGGCTTTCGTCTCCTTGAACTTTTTACGCGGGCATCATCCCTCATCCGCCCGCGCCGCAAACATCAACGCCGCCGCCGCCGCCGCGGACTCGTAGATCGAACCTCGCTCCCAAACTAACCGGCAGGAAAACAGGCTTTCAAAAAACGGACGCCCCTTCGCGCACGCGGACGGACGAACGGCCGCCGCCGCCACTACTGCCGCACATCCCTTTCCCGGCCGACTCTCCGCAGGAGGTACACGCACATGAGACACGCCCCGCTGAAATCCTTACCGCAGGCAACGCTCGCGCTCGCGCTCCTCTACGGCGCGGGCTACCCGCTCGCCGCGCGTCACGCCGCGCCCGCCGCCGTCGCGCCCACCCACGGGCAGACCGCCCGACCTCAACAACAACCGACGCCGCGACCGCGTGTGCGGCCGACCCCGACGCCCTCTCCGACTCCCAAACGCGGCGGCATCCAGACGACCCAAGACCCGACGCCCACGCCGACACCCACCCCCACGCCCAAATCCGGCGGCGGTCTGAGCACGGGCGAGAAGATCGCCATCGGCAGCATCCTCGGCGCGGTGGTCGGCGGCGGCATAGTGGTCGCGAAAAGCGGCGGCGTGAGTTCGGGCGATCTGTCGAAGAACGGCCCGCAGTTCCCGTCTGCGTTGACGATGAGCAACATTCAGGTGACGGGTTTTGCGGACGCCGGTTGGCCGCTGTTCGTGGGCTACGAGTTGCAGCAGCCCGCCTTGGTCACGCTGACGATCAAGGCTGACAAGGTTGATCCGTTCGTCCAACAACTCGAAGGCTCGCCGGGGGCGCACGAGTTAACCTTGACCATCCCCGCGCGCTTCGACTCCAAGAAGCCTCGCGTGACCAGCTTCTCTCTCACCGCCGTGAGCGACAATCCGTCCGCGCCCGCCGCGCCCGTCGAGTTCGTCTACGTGGACATCTGCGCGGGGCACAAGGCGGTCGGCTCGGTGGGGATTGACAACGTGAGTTTTCAACCCGGCGACGTGCAGGCCACCGCGCAGTCGCAGAAAGCCAATTACAAGTTTCACTCGCTCTTCGACTTCGACAAAGTGACCGCCGACTTCATGTTGATCGGGCGAAACGACAAACGCGAGATCGTGGCGAAGCGCGTGGGGCGGGAAAAATTCGACCGCGGCATCAAGCGCGACGGGTGGCTCGGGAGCGACTGGGATTGCCGCAACGGTAAAAAAATCTCGCAAGGCAGGCATCAACTACAGGTGCGCGGCTGGCGCGGCCTGGAGCAGGGCGGCGACTGGGTGGCAACCATGTCGAAGCAGTTCGTGCGCGTCCGTTGAGACGAGTCGCTGTCGCGTGTCGCTGAGACGAACCGTCACAGTCGTCGCGTGTCCCGCGCGGCCGTGCGGGTTGAGGAGTTCACTATGTCGTCCGACTTAAAGTCGTACCTGCGGAAGCGTTGGGTGCGGGCGTTGCTCGGCGGGGCGGTCTTCGTCGCGGTGATCTACGTGCAGTACAGGCTGGCGGACTGGCCGGTCGCCGTTGACCTCGCCGAGACGGGAAAATTCTCCCCCATCACGCTGCGACTGGGGCAGGAGGAACTACTCATCGAACGCCCCGTCGTGAACTCGCCCGAAGGCGTGCTGCTGGCGCACACGGGCGAGCCGAACGAGATCGTGGACATCCGTTTCGACAACGCGCGGCTCGACCCAGACACGTTGGAGATGCTCACGGACTTGGGCAGCAACCCGCCGTCTGCTCCCGCCGCAATCAAATTCAGCCCGCGCGAGTTGAACGTCCCAAACGCCGGGGTGGGCGGCGACCCGTGCCGGACGTTCGTCACGGCCGGGTGGGCAAAGCCCGACAGCCCGCCCGCGGAACTGAAATTTTTCCAACTGGAGACGCCCGGCCTAGATCGCTTCCGGCATCTTGAAATGCAGGTGACGGGAGGCGAACTCCTCGTCCAGATTTTGCCGAAGTCGGGCGAGTCGGATGAGGGCGACGACGGCGGCGATGCGAAAGTGGCGACGGGCTGCCGGAATCTGCTGCGCGCGGGCGACATGGAAGAGACGCTCGGCGAAGTCGGCGTCGGGGCGATTGCCGCCGACGGCTCGGCGTTCCGCTGGCACTTCCGGCCGCGCATGCGTGGCGTCTACCTGTGGAGCGGCGCGGACGGGCTGTTCCAGCCGTTCATCCTCGGCCAGCCGCAAGTGAGCGCGGCGAACGCGCCCCCGCCGCTACAGGCGCGCGCCGTTCGCGTCAGATCGTTGGAAGCGGGAAGCGGCGGCGCGGCGGCCTCGACGCAGCCCGACCTGCTCAGCGCGCAGAGCGTAGACGGCGCGCCGCTGCTCAGCCTCTCCGCCTTGAAGGTCGGCTCGGATCAACTGCAAATCAACGTCACCGGCAACGGGTGGGTCAGAATCAACGGCGTGGATCGCTCCGTCAATCTCTTCGAGCGACTCAACGATCTCTCGCCCCTCGGCGCGCTGCTTTTCGCCGCACTCAACGGCGCGCTCTTCGAGGGACTCCGCCGCTTCGTCTTCGGCACACCCAAGACGCCCGACCCCCAACCGCCCGCCGACACTTAAACGTCGGCACACATCATTTGAGCAAGCGCAAATACACCCCGCGCGGCAAGTCGAAGCGATAAGCGGCTCATGATAATGACACCCGCTCGCCTTTCCTGTTGGCCTCGATATTAGTTTGGGCTAAACTACACAAAACGATCATCCTCTACCTTCGGAGCGTCCATAACTATGACTGACGAAGAAAAAAGATTGTTACGACTCGAAAAAGCCTATGCGACCCTCGCCGAACTGGCCGCCAATCAGGACGAGCGCGCGTTTAGCCTCAGACAACTTCTCGCCAAACAGGACGAGCGCATGACTGGACTTGAGGACTCATTCAAGATGCTGGTCGAGTTGGCGCGCAACGCCAGTGAGCGCGCCGACCAGCACGAGTCGTGGATCAATGACCTCGGCGCGGCGCAGGCGAACTCGGAAACCAAGATCGCCGCTTTGGCTGACGCGCAAATCAGGACTGATGAGTCGCTCATAATGCTCAGAGAAGCGCAGGCGAACTCGGATATTAAGATCGCGGCTTTGGCTGACGCGCAAATCAGGACTGATGAATCTTTGGTGCGGCTCGCGGAGGCGCAGGCGCATACGGAGCAAAGATTGGACGCCTTGATTGATATTGTCGGGAAATCACGCAACGGCAATAATCCGTAGCATGTGTGCTTTGGCGATTGAGGTCGAACCGCTGGCGGTTGATGTCGTCTGCACGGACGACGCGTTGCGCGTGACGCTGGCCGATGGGCGCGAGATTGCCGCGCCGCTCGTCTGGTTTCCGCGCCTGCTCAAAGCTGCGCCCGAACAGAGAGCGGAGTGGCGTCTCATCGTCGTCGTCGGCATTCACTGGGAGGCCGTTGATGAAGACATTTCTGTCGAGAGCCTGCTTCGCTTCAAATAATCCGACACCCCTCCACCGACATGCGCCGCGAAAAGATCAGACGTAAGTACAAGTCACGCGGCGAGTCGAAGCGGTAAGCGACGAGCCGACGAGATGCACGTCCGGTTAGTCCCCTTGTTAGATTTCGCTCTCCGTTTTCATCCGAAGATACTTCGTCAAATTCCCCCTGACTGATGCTGCCGTCGCTCACCAGAGATTTAAAATGGGGCATTTCCAGAGAACTGGAAATCTGTGTGAGCACAACCATAACTCCCGCTGCATTCATATCGTTTTCTCCTTCCGAGAAACACCGCACCGCAGATCAAGCTGATCAATACCATCAGCATGTAGAGAACTGAGGAACAATATGGATGCCGACTCTTGCTGTCAAATGTTTGATGGAGAATTGCGTCATTGCCTCTCCGTCGCTTGACCACCAACGCGATCTGCCGCGATCATGCGTGGCATGAAGAGATCGAAGAAGGCATCTCTGATCGTCGTCGCGCTGGTGCTCGTCGCCTGCCTCGTCTGGCTCGTGTCGCGACCGGGCGAGCCGGACGAGCCGGTTGGGACGGGCGTCTCGAACACGTCTGGAAGCCCTTCGTTCGAGGTGCGCGTCGAGAAGCCACGCCTCGCCCGTTTCCTCTTCGGCATCCTCCCGACCAGGTTCGAGGATAAGCTGCTAGGCGGCAGCGAACTGCGGTTCGACCACGCGAGCCGCGGCGCACAGGTCGGCAGCGTCGGGCAAGACCGTCTCGAACTCAAAGCCGACGGATGGGAACTCCTCGTCCAAACGGACGCCCAAGGGCGCATCACTCCGGCGACGCGCCTCGTGTTTCCGATCCTGCTCGCGGAGAGGAACGTGAGACTGAACTGCCGACCGGCGGACGCGCCCACCGGCTATCTCCACGCCACCGCGCGGGCAAACTCCGACTTGCTTGACGGCCGCTTCCTCGTCGAACTCGCCGCCTGCAAGAATGCCGAGTCGGGGAAGGCTATCGAGTGGCCGCCCGCACCGCTCACCGTCCGCGGGAGCTTCAACGGCCTGCCCACACCGCGGCCGTCGCCGGAACCCAAGCAATAGCCGCCCGACGCATATTCCAACGCCTCCTTGCGCCTTCAACTACGCTAGAGAAAAAGCGGGAGAAAAATCTTGCGCGCACGCGGGCGTCAGCCATAAAATGCGCGCAGCCTCGCCGTTTCAATCCTCAGTTCTCACACTCATAGAGGAGTAGATCAATCATGGCTAAGAACCGGCCGCGCCGCCTCCCTCCCGAAGTTCTCGCGGAAGATTTGAGGATACTCGAGGCGATCAAGGCAATCCCGAATTACAACCCGTCCAATCCCGATTACAGTGTGGCCGCGCTTGAGGCGAAGTACGCTGAGATGGTCGCGGCGCAGCAAGAGGAAGCTCAGGCACTGGCGGCGGTGCAATCAGCGCGTGCTGATTCGGCGCTGGCGCAGTGGGAATATGAGAATGCGTTGCTCAGCGCGGAGGATCAAGTGGACGCGCAGTACGGCAAAGACTCGAACGAGTGGCAGGCGCTCGGCAAGAAGAAGAAGTCGGAGTTCAGCAAGCGGGCGACGAAGAAGAAAGCCGGAAACTAGAGAGACAGGAGGGGAAGGGGTAAAGGTGAAGAAGCGAGCGACGGGCGCAGTCGGCCGCGCGTTTTGCCCTTCCCCTTTGCCCTTTACCCCTTCCCCTTGACCCTTACTCCCTTACTCCCTTACCCCTTCGCCTTGCCGCCCTTCTTCGCGGCCTGTCGCTGTTTGGTGACGCGTTCGCCGCCGGATTCGCCGTGCTTGACGCCGGTGGGGATGGCAGCGGGCAGCGAGGGCGTGTTGGAGCGCGGCGTGGCGGCGTCGCTGCCGGTCTGTTGGGAGGATTCGTCGGCGAAGAATTTGTTGGCGTCTTTGCGCTTGCCGCGCAGGGCGGGCGTGTTCGCCTCGGCCTCTTCCTGTTTGGCGGGGACGTTACTGTTGCTTCGCTCGTCGCCCATCTGCTGACCGCGCCGGGTGGCGGCGATGCCCGCCTTGCTCTGTGCCTTTTTGTTCGCCATCTTGTCGCTCCCTGTGAATTGTTGAAGAAGGGAAAGGGGTAAAGGGGAAGGGTTAAAGACGGAGCGGCGACAGCGCGGCCGTCTCTTGGTGTCTTCTCCTTTACCCTTTCCCCTTCCCCTTTACCCTTAGTTTTACTCTCTGACGCGCAGGGCTTCGGGTTGCACTGGCGTCCCGGTCGGTTGGTTACGCGCGGCGGCGTCCACGTTCGCGGGTGGCGGGGGCGGCGGGTTGGCGACGAGTTTCTCCAACGCCGCGTCGATCACTTCGCTGATGCGCGCGACGAGGATGATCTCCAACTCTTGCCGCACCTCTGCGGGAATCTCTTCGAGGTCGGCCTCGTTGCGCGAGGGCAGGATGATGCGCCTGATCCCCGCGCGGTGCGCGGCCAGCACCTTCTCCTTGATCCCGCCGACGGGGAAGACCAAACCGGAGAGCGTGATCTCGCCCGTCATCGAAGTGTTATGACTGACGCGTCGCCCCGTCATAAGCGACGCAAGCGCGGCCGTGATGGCGACGCCCGCCGAAGGGCCGTCCTTCGGGATCGCGCCCGCCGGGACGTGCAAGTGGACGCCGTAGGATTTGAACATCTCCGGCGGGATGCCGAACTCCGCCGCGTGCGACCAGAGGTAAGAGCGCGCGGCGCGTGCAGACTCCTGCATCACCTCGCCGAGTTGTCCCGTGATGGTCAGCCCCGCGCCGCCGGGCAGCAGCGTCGCCTCGATGAAGAGGATTTGCCCGCCCATCTCCGTCCACGCCATCCCCGTCGAGACACCCGCAGGGAGTTCCTTGCGCGCCTCCTCCGGGTAGAAACGCGGCGCACCCAAAAACTCTTTGATGTCGCCTGCGTCAACGCGCACGGCCGTCGCCTCGCCCGTCGCGATCTTCAAGGCGGCCTTGCGCGCGACCGAGCCGATGGTGCGTTCGAGTTGACGCACCCCTGCCTCGCGCGTGTAACGCTCGGCGATGAGCATGATGGCCGCGTTTGTGATCTCGAACTGTTCGGGGCGCAACCCGTTCTCGCTCACCTGTCGCGGCACGAGGTATTGCAACGCGATGTGCAACTTCTCCTGATCGCTGTAGCCCGCGAGCGAGATGATCTCCATGCGGTCGCGCAGGGGCGGCGGGATGGGGCCGAGTTGGTTGGCCGTCGCGATGAAGAAGACCTTCGACAGATCGAAAGGCAGATCGAGATAGTGATCGCGAAACGTGTTGTTCTGCTGCGGGTCGAGAATCTCTAGGAGCGCGCTCGCCGGGTCGCCGCGAAAGTCCGCGCCGAGCTTGTCAATCTCGTCGAGCATCATCACAGGGTTGTTCACCTTCGCACGCCGCAAGGATTGAATGATGCGGCCGGGCATCGCGCCGATGTAGGTGCGACGGTGGCCGCGCAGTTCCGCCTCGTCGCGCATGCCGCCGAGACTCAAGCGTTCAAACTCGCGGCCGAGCGCGCGCGCAATCGAGCGGCCGAGGCTCGTTTTGCCGACGCCGGGAGGGCCGACGAAACAGAGTATGGGACTCTTCGAGTCGGGGCGCAGTTTGACGACGGCGAGAAATTCGAGGATGCGCTCTTTGACGTCTTCCAGCCCGTAGTGATCCGCGTCGAGCACGCGGCGCGCTTCGGCGAGATCGAGTCGGTCTTCGGAAAACTTGCGCCACGGCAGTTCGAGCACGTACTCCAGATAAGAGCGGATGACGTGATAGTCGGGCGCGGCGGCGGGCAGGCGTTCCATGCGCTTGAGTTCGCGCTCGGCCTCTGTGCGTACCTCTTCGGGCAGGTCGGCCTCGGCCAGGCGCTCGCGCATCAACGCGGCCTCCGCGCCCTCGCCGTCCTCGTCGCCGAGTTCCTTCTGGATGGCCTTCATCTGCTGGCGCAGGACGTAATCGCGCTGCGCCTTGTCCATCTCGGTCTGCGCTTCAGACGCGATCTTCGAGGTCAACTGCATGATCTCGACTTCGCGCGCAAGACGCACGTGCGCGAGTCGCAGCAACTCGTCGGTCGTCTCCGCTTCGAGCATCGCCTGCTCGTACTCGACGCCGAGGTTGAGGACAGAGGCGAGGAAGTAGGCGATCTGCGTCGGCTCTTGCGCGCCCATCACGGCGGCGCGCACTTCGGGTGGCACTTGCGGCAGGATCGCCAGCGCGCGCTCAATGAGCACGCGCACGTTGCGCTGCAACGCTTCGACCTCCTGCTGGTCAACCGTTGCGAGCGGCGGCAACACTTCGACGCGCGCGCGCAGGTAAGGATCGGTCTGCGTCCAGTCGAGGACGCGCACGCGCTCCGTGCCCTGCACGATGATCTGCAAAGCGTCCTCGCCGCGGAACATGCGCTTGACCATGACGAGCGTGCCCACGCCGTAAATCTCTTCGGGCGTCGCCTCGGCGTCCGTGCCCTTGCCCGGCCGCACGCTGACGCAGGCCAGCAACTTCTCCGGCTGCGCGAGCGCGGCCTCGACCGCCGCGATGGAGCGCGGCCGACCCGCCGCCAGCGGCACGACCGTGCCGGGAAACAGCGTCGTGTTCTGCAACGGCAGCACCGCGATCTCGAACGGCGTGGCGGGCGTCTGCGGCGTGGCTTCCGTGCCCGCCGCCGTGGTGATGTTTTGAGCCATAATGATTAGTCCGTTGTCAGTCGTCCGTTGTCAGTTGTTCAAGTTCGTCTTTAGAAGTCTATGTGGTAAGCACAAACAACTGACAACTGACAACTGACAACGGACGACTGACGCTTCCCCTATTCTTCACATTCCTGCGGGCTGCGCAGGCGGAGCAGCAGCAGACCGTCCTGATAGTCGCTCTCGATGCGCGCCCCTTCAATCGGGCAAGGGAAGCGCAGCGTCTTCTCGAAGCGGCTGTAAGAGATTTCCACCTGATGATACGAGATCGTCTCGCTGCAAGAGGTGTCGCGCCGCGTGCCCTCGATGACGAGCATCGGCCCTTCGATGGTGATGTTCAACTCGTCCGGGCTGACGCCCGCCAGATCAACTTTGACGAGCCACCCGTCGCGCGTCCGGTACACGTCGGCCGGGGGCGACCAGTGCCGCTCGCACAGACGCCCCGGCTTCGTCACCGGCATGAAACGCAAATAACGCTCGATTGATTTTGCCATAAGAAAACAGTGATGAGTGACAGGTGACAAGTGACGAGTTAGAACAAGAACGTAAACCGCGAATCGTTAATGTGGATAGACGGAAACTATCTTCAACGTGGATAGACGAACACTGTCGTTATCCACTCACGATTCAACTGCTTTCTCTTGTCACTTGTCACCTGTCACTTGTCACTCTGCTATCCAAAGATTCTGTTCCAGAACGAAGAGCCGCTGGAAATCTCTTCGAGTGCTTCGGCCAGTTCGCGGTCGTCGTTCGTTTCCAAGGCCACGTCGGCCATCGAGATGATGCCGCGCAGCGTGCGATCCTGATCGACGATGGGGATGCGGCGCACCTGCTTGTCGCCCATCTTGCGGATAGCTTCGATGACGCGGTCGTTCGGGTGCGCGGTGTGTACCTCTTCGGTCATGATCTCTTCGGCGCGCGTCGTGCGCGGGTCGCGCCCCTCGGCGATGGCGCGCACCACGATGTCTCGATCCGTGATCAGACCGACGAGCCGCCCGTTGCCGTGGATCGTCGCGTGAACGCGGCGCGCTTCCGCACTCGTGCCCGCCGCAGCCGTGCCCGTCGTGTCTGTCGCGGTTGTGCCCGCCGTGGGGTTCGTTGCGGCGTTCGACTCCTCGGCGCGATCCACGACGGGGATGACGCCCGTGTCCTCGTTCTTCATCAGGCGCGCAACGTCTTCGAGCGACGTGTCGCGCGTGGCGACCGTCACGTCGCGCGTCATGATGTCGCGGCAACGGACGTGCGAGCGCGTCGCGCCGCGCCGCCCCTCGACGCGACCACGGCCGCCGCTACTACTACTACTACTGCGCCGCCCGCGGAAAAAGTCTCTGCCCTCTTCATACATCGAACGCCCCTCGCGTTCGCCTTCTTCGTAACGGCGCGGCCGCTCGCGCCCGTCGTAGTCGCGCCCCTCGTTGTGCCGCGCGCCGTAGGCGTCGCCGCCGCCGCTGCGCTCGCGTTCGTCGCGGTAGTCGTCGCGTTCGCCGCCATAACCGCCCGCGCTGCGCCTGCGCCCGTAGTCGTCGTAGTACTCGCGGCCTCCGCCAAAGTCGCCGCCGCCGTAGCCGCCGCGCGCGCCGCGATCTTCGTCATAGTCGCCGCGCCGCGCGCGCTGCCGGTCTGCGTAAAAATCGTCGTCCCTGTCATCACGGTATCTCGACATAAACTCCTCCTGAAACATCTACGAAGATAACTTGCGCCCGCGCCGTGCGACCTGAACCGGCGCGCGTCGCATGCAGCCACCCGCCCGCGAGTCAAACGCGCACCCCGGCATCCGACGACGGCGCGCGCCTCTCGCGCTCTTTTTCGACTTCGAGGGGAACGCACGCGATTATAAGAGACGGCGGGGCGAAAGGCGAAAGGCGGAAGTGAAGACAAAGGCCGACGCGCCCCTGTTTCCACACTTCCGCCTTTCTAGTTCCAACTTTCTACTTTTGCCCTGCTGACTCGGCCTACCGCTCCATGTTGATCTCGGCGACGAGTTGCACCTGCGCGCGTATGTCGAGCGTGCCGATCTCGACGGGCGTCTGCGCCATCTCCATCGTCTTCCCCGCGATGCCGCCGCGCGTCGCCCGCTGGTCGTAGATCGGCACGGGACGCCCCGCGCTCGCCTCCTGCACTTCGACGATGCGCCCCACGCGCCCGCCGAGCGCGACGGCCATCACCTGCGCCTTGCGCAGAGCCTCGCGCGTCGCCGCAGCCAACGCCTGATCGCGCGCGGGTTCGTCGCGGCGCAAGGTGAACGAGAGACTGTCTATGTTGTTCGCCCCGGCGGCGGTCGCCGCGTCAATCACGGGGCCGACTTTCGAGAGGTCGCCGAGCGTGACCGTCACGGTGTTGCGCGCCTCGTAGCCACGTATGAGCGGCGTCTGGTTCTCGCGATAGGTATACTGCGGCTGCAAACTGTAGCCGCTCGTCTCGACCTCCGCGCCCATGCCCGCCGCCGCTTTGAGCGCGCGCACCATCGTCTCGCTCCGCCGCGCGTTCTCCTGCTGCGCCGCGAGCGCGGTCTGCGCCTGCGTCACGACCGCCACAGAGATCATCGCCGTATCGGGTCGCGCCTGCACTAACGCATCGCCGGAGACGACCACGCGCGTCGTCCCAAACGGCACTGCCGCGCCCGCCTTCTGTTCAACTGTTGCGCCCGCCGCGACCTGCTGCGGTTGCTGCGCCGACGCCTGCTGCTGCGCGACGAACATCAAGCTCAACACGGCGACACACGCCGCCGACATCAATCTGCTTCTTCTCATCATCTCTCCTTCTTCCTTTCCCGCATGTGTGTCCGCGGTCGCGAGTCGCATCCGGGCGACGGCGAGAGAGTACCGTCCGATAGACCCGGCGCGCGGGACGACTCCCGTTTCGCGCCCGCCCTTCAAGAACGCGCCCGCCTCCCGCGCCTTGCGCGCTTTTGCCTAACGGCCGACCATTTTGTTACGCTCTCCCACACCAATGCAAACCTTCGATTCTGCCTATCAAAACTTCAAACGCCCCGCGCGCGCGGGCGCGCTCGTCACCGTCGGCCGCGTCGAAGACGTGCCACCGGGGCGCGGCGCGACCGTCGAACTCGACGGCGGCGCGGAACTCGCCCTCTACAACGTCGCCGGACGCTTCTACGCCGTCGAAAACTTCTGCCCACACCGCGGCGCGCCCCTCGCCGACGGCAACCTCTGCGGCGCGTCCGTCGAATGCGACTGGCACGGCTGGCGCTTCGACCTCTCCACCGGCGCGTGCCTCAACCGCCCCGACGCCCACATCCAATCCTACGAAGTCCGCATCGAAGACGGCTGGATCAAAATCGTCGTCTAAACTACCACGAGCACATATAAAGCCGCCCGCAGTTATCTCTGTGATCAACTGCGGGCGACAACGGATGTTCCTTGTGCGCGCCTGCTACTCAACGCCTCTTGCTACGCGCGCCAGCCTTGCGCCTGATTCCTTCGTGCTTCGTCGGACTCGGCAACTTGCCGGGCAAGTCAAGTGCATCGTCAATCAGCACATCCACCCACACGCCCGCCGAACGCGCATATTCCAACAAGACCGGAAGTGGCGGTTCACTTGTTCCGACCTCATAAGCAGACACGGTAGTCCGAGAGAGTGTTTCACCAAGTCCCAACCGTTGCAGCATCCCATCCTGTGAAAGCTCAAGCGCGAGGCGAATTTGCAGCAACTTCTCAGGCAACCTTGCGGGTTTAGGACGAGGCACGCGCGCCATCAGAAGTTACCTCCCGACGGAAAGCCAACCTTGTTATTGTTCATGCTAGTCAACGCTTTTTGCTACGCGCGCCCGCCTTGCGCCTAACTCCCTCGTGCTTCGTTGGACTTGGCAGTTTGCCGGGCAAGTCGAGTTCATCGTCAATCAGCACATCCACCCACACGCCTGCGGCCTGCGCATATTTCAATAGCGCGTGCAGCGGCGGTTCACGTTCTCCGCGCTCATAGCTGGAAATATTATTGCGATAGAGGTCTTCGCCAAGTCCTAAATGCTCAAGCATCCCATTTTGTGAGAGGTTCAGCGCGAGACGAATCTGAAGAAGTTTTTCGCCAAGCCGCTCTTGCTTACGTCGCGCAGACCTTCCCATCAGGAGATTCCTCCTGCTGAGTTGGCCGTTAGTAGCTTGCTCTTAGTCCTATTCGAGGCTAAGATGCTATCGCGTTTGGATGTCGCCAAGAAAGTAGAAAGACTCTGCTTCGTGGCGACGCTCATCACTCGTGAGTGGGTGAGGGTGAGCTGTTCAATGCGACCGTTGCCAGTTGGTTTTCAAAGATAGAGCGCGCGCATCATACCAGAGCGCACGTCGCTCCCGTATCCTTTTCTCACCGGAGTAGTAGACCTATGACCCTGCCGCGTCCACGCGTCATCCTCTACCTCGAAAACAACGAGCGGCTGCGCGAGCTGGTCTGCGACGTGTTGGAGTTCGCCGGGTGATATGTGAAGGCGACGCCGGACAGCGTGCATACGTGGGCGACGCTCGATTGCTCGAAGGAGCACTTCGACTTGCTGCTGTTTGACCACGAGGTGCGAGGCATCAACGGGCTGGAACTGACCAGACGCGTGCGTCGCATGCCGCACCGCGAAGAGACGCCGATCATCTTGATCTCGCTGGAAGACCTCGAAGCCGAGGCGCGCGAGGCGGGGGCGGACGCGTTCCTGCGCAAGCCTAATAACCTGATCGAGTTGGTGGACACCATCCGCCGCCTGCTAGGCGAGACGCGCGCCGGATGAAAGCCCATAAACGGAAGCCGCGAGGCAAGTCCTGTCACGGAGAACTTGCCTCGCGGCATACTGTAAATTTATTGATCTGGAAAGGGACTCTTAACCGTTGTCGCCGATGGCTTCGACGGGACATTCCTCGCGGACGCGTTCACACTCTTCGCGCTCCGCCTTCGTCTCCGGTTGCTTGTAGACGAACGAGTAGCCGCCGCCGTCGTTGCGCTTGAAGTTCTCCTGCGCGCTGTCGCGACACACGTCGCAATCAATGCAATTACTGTCTACGTAATATCCGCCCGGCGCGTTATCCGGGTAACGTTCATTCGGGTCTGCCAAAACT
>JAUZFQ010000281.1 GCA_030838445.1 Pyrinomonadaceae bacterium | reverse complement strand
TCGGACGCGCCGAAGTCAACCGTCTGCGACTGAATCTGCTGGATGCCGCCGCCCGAACCGATGGACTGGTAATCAATCCGCACCTGCGGGTTGAGCTTGCCGAGTTCGCTCAGCCACTTCTGGAAGAGCGGGTTCGGGAAGGTCGCGCCCGCGCCCTGCAAGCGGATCGTCTCGCCGCCCGCGCCTGCGCCCGGCGTCGCGGTGTTGTCGGCGCGTTCGCCGCTGCACGCGGTTATAGTCGCCAGCGCGACGGCGAGTAAGACCGCGTAGACGGCGCGACTGCCGCGGCGGGTCGTCTGTGGTGTGGGGAACATCATCACTCTCCTCGGAAGTTTGAGACTCGAACGAAGTCTCCGAGGATAGCGCGGGGCTGTTACACGCACCTGAACGTGGCTTTAAATTTATGTTAACGGACGACGGGGCGCGTCCTAAGTGAGACGGTCAATCAGACGGATGATGAGGAACGAGAGGGCGGCGATGATGGCGGCGAGCGGGATCGTCAAGACCCACGCCCAGACGATGCGACCCGCGATGCCCCACTTGACGGCCGACAGGCGGCGCGTCGCGCCGACGCCGACGATAGCGCCCGTGATCGTGTGCGTGGTGGAGACGGGGATACCGGCGAGCGTCGCGCCGAAGAGCGTCAGCGCCCCGGCCGTCTCGGCGCAGAAGCCGCCGACGGGTTTGAGTTTCGTGATCTTCGACCCCATCGTGTGGACGATGCGCCAGCCGCCTGAGAGCGTCCCGGCGGCAATCGCCGCGTGCGCCGTCAGCACGACCCAGAGCGGAATTTCGGGAAGCTTGCCGCCCGCGCCCGCTTCCAACAGGCCGCTCGTGACGAGGACGATAGTGATGATGCCCATCGTCTTTTGCGCGTCGTTACCGCCGTGGCCGAGCGAGTAAGCGGCGGCCGAGAGCAGTTGGCCGCGCCGGAAAAGTTTGTCCACGCGCGTCGGCGTCGAGCGGCGGAAGATCCAGTAGACGGCGACCATCAGGATGAAGCCGAAGGTCAGGCCGATGAGCGGCGAAGCGACGATGAAGATGAGCGTCTTGATCCAGCCTTCGGGCTTCAACAAACCTTCGATGCCGCCGTAGGCTGCTATCGCGGCACCCGCGTAGCCGCCGACGAGCGCGTGCGAACTCGACGTGGGGAGGGCGAGATACCACGTGATCAAGTTCCAGATGACCGCGCCGAGCAGGGCGGCGAGCAGCACGTAGAGGCGCTGGTCTGGCTGGATCAAGTTGATCTCCACGAGGTCGCCTCCGATGGTCTTGGCGACGCGCGTGCCGAGGATGGCGAAGGCGACGAAGTTGAAGAACGACGCCCACACGACGGCCATGCCCGGCGAGAGCACGCGCGTCGAAACCACCGTCGCAATCGAGTTCGCCGCATCGTGAAAGCCGTTGATGTAGTCGAAGACGAGCGCGATGAAGATGATGAAGATGACGAAGGCTAAGGTGACAGACATAAGGATTTGTTCTTTGTCCGTAGTCTGTTGTCCGTTGTTTTGTGCTCGGTCAGCATCAAGCTGCGAATTAAACGTTTAGGCTCGGGCAGCAGGTAACAACTGACAACTGACTACGGACAACTGACCGCCGTTAGGCGTTCTTGATGATCACGCTTTCGATGATATTGGCGACCTGTTCGCAGCGGTCAACGGTGGCTTCGAGTTTTTCGTAAATCTCTTTGAACTTGAGCACGGTGAGCGGGTCTGACTCCTGCCGGAACAGCTCGCCGATGGCCGCGTGGTAGGTGTCGTCGGCGACGTTCTCAAGGCGGTGGATTTCGACGAGCCGCTGGTTGATGCCCGTGGGGCGCGCGAGCGTCGAGACGATCTCGTGGAGTTGTACGGCCATGCGCTGGATGACGTCGGCGAAGGCGCGCGCGTGTTGCGTGCTCGCCTGAATATTGAACATGACCATCGCGCGCGCGGCGTCGTCAATGAGATCGACGACGTCGTCGAGCGCGCTCGACAACTCGTAGATGTCTTCGCGGTCGAAGGGCGTGATGAACGACTTGTTGAGGCTGGTGGAGATGGTGTGCGTCAGTTCATCGCAGGCGTGCTCGATGGTCTTGATGCGCTGGGCGTAGGCGTTGTAATCGCGGCCGCCCTCGCTCATCATCTCGACGAGAATGGTCGAGGCGTCGTAGATGTAGGAAGTCATCTGCGAGAAGAAAGAGAAATATTGATCCTCGCGGGGCAGAAAACTGAAACGCGCCATCTTTTTACCGGCTCCGTTGTGGGATTGAAAGAAGAATCCGCACTATAGACGAACCGGGGCGCGCTTTTCAAGGTGAACGCGGGCTGAACGGTAGGTGTCATCCCAGTGCTCATAAGAAAACAGTGACGAGTGATAAGTGACGAGTGACGAGAGCAAAGACAAGTTTAAAGACCGGAGTGCTGCTTTAACTTGTCACTTGTCACTCGTCACTTGTCACTGTTTTAAAAGTTGAACCGGCGGGCGGCGTCGGGAGGGTGACGTTATTTCTTTCAAACTGACTTGCGCCACGTCAGTTTGAACGTCGGACGCGTCAGTCAGCTTGCGCGCGGCGCGGGGAGTTTTGCGAGTTAGTTGGGATTATCGCGTTTATTCGTGGGGCGTGAGGGTGGCCTTTGAATTGCTTGGTGAATGGGTCAGAACGCTCGCCGGGGGTGAGCGAACAAAACCCGATTCAGTTGAAGCTAAATGAAGAGCCTGAGCGAACACGAAGCCGTCAGCACCTATACGAAGGTGATCCTGTCTGTCTACGCCATCGTTTTTCTGGCGGCGGTTTACTGCCTGCCGGTGGCTCATATCGGACTCCCGCTGTTACTGTTCGCCCTGCTGGCCGTGCGCGCCAGTTCGAGTTTCCCGGTGAAGATCGCCGGGGCGGGCAATCACATTTACCTGACGGACAGTTTCCTGCTCCTCTCCATGTTGGTGTTCGACGCCGAGGCGGCCGCCGTCTTGGCGTGCGTCGTCACGCCCTGCGTGTTGCTCCATTCGAGCAAGAGCCTGACCGCGCTCATCTGCCGTTCGGCGATCTCCATTCTTCCGACCTTCCTCGTCGCGTTGTTGCTCCGCTTCGGGTTCGGCTCCGTGCCCGAACTTATACAGGCCGGGGACGCGCCCGCCATCATCACCGCGCTCGGCGCGTTGATCGTCGCGCAGTCAATCGTCAGCGCGGGCATCACGCTGACCGGCCGGAGCGCCAGCCCGCAGCAGAAACGCTGGCAGGCATTCGTTAAAAGTTATCTCAAACCGCTCTCGGTCTACCTGGCGGCCGGGTGCGTCGCCGGGTTGGCGGCAGGTGTGACGCACGCCGTCGGACTCAACCCCGTCACGCTCGCGGGCGTGGCCGTCGCCATCGCGTATTTCGCCTACACCTCTTACCGGGACAATCACTTCATCCGCGTGCCCGCGCAGGCTCAAGTGGCCGTGGCGAACACGAGCAACGCCCAGAGCGACGAAGACCGTTTCCGCAACGCGTTCGACTTCGCGGCCATCGGCATGGCGCTCGTCTCTTCGGAGGGACGCTGGCTACAGGTCAACCGCGCGCTCTGTAAAATTCTGGGCTACTCGGAACGCGAGATGATCATCACGGACTTCCTGACGGTCATTCACCCGGACGACTTGAGCGTGGCGGTCGAGGCGATCAAGCGACTGCGCAAAGGCAACAGCACCATTGACCAGTGCGAAGTTCGCTTTCAGCACAAGTCGGGGCATAAGGTGTGGGGACTGTGGAGCGCGTCTCTGGCGGGCGGCTCGCACGCGGCGTCAACGCCGCTCGTCTTCCAGATTCAGGACATCACGGATCGCAAGCGCGCCGAAGAGCAACTCCAACACGAGGCGATGCACGACGTGTTGACCGGGCTGCCCAACCGCGCGATGTTCATAGACCACCTCGAACTCGCCATCGCCCGCGCCCAGCGCAACGAGGCGCGCAAGTTCGCCGTCCTCTACGTTGACCTCGACCGCTTCAAGATCATCAACGACTCGCTCGGTCACGCCGTCGGCGACCAGTTGCTCAAAGAGGTGGCGGTCAGGCTGTGGAAGTGCGTGCGTGCGGGCGACACGGTGGCGCGTCTCGGCGGCGACGAGTTCGTCCTCCTGCTCGAAGACATCTACGAAGAGAACGAGGCCATCGAGGTCGCGGAACGCATCAAGAGCGAGTTGGCCGCTTCGTTCACGCTCAACGGGCGCGAGGTCTTCACGACGGTGAGCATCGGCGTGGCTTCGAGTTGGACGAGCTATCATCAGGCCGAGGGGCTGATTCGGGATGCGGACGCCGCGATGTACCGCGCGAAGTCGCTCGGCAAGAACCGACACGAAATTTACGACTCCGCGATGCACGCGCAGGTCAACGATCTCTTGCAGATGGAGACGGCCTTGCGCATGGCGGTCGAGCGCAACGAGTTGGTCGTCTACTACCAGTCAATCGTCGATTTGGAGACGTTCAAGATTTCGGGCTTCGAGGCGCTGGTGCGCTGGAATCACCCGGAGCGCGGCTTCATCTCGCCCGCCAACTTCATCCCGCTCGCGGAAGAGACGGGGCTGATCGTGGACATCGGCGAATGGGTGTTGCGCGAGGCGTGCCGCCAGATGGAACGGTGGCAGAAGATATTCCCGTCCGACCCGCCGCTGTTCGTCAGCGTCAACTTGTCGAGCAAGCAGTTTATCCAGAGCGATCTCATCCAGCGCGTGACGCAGATCATCGCCGAGACGAAGATCAACCCGGAGGGATTGAAACTCGAAATCACCGAGAGCGCGGTGATGGACAACGTGGAGACGGCCACACAGATGCTCAAGAACCTGCGCGCGCTCGGCATCAAGTTGAGCATTGACGACTTCGGCACGGGCTACTCCAGCTTAAGTTACCTGCATCGTTTCCCGATTGACACGTTGAAGGTTGACCGCTCGTTCGTCGTCAACATGTCGGAGGACGGCGAGAACGTGGAGATCGTGCGGACGATTGTGAGCCTCGCGCAGAACCTCGGCATGAACGTCATCGCCGAGGGCGTGGAGACGAAAGAGCAACTCGCCGCGCTCAGAAAGTTGGGCTGCGAAAACGGGCAGGGCTATTTCTTCTCGAAGCCTGTGGGCGCGAAGGCGGCGGAGAACTTGATCTGCGACACCTACACGGTCGAACCCACGGTCGAGACGCTCGTCAACTCCGCGCGCCCGCATGAGAAAGTCGTCCGTTATTCGCAGGTGGCGTAAAGAGCCGTCAGGTCAGAGTTCAGTTACGGCGGATAAAAAAATGGGGTCGCGTCAGGCTTCGGGGAGAAGCACGGCGCGACCCCTGTCCGCAATAAGTCAGGCGAGACGATGTGTGGCGGGGTTACGAGTGAGACTCTAACGCGGCGAGGCTACAAAGAAATTAACGGCGACTTAAATGTTGATGAAGTCGCCGTTAATTTCTTTGTAGCCTCGCCGTCAATTTCTTTGTAGCGTCGCCGCGCGACGTTTGTCTCCGGTCGCCTCAGAAGCGAAACAGCGTGTCGAATTGCACGCGCGAGGTCGGGCGGTTGAGCGACCCGGCGGGCGTCAGGCCGAACGGCCCGGCCACCCCGTTCAGGCGTTGCGTGAAATAGCCGTTGAGCGAGAGCACGACGCGCGGGTCGACGGTGTAACTGAACAGCAGGCGATGGGCGCGCACGTCCGAGGGCTGCGCGATGTCGGAGAGGTTGAAGGGCGTGAGCACGGCGTCCTTCTCGATGTGCATGAACGTGTAGTTGAAGAGCAGGTCGCCGCGCTCGCGCGACTTGCCCGCCTGCGCCTCCGCCCAGAAGCCGTGGTGCTCGTTGTTCTCGACGACGCGGTTCGCACCATTCGCGCCCGCCAGCACGACATCGTGCGCCTGCATGTTGGTGACGAAGTTGAAGAGCAAGGTGACGGGGAAGCGTTTGCTCTGCGTCAGTTCGAGGCGGCCGATGAAGTCGGCGAGGTTGAAGCCGGACGAGAGCCGCCCGTCGCGGTTGACGGCGTTGGTGTTGGCGGCAGTGATC
This sequence comes from Pyrinomonadaceae bacterium, assembly GCA_030838445.1. GTDB lineage: Bacteria > Acidobacteriota > Blastocatellia > Pyrinomonadales > Pyrinomonadaceae > JAIVJZ01. The sequence goes on along the minus strand of JAUZFQ010000281.1, from coordinate 6,551 downwards.
CCGAGGTTGCTGCCCGCGACGAGCAGGTCGCGCGGGACGGCGGCGAAGCCCGCGACAATCTGCGCCGGGGTCGTGCCCGTGGCCGGGATCGTGACGGTGACGGGCACTTGCAGTTGGCCGCCGAAGAACTGCGCGGGCGTGATGAACTGCGTGCCGGAATAATAGAGGTCGGCGGCCGAGAGCGTGAGCGCGGCCTTGTCGCCGAGGGCGATGCGCGTACGTGCCTGCGCGCCGTAGAGGGCGAGGTCGCGCCCGCCGCGCCGCGAGGCGTCCACGTTGGCGCGACCGTCCGCGCCGAGGACGAAGGCCGACTGACGTTCGAGCAGGGGCAGTTGCCACGCGACGAGCGTCAGGTTTTTGAACGCGCCGTGTTTGAAGTCGTGTGTGTAGCTTTCGTTCAAGCCTTCGGGCTGGTTGTCAACGTCGAAGGTCATCTCGGTGAAGAGCCAAGGCGTCTCGAACTTCCCGCCTTGCAAACGCAGGCCGGGCAGGGCGGCGGGGCGGTAGGTGAGGTACGCCTGATCGAGCGCGAACTGTTTGCGGTCGAAGAAGTCTGTGAGCGTCTGGTTGCTGGCCGTCAGGTCGGCGGGCGTGCCGGTGGCGAAGCGCAAGCCCCAGTCGAACTGCTTGCCGGTCTGCCCGCGCAGGGCGAGGCGCGCGCGTACCCGGAGGCGGTGGCGCGGAGTCAACTCGTTGCCGAGGATGGCAGGGTTCTCCGCGTTCGCGAGCGCGTTCAACTGGCCGAACTGTCCCTCGTAGCGCAGGCGTATGTCGCCGCTGAAACTGATCGAGCCGAGTTGGCGGGCGAGCGTCTCGGTCGTCTTCTGCATCTGCGTCTCGACGGCACGGACGCGCGCGTCCACGCCCTCGGTCTGCGGGTTCTTCGTCGCCGCCTCCTGCCCCGGCACGGCGGGGCGGCGCAGCGTGTCGGTCGCCGCCACGTCGTTTGATGAATAGACCGCTGTCGCGACGGTCGCCGTGTTCGGGTCGGGGCGCGGGGCGACGACGGCGGTGCGCGCGAGGAGTTCGTTGAGGAGTCTGGACTGTTCGGCGAGCGTCGCGCGCAGGCGTTCGATCTCGGCATGCTGTTCGCGCAACTGCTTGCGCACGTCGTCCAGAGGGGAGGCGTCGTCGCCGTGCGTCTCGGACACGGCGGCGTGGGTCTGTGCGGTCGCATCCGTCGCGGCGGCGGCGGGAGCGGCGGGCGTTTGCGCGAAGGCGCAGCAGTTGAGAGCGACGAAGAGGGCGCACGTGAGCAGTGCGCGTCGGGCGGCGACAGTAATCATGGTAAGTCCTTCCTTGAGTCGAAAAAGAAAGAGCGTCGGACGTTGGCGGCGAACATCGAGAGGGCGCGCGGGACGGAACGCGCCCTGAGCGGGCATCAGCCGCGTTGTAGATTGGCGATGCGACGTTATCATAAAGTCGGCGCGGCGGAAAATATCGAATCTCGTCAACGCCGGAGACGGCGGATGAAAAGCGCGACTCTGACTCGAATGACTGCGGACGCGAAGGGCGACAGTCTAAGCGGCGCAGGTTAACAAGACCTGAACGAAGTATTACAAACGCGAAAACTTCTGCCCGCGTCCCGCCCGCGCGTCGTGTCCCGCCGGGTGTCTCGTCGTGCTGTGTGCGGCGTCGCACCCGCGGCTTGCCGGGTGTCGCGTCGCGCCTTAACGTTCGGCGCGGCGTCGCCGCCGTGTGCTATGATGTTCGCGCCCCTTTTTACAAAATTTTTCCGGCGTTTACACAGGCTTCGGGTGTTATGAGATCAGGCTCCTTCATGCGAAAGACGCGGGCGTTGATGGGCTTAGACGCGCTCCGCGATCTGGTTTCCGACTCGATGGCGATTGACCTCGGTTCGGCCAGCACGATCATTTCGGTGCGCGGGCGCGGCGTCGTCGTGGACGAACCTTCGGTCGTCGCCGTCAGCAAGACGACGGGCGAGATCGTCGCCATCGGGCGCGAGGCGCACACGATGCAGGGACGCGAGGCGCGCGACGTCACGCTCGTCATGCCGATGGTGGACGGCGTCGTCGCAGACTTCGAGCGTTCGCAACGCATGCTCGATCATTTCGTGCGCAAGGCGCGTAGCGGCATCTCGCATTTCAGCCGTCGCGCCGTGATGAGCGTGCTGTCGGGCGTGACGCACGTCGAGCAGCGCGCGCTGATGGCGGCGGCCGAGGCGGCGCACATCGGGCGCGTCTACATGGTGGAGGAAGGTTTGGCGGCGGCCATCGGCGCGGGCGTCTCGGTGGACGAGCCGAAGGCTTCGGCGGTGGTGGACATCGGCGGCGCAACCACGAACGTCGCCATCGTCGCGCTCGGCATGATCGTCTACGCGCAGGCCGAGCGCGTGGGGAGTTCCGACATTGACGAGGCGATCATGGATCGACTGCGCCGACACCACGGCCTGATCATCGGCGCGCCCACGGCCGAACGCTTGAAGATCGATCTGGCCTCGGCCATCGAGCCGAAAGACCCCATGCGGACGATGACCGTCAAAGGGCGCGACGTGCAGAGCGGCACGCCGCGCGCGGCCGACGTGACGAGCGACGAAGTGTGCCTCGCGGCCCAGAGCGTCGCGCAGCGCATCGCGCGCGTGGTGCAGCGTGGCCTCGCCGAGTTGTCGCCCGAAGTGGCCGCAGACATCTACGACCGCGGCCTGATGCTGACGGGCGGCGGCGCGCTCCTCGACGGCATGGCCGCCTTCCTGCAAAGCGAGACGCGCCTCTCCACGCACATGGCCGAAGACCCGCGCCACGCCATCGTCAAAGGACTCTACCAACTCTTCGACGACCCGCTGCTCCTGCGCCGCGTCGCCCGCAACGAACCCTCGCTCCTGCTCGACGCCGACGCGGGCGCGTTTGAAACTTACGAGTAGCTGTCAATAGTCCGTTGTCAGTAGTCCGTGGTCAGTTGTCAGTTGTTTCGTGATCGTCTTAGTAGTTGCTAAAGACGGTCTTGAACAACTGACCACTGACAACTGACAACTGATGGTTTTTTGAGGGAACAAAAGCGACGCACTCGTTGTCTTAAACTCGTCACTCGTCACTCGTCACTTGTCACCCGTCACTGCTCTTATGTCTCTCGCACGCATTCTCCACCGCCAACTGCTGGTCGCGCGCGTCTACGGGATTCCCGTGCGGATTGACTATCGCTGGTTCATGGTGTTCGCCCTGAGCACGTGGCTGATCGCGAGCAACTTCGAGCAGGGCACGCCGCTCGTTCGCTACGTCAACGTCACGCCCTCGGCCGCGTGGGTCGTCGGGTTGGTGACGACGCTCGGCCTCTTCCTCTCGATCTTCGGGCACGAACTGTCGCACGCCCTCGTCGGGCGCATCGAGGGCATCGAGACGGAGGAGATCGTGCTGCACCCGTTCGGCGGCATGGCGCGGCTCAACCGCGAGCCGGACAATGCGCGCGCGGAGTTTCGCATCGCGGTCGCTGGCCCGGCGTCGAGTTTCCTGTTCTCCGTCGTAGCCTTCGGCGCGATGATGGTGGCCGCCGCCTTTGAGCAGCGGCTGGCTGGCGCAGTCTGCTTCATCCTCGGCTTCTGGAACCTCATGCTCGCCGTCTTTAACTTACTACCCGGCTACCCGCTCGACGGCGGGCGCGTGCTGCGCGCCTTCCTCTGGCATCGCAACGGGAAACTCGAAGAGGCGACGCGCGTCGCAAGCCTTGGCGGCCAACTCATCGCGTGGACGCTCTTCGCCTTCGCCCTGCTGCTCTACTTCAAGACTGGCGATCTGTTCATGGCCTTGTGGTCGGTGGTGGTCGCGCTGTTTCTGCACAGCGCGGCGGCGAGCGTCGGGCGGGGCAACAAGGGTCTACAGACGGTGGGCGAGGCGATGAGCGCGCCCGTCGCGGTCGAGCCGGACGTGCTCGTCAGTCATTTTATCGATCTGTTTTTGCCGCAGCACCCGCAGGAGGCTTTCCCCGTCGCGCGCGGCCGCAGCCTGCACGGCATCCTCACGCTCGCAGACCTGCGGAAACTACCGGACGCCAGCCGCCACCGCACGCGCATCGCAGACGTGATGCGACCCGTCGCGCCCGAACTCTTCGTTGACCCGGCGACGCCACTCGCGCGCGCCGACGCCCTGATGAAACAGAACGGCGCGGGCGCGCTCGCAGTCTTGAACGGCGCGGGCGAACTCGTCGGCTTCCTCCAGCGCACGCGCCTCAAGCGGCGCAAAGAAACAAAATAATTCAACGATTTTTCGCCGCCGTTAGTAGCACGCGCGCCGGTGCGCGAAGCAAGTTGTTGCGTTGTGTCGAAATTTTCGACATAATCGGCGCGGATGCGTTTAACTCTAACCCGTGGGAGACACTGTAGATGTTAGCTGTTATCGGCGCGCTCATCGCGAACGGGCTGATTACTATTTTGAAGTTTATCGCGGCCGTGATCACGGGGTCGTCGGGCATGATGGCCGAGGCGCTGCACTCGCTGGCCGACACGACGAATCAGGTTTTCCTGCTGCTGGGCTTGCGTTTCTACAAGCGCCCGGCTTCCGAGAAACACCCGTTCGGCTATGGCAAGGAGCGCTTTTTCTGGTCGTTCATCGCGGCCATTTTTATCTTCGGCGTCGGCGCGAGCTACGCGCTCTACGAGGGCTTCCAAAAGCTCTGGCACCCGCACCCGCCCGCACAACTCGCGTGGGCTTACTGGGTGCTCGGCATCTCGCTCGTGCTCGAAGGCGCGTCCATCGGGCTGGCGTTGTATCAGGAGATCAACGAAGCGCGGCACGAGGGCATGACGTTCTGGGAGTACCTGCGCGAGTCGAAAGACCCGACGGCCAAGACCGTGCTCTTTGAAGACACCGCCGCGCTGCTCGGCATCATCATCGCGGGCATCGGCATTTACCTGACGGATCATCAGGTCGGCCCTTCGCTCTTCAACGGCCAAGCGCCCGGCGCGTTCTGGGACGGGCTGGCTTCGATGGCTATCGGAGTCGTGCTTGCCATCGTCGCCTTCTCGCTCGCGCGTTCGGCGCGCGGGTTGTTGCTCGGCGAAGCCGCGACGCCGAAGGTGGTCGAGCGCATCCGTCAGGCGATCCTCAGCCACGAACACGTCTGCGAGGTCGTCGAACTGTTGACCATGCACCTCGCGCCCAAGCAGATTTTGATCAACGCGCACGTCAACTTCCGCGACAATCTGGGCACCGACGACATCGAGCAAGTGGTCAACGAAGTGGAAGAGTTGATCAAAAAAGCTGAGCCGAAAGTTGACATGATCTTTCTGGAGACCGCGCGGGAAAGCAACGCCGAACAGAGCCAGCCGATCCCGCTGCACATCGGGTGATGAAGGGAAGTGATGAAAGGGGAAGTGACGAGTGACGAGTGACAAGTGACAAGTAAAAACAATTCTGTCTTTTACTCGTCACTTGTCACTCGTCACTTGTCACTCGTGATATGTTTTTCGCACCGTCCTACACGGAATATCTGGACAGACTACGCGAGCCGCGCAATTTGCTCGACATCGCGCTGGTCTTTCTGATCGTGTACACGGTGTTGAAGCTCTTGCGCGGAACGCGCGCCGTGCCGATGGCGATTGGCATCGCGGCTTTCGCCCTGCTCTACTGGATCGCCTACCGTCGCGATCTCGCCACGCTCGAATTCGTGCTGCGCGGCGCGCTCATCTACATCGGCGTCGCGATCATCGTCCTCTTCCAGTCGGAGATCAGGCAGGCTTTGACCTCGCTCGGCAACCAGATACGCCTGCCGAGTCTCGCGCGCCACCGCGGGCAGTTCGGCGAGGGCGTCTACGACGAGATCGTGCTGGCGGCGACGACGCTCGCCTCGACCAAGACGGGCGCGCTCATCGTTATCGAGCGCGGCGTCGGGTTGAAGAACGTCACCGACGGCGGCCTCAAGATGGACGCCGAACTCAGTTACGATCTGCTCGTCACGATCTTCAACCCGGCGACGCCGCTGCACGACGGCGCGGTCGTCATCCGCCGTCACCGCGTCGCGGCCGCCGCCTGCTTCCTGCCGCTCACGCTGAACCCGCGTCTGTCGAAAGACCTCGGCACGCGCCACCGCGCCGCCATCGGCATCACCGAAGACACGGACGCCGTGGCGGTCGTCGTCTCCGAAGAGACCGGGCTGATCTCCTTCGTGCAGGGCGGGCAGATCCGCCGCGGACTCGACGCCACCAAACTGCGCGCCGCCATCTTCGACGCCATCAAGACCCCGGCGCGCACCGGCGACGAACCGGCCGGCCTGACTGCCGAAAACGACGGCGAAAGGAACTTGACTTCAGAAGTCAGAGGTTAGGGATCAGTTAAAACAAAAACTGTCTTCTCTGACCTCTGACCTCTGACCTCTAGCTCTGCATCTATGACTCTACGCGAGATGGAAAGGGACGCCGTGCAGATGGGGCGGCGGTGGTTGCACGATCTCCTGTTCGCCGACTGGGGGTTGAAACTGCTCGCGCTCGCCATCACGCTCGGCCTGTGGTTCGCCGTCACCGGGCAGCGCGTGCCGACGACGGCGCGGCTGCGTAAAGTGCCGCTCTTTTTCGTGCTCCCGCCCGACATGGAGATCAGCAACGA